>CAZDUN010000145.1:0-5075 GCA_964508615.1 uncultured Pelolinea sp. | reverse complement strand
ATCAAACATGCTTAATCAATACCCTCATTTCATGGTTTTGTCAAACCCGCATCATATAACGCTGCGCGGAATCCATCTTGTCTGAACAGATAATCGTGGAGTCGGTCAACTTCTTCCTTCCAATAAGCGTCGCCTGGCTGGTAAGGGATCACTTCACGAATCATTTTATATGACTTGTCTGTACTCTTGCCCAATTTTAACTTCTGATCTGCCTGCATGCGTAAATCGATTGCCCGGCAGGCGGAATATATTTCGATGGCAATGATGCGGCTTGTGTTTTCCAGAATTTGCCGGGCATGGTTGGCGGCATTGGCCGCATTGGCATTGAAATCTTCCTGGTTGGCGGAGGTTGGCAGCGAGCGCACGGAATCCGGCGAACTGAGCGTCTGATTTTCAAGCGCCAATGCTGCAGCCGTATATTGCAGCATCATGATACCGGAGTTCAGGCCTTGCTTGGCAGCATCCCCCACCAGCATGGCAGGCAGACCGAGATTTAGGTTACTATCCATCAAGCGGAAAGTACGCCGCTCGGATATGCTGCCCAGCTCGGAAAGCGCGATCGAAAGGAAATCCGCACCCATGCCCACCGCCTCACCGTGGAAATTCCCGCCGGAGACCGCCAGGCCGTCTTCGACCACCAGCGGATTATCCGTGGCGGCATTGATCTCGCGGGTTACGGTATCCGAGACAAAAGTCAGCGTATCCCGCACGGCACCATGCACCTGGGGGGCGCAGCGCAGCGAATAAGCATCCTGCACCTGATGCTGTGAATTCACAAAAGTGCTTCCGGTCAGCATGTGCGAAATATTGGCAGCCGACTCCATTTGGCCGGTTAAACCGCGCGCGGCATGAATTTGCGGATGCAGCGGATCGGTGCGCGCCAGCAGTGCCTCGAAAGACAGGGCGGCTGCCAAATCCGCCAGGCGGCAAAGATAATGGCTGTCAAACGCTGCCAGGGCCAGCATGGCCGTGGAGAACGTTGCGCCATTGATCAAAGCCAGGCCATCTTTATTGGTTAAAATGACGCGTTCGATTGCTGCTTTTTTCATCGCTTCAGCCCCTGAGAGCTTTTCACCGCTGAAATATGCCCAAGCGGTTTCTGTTTCTTTTTCCCCATCCATGCGGCTAACCACCATGGCCATTTGCGCCAGCATGCACAGATCGCCGGAGGAACCCAGCGAACCTTTGGCATAGACCACAGGCGTCACGCCGCGGTTCAACATATCCAGCAAAACTTGTACCAGATCCCGGCTGATCCCTGAATACCCCTTGGCCAGCGTGTTCGCGCGCACCAGCATGGCCGCCCGCACCACATCTTCCGGCAGTTCTCCGCCGGTGCCCACCGCGTGGCTGAGGATCAGGTTGCGGTTGAGCTGCTGGCGCTCCTGGGGCGTGATGGTGCGATCCGCGAAAATACCAAAACCGGTATTTAATCCGTATACCGGCTTGCCCTGCGCGATGATGGCATTCAATCTTTCCTGGGATTTTTTGATCGATTCAATTGCAGTGCTAGAGAGTTCAATTTTTTCTTGATTTCGGGAAACGTTTTCCAGTTCACCAATACTCAGCGTATGCCCATCCAAACTTATCATGCAGTCACCTTGTTATCCAGGATTGTTCTTACTTTCGTCTTTCTCTTTCCAGATCTCTCTGGTAATCTTTTTTGGCGATTTCCTGGCGCTTGTCGTACAGTTTCTTGCCTTTCGCCAAAGAAATTCTTATCTTTGCTTTTCCCTCTTTCAGATACACTTCCGTGGGTATAACTGTCAACCCCTTGCTGCGAATATCCTGCCAGATTTTCAAGATCTCTTTTTTATGCAGCAGCAGTTGGCGTTTACGCTTGGGATCATGGTTTTCCCGGCTGGCGGGATCGTACGGTGCGATGTGCGCGTTGATCAGCCAGGCATTGCTCCCGTCGATCTGGATATAGGATTCGGCAATGCTGATCTGTCCGGCGCGGATGGATTTGATCTCGCTGCCCTTCAATGAAATGCCAGCTTCGAAATCCTCCAATAAAAAGTATTCGAATCTTGCTTTGCGATTGGTCGCGATGATCTTCTTACCCATGCGCTAATTTTAACATCCAATATACGCGAATCAGAAATATATGCCAGTCAATATTGAGAATCTATCCAAAATCCTTGTCTGCTTACAGGAAATCATTTAGTATCAAGCCCAATGTGAAAACCAAACCAGCAAAGGCTCGTATTAATAAATATGAAAAAGATATCATTGGCATTGGGAGGCGGCGGGATTAAAGGATTCGCTCACATCGGCGTCATCCGCCAGCTTCAAATAGAGGGTTACGAAATTGCCGCGGTAGCGGGCACCAGCGTGGGCGGAATCGTGGGAGCAATGTTCTGCGCGGGATACTCAACTGCTGAAATGGAAGATTTCTCGAAGAAATTAAAAATCCCTAACCTGATCAACCGGGCATCCAGCGACAGCCCTTCCCTGATCGGTCTGCAGGGTCTCTTTAAGCTGATTCGCGAAAAAATTGGTGATACCACCTTCGAAGAATTGAAAATTCCTTTTATCGCCACAGCGGTGGATGTGAATTCCGGACAGGAGATTTTGCTCGATTCTGGCAGGCTGCTGCCGGCCATTCAAGCCACTTCAGCTATTCCCGGCCTGTTTCCAGCGGTGCGCATGGACAGCATGAATTTGGTGGATGGCGGCGTGCTCGACCCGGTGCCTGTTTCGGTGGCGCGTTGGCTGGCACCTGACTACCCCAGCGTGGCGGTGTGTCTGTCCGTGCCATCCAGCGAATGGCAGGATTCCGCGCGCATTGCCGTACCACCTTACGTTCCTATTCCGGAATTCCTGGTGCACCAGTTTACGCAGCTACGTTTAAGCCAGGCCATGAAGGTTTTCATCGATTCCATCGACATCACGTCCAACATGATCGCGGAGTTGCGCTTGAGGATGGAAAAACCGGATGTACTCTTGCAGCCCAAGGTATATAAATATTCTATTGCCGACCTGGTCGATGTGGATGAAGCCATCGCTTATGGTGAACAAGTGGTAAAAGAAGCCAAAGCTCAGATCGAAGCTGCTTTTTCAGTGACCCGGCGGGTCAACCGCTGGATGAGGCCTTCCTATCTGAATGGTGTTTTGCTCAGCAAGCACAACAGCCTTTTATCGGCTGCGAATGATGGATAGTAAAGCCAGGATAGTGCCCATTCCGGCGATGAGAATGATCACCAATCCCATGGGTATACCGCCAAAAAATGCAGTGCGTGCCACGTCTGCATAGGTCGGCACAACCAGCGATTCAGCCGGCGTGAAAGTCGCCAGGCGCGTGGGGATGGGCGTGGTCAGAAATTGCGCTGCCAGGGTTGGGTTGATGGTGTTGGTCACCAGCGGCGTCAGCGTGGGCGGTATTTCCACGATGGGCACTTCGCCAGGGGAAAGATTTATAGTTGCGGCATAAATCCATCCTTGATTTTCAGGGCCGCCATAATATTGAATGAGCAGCCATTCCCCTTGTTCCGACCTTCCCAAGACGGCTGCTTCCTGTCCGGCTACCAACCTGCCCACCAGGTCATACAGCGTGCCTGGCCCGGAGCGGACGTTGACGTACTCCTGGTCCAGAGGAACGGTCACCATCACTCCTCTGGGCGTTCCCGTAACCGTTGGAATGGATCCGGTAGGCTGCTGCAGGATGGCTTGCGCCTCAACCAGGCCAGTTTTCAGGGATAAAAGCATTATGAGAACACTGATACCCGTAAACAAAGTCCATTTATATTTCATTCTCAACCTTTTATGAGTAAAAGATTATAATCGATTGATATGGAACAGCGCATTTTTCATGGTGATTTTTCTGTTGACGATCTGGCAGCCTGCCTGCTGGTGCATTTCAACCGCGGCAACCTGGCCGTGCGCCAATTTCAATCCGACGATAGCATGATCGTGCAGATCAAAACCCGCGACGACCGTTCCTCAGGCGGGAACACCGCTTTGACTTTCACCTTTCAGGCCGTCGCGGACGGCGTTGCAGTGCAGGCCAGCCAGCAAGCCTGGGTTGGCGTGGCTGCCAGCCTGGGTTATTCCGCGCTGGCTGCCATGCGCAATCCATTGAATCTCTTAAGCCGTATCGATGACATCGCCCAGGACCTGGAATCCATCCAACTGGCGGATGAAGCCTGGAAAGTGTTGACTGCCAACGCCAAAGTGCTGGGCAGCGGCTTCGAACTTTCCGAGCGCCTGCACCGCGTGATGTGCGCTTACTGCCTGACCGCCAACCCGGCCGGAGCGCCCAGCTGCGCGGCCTGCGGCGCTCCGCTGGGCGACGCCCAGCCCAGCACCTGCAAAAACTGCGGCTATATCGTGCTTCCCTCCGAATCTGTCTGCCCGAACTGCAACAGCCGCCTTTAGCCCTTTTCGCCCGGTTTTCGCCAGGCGCGGTGATCGCGTTGAATAAATTGGTCGGCTTCGACCGGCCCCCAACTGCCCGGCGCGTATTGCGGCAGCTGCTTTATGGGATTCTCTTCCCAGGCTCTTATAATATTGGTCACAAAACGCCATTGCTCGATCACTTCATCAGTGCGCGTGAAGAGGGTCTGATCACCCTGGATGCAATCCAAAAGCAGGCGTTCATAGGCTTCCGGCGGTTCCGCGCCAAAAGCATCCTGATAACAGAATTCCATATTCACCGGCGCGATCTGGTTGATCGGGCCGGGCAATTTGGCTCCCAGGGTCAGGTTGATGCCTTCATCCGGCTGCAGGCGCATGACCAGCACGTTGGGCGCCTCTCCAGCCATGTTTTTCCAGTCGAACAATGAAAGCGGCACCTGTTTGAACTGGATGGCAATCTCAGTTTCGCGAGCAGGCAGCATTTTACCGCTGCGGATGTAAAATGGCACGCCTGCCCAGCGCCAGTTATCGATAAACAACCTGGCAGCCAGGTAAGTTTCGGTTGTGGAAGCCGGCGCAACGCGCTCCTCGTCCAAATAAGACTTAACGCGCTGACCATTGACCGTTCCAGCGCCATATTGACCCCTGAGCGTGTTGTTCAGCGCTGCCGCTGCCTGCATCGGGCGGAATGAGCGCAATACTTTCATCTTTTCATCCCG
>CAZDUN010000144.1:0-6432 GCA_964508615.1 uncultured Pelolinea sp. | reverse complement strand
GTCCATCAGCAAATTCGCAGAAACGGTCGTGAATTCGTTTTCCATCGCGGCTGCCAAACCCGGAGAGGATATCTCGATGCTTTCCGGCGGCAACCTGCAAAAGGTGGTGGTCGGGCGCGAACTCTCCGGCAGCCCGTCATTCATCATTGCCAATCAACCCACGCGCGGCCTGGATGTGGGCAGCATCGAATTCGTGCATAAAACCCTGATCCAGGAACGCGACAAAAAAGCGGGCGTGCTGTTGGTCTCGGTGGAACTGGATGAGATCATGTCCCTGGCGGACCGCATCCTGGTGCTCTACCGCGGCGAGATCCAGGGCGAACTGGACGCCAAGACTGCCAGCGAGGAAGAAGTCGGCATCTTGATGGCCGGCGGCAAGCTGAGCGCGGAATAGGGAAAGGCATAGAAATGAAAAACAAGAAACTGAGAAAAATTCTTGACGCGATTCTTGTCCCGATACTGGCGATCCTTTCCGGTTTGGTCTTGATGGCTGTCCTGATCGCGATCACCGGCAAGCCGGTTCTAGAATCTTACGGCATCCTGTTCAGCAAAGCCTTCGGCTGCCAGAAGATTGGCAACTGTGCCATCATTACCACGCTCGAGCGCGCCACGCCCATCATCCTGACCGGTTTGGCTGCGGTGGTGGCTTTCCGCTCCGGCATGTTTTGCATCGGCCAGGAAGGGCAATACCTGATGGCCGCGGTGGTGGCCGGTTACCTGGGCTATGCCATCCACTTACCCAATATCGTCCACCAAATCGTTATCCTGGCGGCGGCCATGGCCGCCGGCGCGGCTTACGCTTACATCCCCGGAGTGCTGAAGGTCAAGCTGGGCGTGAACGAACTGCTGGCGACCATCATCCTGAACGCGGTGGCAGTCCTGTTCATCGAGTACATGGTGCAATTCCCGATGCGCTTCGATGTTTCCACAACGGCGCATTCCCGCATCATCGACGAAACCGCGCAACTGCCCACTTTCCTGCCGGGCGCGAAATGGGGCTTTGGTTTCATCATCGCGGTCATCGCGGTGATTGTTATATTTGTCTACCTGTGGAAGACCAAGGCGGGTTATGAACAGCGCATGGCCGGGCAATCGAAGTTCTTCGCCCTGTATGGTGGTGTGCCGAGCGATAAAGCCGCCCTGCGCGCCATGTTGATCAGCGGCGCCCTGGCCGGCCTGGCCGGCGCGGTGGAGGTGATGGGCGTACACCGCCGCATCATGACCGGTTTTTCGACCGGCCTGGGTTTCGACGGCTTGACCGCCGCCATTCTCGGGCAAACGCATCCCTTCGGCGTGTTCATCGTGGCCATCCTGTTCGCCGGTCTGGAGCTCGGTGCGCAGCTCGGTTTGCAGTTGAAGCTGGGCATCCCGCGTGAACTGGGCGGCACCATCATTGGCTTCATCATCCTGTTCGTCGCGGCCCGGAAGTTCTACGAAAATAACATCGAGCGGGTCAGCGCATGGTTCAAGAAGCCTGAAAAACAAAAAGCGAAGGGAGAAGGGAACTAATGGGAGAATTCTTCAGCATCTTCACGATTGAATTGGCAAATAGCGGCATCCGCCTGGCCACCCCTTTGATCCTGGCGGCGCTGGGCGGCGCGCTCTGCAATAAATCCGGCGTGTTGAACCTGGCGCTGGAAAGCAAAATGCTGATGGGCGCGTTCGTCGGCATTGTTTCCGCTTACTACCTGGGCAATTCCTATCTCGGTTTGCTGGTCGCCATGCTGACTGGCGGCCTGCTGGGCGCGCTGTTTGCTTTTCTATATCATAAATATGAAGTTGACCTGGTCATCCTGGCGATCGCATTCAACCTGATCATCCTGGAGCTGACCGTGTATATGATGCGCATCATGTTCGGCAACGTGGGCAGCTGGTCCGACCCGAGCATCGTGCGTATTCCTGACATCGAAATTCCGCTGATCAGAGATATCCCGGTGATCGGCGGCATTTTGAGCGGATACAACATCATCGTGTACTTTTCGTGGTTCATGACCATCGTGATGTATGTGGTGCTCTACAAGATGAAATTCGGCCGGCACATCCGGGCGGTGGGCGAGAACAAACAGGCAGCCGAGACAGTCGGCATCAACTCGACCCTGATCCAGTCTTTGGCGCTGGTCATTTCGGGCATGCTGGCAGCTTTGGGCGGGGCTTTCCTGTCCATCGGCCACCTGAAGCTCTTCACCCGCAACATGAGCAACGGACGCGGTTGGACGGCCATCGCCGCGGCGCTGTTTGGGGGGAATCACCCGGTCGGTACTTTCTTGGCCAGCCTGTTCTTCGGCGTTACCGAAGCTTTTTCGGTGCGTATCCAGAACGTAACCGACCTGCCGCCCAACCTGATCGAACTGCTGCCCAACTTCGCCACGCTGATCGTGCTGATCTCGATCGCGCTGCGTGAAAAGGTGCGCGAGACCACTGCCAGAAGGCACTTCCGCGCGCAATTGAAAGCCGAGGAGCGCCAGGAAGCAGCCTGACGCGGCCAAGGTTAACCTGTTCCATTCAGGGGTGCAGATCGCTTGCACCCCTGATTTAATAATCAGCCGAACGATGGAAGATTTTTTGGTTTACCTGGATACGGATATCAGCCTGGGCACGCCCGGCGCGGAGATCGACGACGGCGCGGCGCTGTTCATGCTGTTGGGCAGCCCGCAGGTCACGCTGGGCGGGATCGGCAGTGTGTTCGGCAACGCGCCGGTTGCGGATGTGGATGCCAACCTGGCGCGCCTGCTGCAGATGCTGAAGCGGACGGATATCCCGCTTGCCACGGGCGCGAGCGCGCCGCTGCAGGGCGACCTGGGCTGGTTCGCGGACTGGCAGGCCGGCTACGGCCCCACGCCGCCTGGCGCGTATATGAAGCCTGCGAAAACTTCTTCGCAGCTGCTGATCGAGCTGGCGCGCACGCATCCCGGCCAGGTGACCGTTTTGGCGATCGGCCCGCTGACCAACCTGGCCCTGGCGCTGCAAAACGCGCCCGAGATCGCCGGACTGGTGAAAGCAGTGATCGCTATGGGTGGATCGTTCAACAGCCGGGAAGCGGAATTCAACATGCGCTGCGACCCAGCCGCCGCGCAGATGGTGCTGCAAGCCGGCTGGCCGTTGACGCTGCTGGGTTTGGAGATCACGCGCCGGATAGCTTTCTCGCGCGACGAGTTCGCCTCGCTGGCTGAAAGCAATCCGGCGATACGATTATTCAAGGAGCAAGCCGCAGGCTGGATCGGGCGCGTGGAAGCCATGGGCTGGGAAAAAGACGGCTGCGCCCTGCACGACGCCGCCGCAGCGGCATACTTGCTGCGGCCGGAGCTTTTCAGCGGGCAGCCCGCGCGGGTTACTGTTTCCAATGGCAGCGATCTGCCGGAAGGCGCGACCGTGCTCGAACCAGCGCAAGCTGGTGATGGACAAAACCTTTCTGTCATCACGCAGGCGCGCGTGGAGGAGTGCAGGAAGTTGATCTGGTCGTTCATCGAGCGGCTATGAGGTCAACCGGAGGAGAATTATGCAGGCATTATCTGTTTTCTGTTACGGCGAAATCGGCGTGGATAACATCATCCAGGCTGACCGGCTGCCATCGCCGGAGGTGGCCATCTTCCCCAGCCACGAAAGTGATCACATCGGCGGGGCGGCCGCCAACACGGGTGGGTGGCTGGCGCGGCTGGGCGTGGCGGTGGGGGTGAGCGGCAATGCCATTGGCGATGACACCTTCGGCCGCCAACTGCTCGGATGGCTGCGCCAGCATGCAGGCCTGGATTTGAGCGCGCTCGAGGTGATCGCGGGCCTGACCACGCCCTTCACGCGCGCCATTGTTACGCCGGACGGGGAACGCTCCTTCCTGATCTTTTATTACCCGCAAACCCCCAAAACGCCTTTCACGCTGGAAATGACGCGCGGCGCGCGTTTTCTGGCGCTGGACCTGTACGGCGGGCCGGAGCGCCTGCACGCCGCCCAAACCGCTCATGCCGCCGGCGTGCAGACGGCCATCGGGGACGTGATCTGGCCGGAGCACGCCGCCCTGCCATTCACCAGCATCCTCACCAATTCCGGATCGTATATTCGCAGCGAATTCCCCGGCGCGGACGTGCGCGCGCACGCCCGCCAGCTACAGGCAATCAGCAAGGGCATCGTCATCACCACCGACGGCGGGGAGGAAGTTTTCGCCATCGACCGGGACGGCGCGGCTTTCAGCGCGCGGCCGCCCAAGGTCGCGGTGGTGGACGCCACCGGCGCAGGCGACGCCTTCCGCGCGGGTTTGCTGTACGGCTTGCATCGGGGGTTGAACCTGGCGGAAAGCGTCTGCTGGGGCATGGCGGCCGGCTCGCTCAAGGTAGGCCACATCGGCGCGGCCACAACGCTGCCCGCTTTTACTGAGATCGAAAGCCTGGCGCAAGCGTTGATCGCCAAAGGCGTGCAGGCATGCTAATATCGCTGGAATTATTTAAACGGTATTATTTATCTGGATATGGCTGAAATTACAGGACTGATCAATCACATCCTCCCGCGCAGCTTCGTGGACGGGCCGGGCAACCGCGCCGTGATCTTCGTGCAGGGCTGCAATTTCCACTGCCTGTACTGCCACAACCCTTTCACCATTAATTTCTGCTGCGATTGCGGGTTGTGCGTGGAGACCTGCCCGCAGGGCGCCCTGAGCATGAAGCAGGGGCGCGTGCTTTGGGATAAGGCCCTGTGCGTGGAATGCGATACCTGCATCCAAACCTGCCCGCACTTCAGCTCGCCGCGCGTCACCCGCTGCAGCCCGCGGCAGTTGTGGGGGCAGATCGCGCCGTTGAGCCCGTTCATCTCGGGAGTCAGCGTTTCGGGCGGGGAAGTATCTCTTCAAATCCCTTTCACAGCGGCGTTTTTCGAGCTGGTCAAAGGCAACTCGAACCTGACCACCCTGATCGAGACCAATGGCTTCGTCGGAGGGCAGGCCTACGCGCCGCTGCTGCCATTTTTGGATATGGCCATGGTGGACCTGAAAGCCAGTGACCCACGCAAGCACGAGCAATTGACTGGCAAGCCGCTGGGGCCGGTGCTGGAGAGCATCCGCTATCTGCATAAGCAGGGCAAGCTGTATGCCGTGCAGCAGGTGATCGTGCCGGGTTTCAGCGCGGACGAAGCGGATGTGCGTCGCACGGCCCAGTTCCTGGCCGAGATCGATGTGCGCATCCGCCTGAGGCTGCTGCGCTTCCGCCCGCACGGTGCCAGCGGCGCGGCGGCGCACTGGGCCTCGCCCAGCGATGAAAGCATGGAAAGCCTGGTGGAGATCGCCAAAGCCGCCGGCCTGGCGCAGGTGGAACGTTCGTTATAATAAAAGTGCAAGCGAGGATTAGCGTTATGGAAACCGGAAAATTACCCGAGCCCTTTTTTGAATTTGAAAATCTAAGCGAAGGTTTGACTGCCGCGACAATCGGGCAGTTCAAGAAATGCGTGGCGGATACCATCCACGCGCATGACCTGATCTACGAACAAAAGCGCGATACGCTGGCCGCCATGGCAATGGCCAGCCAGCCCTACCCGCCCATGTCCGCCGAGGCGGCCGAGCTGGTGCGCTCGGGCATAATCTGCCTGTTGAGCGAGGGCGCTGCCCACTACCATCCGCGTTACGCCGCGCCGGATTACCAGCGCCTGCTGCGCAGCGGCAGCGCTTTCCTGGAACTGAAACCGGCCAATGACCTGTTCGAGGCTACTGCCAGCCTGCTGACCGCTTACAAGTATTTCCCCACTGAGGCGCTGCCGGTGTTCATCGGGCGGCTGGACGAACTGCTGGAACCCTACATCGAGAGCGTCCCGCCCAAAACCGCGCGGCAGGTGCTGCGTTCGTTCTGGTTGCTGGTCGACCGCTTGAACCCCAGCGGCTTCGTGCACGCCAACCTCGGCCCGGCTGCCAGCCGCACCGGGCGGATGCTCTTGGAGCTGGACGCCGAGCTGAAGACCATCACCAACCTGACGCTGCGCTATGATCCCAAGCTCACCCCGCAGGATTTTGCCCTGCAGGCGGTTTCCAACGCTTTGCAGGTCACCAAGCCGTATTTCCTCAACCACCCGGCCATGCTCAAGGACTGGGGCGAGGATTACGTGATCGCGTCCTGCTATAATGCCATGCGCCTGCGCGGCGGCATTTACACGCTGGTGCGCCTGAATTTGAAGAAAGCCGCCGAATATTCCGGCAGCGACCCCGAGCGCTTCCTGGATGAAACCCTGCCGCGCATCGGCCAGAGCTGGATGGAGATCATCGCCAGCCGCGTGCGCTACATCGTCGAAGACGCGCGCTGGTTCGAGCACAATTACTGGGTGGAAGAGGGCTACCTGCAGCAGAACAAATTCAGCGCCTATGCCGGCATCTTCGCCCTGGCGGAAGCGGTCAACCACTTCACCCAAAGCGCTGATCGGCCGGAGGCTAAATACGGCTGGGACGAGCAGGCCAACCAGTTGGCT
>CAZDUN010000143.1:0-6463 GCA_964508615.1 uncultured Pelolinea sp. | reverse complement strand
CACGTCGATGGCAAAGTTGGCCAGCAGGACGCCGAGGATGATGAACAGGAAGCAGACCTGCAGCAAGATTTAGTCCTGGTTCTGGATGGCGGCCAGGATCAGATAGCCGATGCCGGGATAAGAAAACACGATCTCGGTGGCCATGGCGCCGGCCACGATCACGCCCAGTTTCAGCGCCAACCCGCTGAGCTGCGGCAGCAGGGCGTTATTGTAAGCGTACTTGCGGATCAGTCGTTTGGGCGCGCCCAGCGCTTCCAGGTAATGGGCGTAATCTGCTTCCAGCTCGTAAATGATCATATTGCGCATGCCGATTGCCCAACCCCCGAACATGACAATAAAAAGCGAAGCAAACGGCAGGATCCAGTGTTCCAGCACGCTGAGAACGAAAGTCCAGGTTAAGGCTGGTTTCAGCGCGTAACTGTATGCCCCGGAAATCGGAAAAACTTTCAGAATAATTGCAAAAATCCAACCGAGCAGAATGCCCAGCCACATATAGGGCGTCGCCGTCAGAATATACCCGACCGGCAGCAGCGTGTTATCCATCCGTTTGGACCGGGCGGCGAACGCGCCGAATTTATTGCCCGCGATCCAGCTCAACAGGATGGACGGGATCAGCAGCAGCAGGTCAAAAGGAATGGCGCTCTTGATCACGTCAACCACGGGCCTGGGGAACTGCAGCACGCTCACGCCCAGGTCGCCGTGAAATAACGCGTTCCAGAAATTCAGGTATTGCTGCCAAATCGGCAAATCCAACCCAAAGGCCGTGGTCAGGTATCCGTACATGACCTCCTGCGCCTCGGCATGCACTGAACCGGCTTTGGCCAGCATGTTCAGCACCGGATCACCCGGCATGAAACGCGGGATCATCCAGTCAATGGTTACCGCGATAAAAAAAGTCAACAGGTAGATGAACAGCTTGCGGAGAAAATAGCGTTTCACTTATCCTCCTTTGATCAGGAAAAAATATGCCGCCCCTCCTATTTGTACCAGAAGGGACGGCATGATTCAGGAGCGTTTACTCCGCAGCCGTGGACTGCAGTTCAGCCAGCATCAGCACCGCGCCCATATTCCAGTAACCGTTCCAGGTTGCGGGAAGGTACTTGGGAGCGCCTTCAGCTGAAGACGGCCAATTGGTCCAATAGGTATTGCTGACCTGCGACCATACGCCGTTATACCACAACGGGATCATGGGCAAATCCGTCAGCTGGATGCGCTGGATCTCGGAAATGATGGCCTGCATGCCTGCAACATCATCGATTGGGGTAGCGTCCAGTTGATCCACCAGGTCAAAGACTTCCTGGTTCTCGTAGCGACCGTAGTTGCCGGTGCCGGAGATCATCTGTTCCTTGATCGGGTGATAGAAGATGAAGTTGTAGTACGCCCAAACCGTGTTGCTGATCTGAACGTCGTTGTTGATGACCATGTCGAAATCGCCGCCATACAAACCGGCAGTCAGAGCGCTGTAATCCGGGTAAACCGGTTCCACATTGATCCCCACTTCTTTCAGGCTTTGCGAAATGATCTGGATCGCCACCATCCAGTCGGACCAGCCGTTCGGGCATCCGATTTCCAAAGCGATCTGGGAGCCATCCGGCGCTTCAACAAATCCATCGCCGTCCACATCCTTGTAACCGGCATCCGCCAGGATTTTCTTGGCTTCGGCGGGATCGTAGCTGAAGCCCAATTCATCCACAACCGCCTGGTCAACGAATTTATCCCAAACGGGCAATAAACCGGTCGGGTTGGCGGGCAGCACGATGTTGCCATAGTCCTTGGTGACAATATCCTCGACCTTGATGGCGAAAGCCACCGCGCGCCTGAAGGCAGCATCGTCCATGGGAGCCTTCTTCAGGTTCATGACCAGCCAGGCAGTGTTGCCGGACAGCATGTAAGGCGCCTCAGGATAGTAGGTGGTGATGCCGTAACCGCCATTGATCACAGAAGCGATGCCGGGCAGGTAGTTGTTATCCAGATCGACCTGGCCTTGCAGCACCATGCCGAGGGCAGCATTGTTGCTGATGTTGGCGATATCGATGATGAACTTGGGAGCCATATTGAGGCCCATTTCCTCGATCCCCCACCAGCTGTCATTGCGTTCCCAAACCACCTTGGACTCATCCGCCGCTTCATAGACGTACGGGCCGGAACCCAGGGGCGGCTGGTTGGCGCCGGTAATGGCTTGTTCTTCCGTCAGGGTTGACCAGATGTGCTCGGGCAGCATGGCTACGGTGTAGAGGTAGTTGGCCCATTTCTGGTATTCGGGGCTGCTAAATGTCAATTTCAGAGTGTAATCATCCACCTTTTCAATCGATGTCAACCAGGCCCATAACTCGCTGTAGAAAGCTGATTTGAAATTCTTGCCCATTTCAAAGGTGAATTTCACATCGTCCGCGGTCAAGGCTTCGCCATCCGAGAAAGTGACCCCCTCTTTGATCTTTAATTCATAGGTGGTGTCGTCCAACCATGCGCCGCTCTCAGCAATCCAGGGGATGTATTCATCCGTCAGCGGATTGTAGAGGAACAGCGTCTCATAGCACAGGCCGATGGTACCCATGGCATAGGAGCCCTGCTGCATGGGGTTCCAGCTGGTGGGTGGACCCCACTGCTTGCCCATGGTGTAGAGCGTTTCCTCGCGTGGGTAATCGACAACCGCGGGCGCTTCTTCAACAGGCGCAGCTTCTTCAGCTGCCGGTTCAGCAGCGACTTCTTCCTCAGCTGCCGGAGCTTCCGCCGCGGCTGGCGCGCAGCTCATCACGAAGCCGCCTACAATTAATACACTCAGTAGTGCTAAAACAATCTTACGCATTTCTTTTCTCCTTTTATTATTCTGTTTTTCCCGCTACAAAAATAAATGTGTCTTTCTCTCGAATAACCACCTCCTCAGGTATTTTGGGATCGCTCCCAGTTGTTGTAAAAAAAATATATTGAAACTCAGGATTTCCTCAATTTATCTCGACAGGATGAACGGGACACGATTTCGGTTCCCATGATAATGCGCCGCGCAGGCGTCGCTCCGTTAGTGATCAGGTCATTCAATAAATCCACCGCCTGGATGCCAAATTCGTAGATCGGCTGGCGAACGGTGGTGAGAGGTAGGTTGACGGGATTGGAAATCGGCAGATCATCGAAACCAATAATCGAAATATCTTCAGGCACATTCAGCCCTTTTTCGCGGGCGGCGCGGATGGCGCCGAAGGCCATGCGGTCGGAGGCGGCAAAAACTGCTTCTGGCCGGGCCGGCAGCAAGCGCAGCAGCCCATCAAATCCTTTTTCTTCGGTAAAATCTCCTTCCACGATCAGCGCATCATTTACGGGTATACCGCGTTCCTGCAAACCCTGAATGTAACCCGCCTTGCGGTCAATTCCAACCGTGGTATTGAGCGGACCGGTGATGGTTCCGATGCGCTGATGCCCCAGGTCGGCCAGGTAATTTACCGCTGAAATGGCGGCGGAAACGTTGTCGATGTCGATATAACTGAGGTTTTCGTTGTGGAATGGCCGGCCGATGATCACCAGGGGGATATCAGAAGCGGCCAACCTGCCGATCAATTGGTCGCCCATCTGGTCGGATTGAAAGAGAATGCCGTCCAGTGAACCGCGCCGGGAAAGGCGCGGGAAGATCTCTTCCTCGTCCTCCGCGTCGGTGATCAGGTACAAACCCAATGTGTATTTCATCTGGTTGCAGCCCTGGGCGATGCCCTGGATCAGGCGCGGATAGTAAGGATCAGTGAAAAAGGATTGCACGGAACGCGGCAGCACCAACCCGATGGTCCAGGAGCGCTGCGAAACCAGTGCGCGGGCAGCGGCATGCGGGCGGAAACCAGTGTTTTTGATTTCCTTCTGCACGCGTTTGCGGACTTTTTCGCTGACGTTGGGGTGGTTATTGACCACGCGCGAAACGGTAGAACGGGAGACCCCGCATTTCCTGGCGATATCCTCCAAGGTCAGATTGTTCAACCGCTTTCTCCGTTTGGAACCGAGCGCCGGTATTGCCAATTCTCACCTTTAATTGGGAGCGCTCTCAATTTCATTATATAGAAATCCAGAATGAAAGTCAAGTACTTTTCGGTTTATTGAATAAATTGGATGATTATTGCACTGGTGCCAGCCATCGCCTGGAATTGGTTTTTTTTTACAAAGCGTGTGTCTTTTTCTCGTACTCACCCACCTTGGGAGAATAAGCGCGCAAATCCATCATAAGGCGCCAACGGAATCAGTTCGAAGTGAATAAAGCTCTCGCGCACCAGCGGCAATTGATTTAATATTTCTTCCGCTTCTGCCATTCCGGAGGTTTCCAGCATAATCACGACGGTATGCCGCTCGGCATTGAAGTAAATCTCGCGCATCTGCCCGGCCTGCGTCAGACGCCAGGCTGCCAGGGCTTCCTCGCGCAGGAACGGCTGAATTTCCTTTTTTCACTTACTGGATTTTCCCTTTCCAGGGCCAATATTTTCATGCGGATTACTCCTGTTCAAAAGTCGATTTATGACATAATTATAGGTAATTATGGACGTTCAATTCCTGGAATGGGACACACACTTTTTCGGTTTCCGCACTGCGCGCATCCTGCCGCAATCCCTCTCCGCGCAGCAATTGGCTGTTTTTTTGGATGACCAACGCGCGCAGGGCACGCGGCTGGTTTATTGGTGCGCCCCCGCCGAAGCGCCCTTCGATACCAACCCGCTGGGCGGATTGCTGGTGGATCGCAAAACCACATTCGCCATGGATTTGGTATTACCAAAAACCAATCCTCTCGGGCTACCCGCCGTAGCGCAGGAATACCAGCCCGGAACAGCGGATGAAATCCTGTATGATCTGGCGCTTCAATCCGGCGCGTATTCGCGCTTCGCGCGCGACCCACGCTTTCCACCGGAAATATTCCGCGCGCTTTACCGCGAATGGATGTTTAAATGCCTGTCCGGCGAGATGGCAGACGCCATCCTGGTGACTGGCGCGCAAGGTCATCCGCATGGCATGGCAACCGTCTCCGGGAAAAAAGGCTGGGGAGAGATCGGGCTGATTGCCGTGGATTCCGCCGCGCGGGGTAAACACCTGGGTGAAGCGCTGGTGAACGCCGCGGGGAACTGGTATCGCGAGCGCGGATTGAAGCGCGCGCGGGTGGTCACGCAGGGCGACAACCTGCCCGCCTGCCGGTTGTACAGCAAATGCGGTTATCATGTTGAGAAAGTTGAATATTTCTATCATTTCTGGCTTTAGGGCTGCCGGCGAGGGCCGGCGGAATTATGGGATAATATGGGCGAGGTTTATCCAATCTTGAATCTGGAGGTTCTTTAGTGCCTTTTCAAACGCTGTGCGTCCTCGGATTAGGCTACATCGGCCTGCCCACGGCCAGCACCTTCGCCACCCACGGCCTGAAAGTCACCTGCGTGGATATCAATGCGGAAATCGTGCAAGGGTTGAACAACGGCCAGGTGCACCTGTTCGAACCGGGTTTGCGCACGCTGGTGCAGGCGGCGCTGCGATCCGGCAACCTGGTGGTGCGCCGCCAGCCGCAATCGGCTGACGCTTTCATCATCGCCGTACCCACGCCTTTTCTGGAAGACAAGCGCGCGGACCTTTCCTTTGTCATCGCCGCGGCAGAATCGATCGTGCCTTTCCTGAAACCCGGCAACCTGGTCATCCTGGAATCCACCTCCCCGCCGCGCACCACTAAGGATGTGGTCGCGCCCATCCTGGAAAAGAGCGGCTTAAAAGCCGGCAGCGATTTTCATTTGGCCTACTCGCCCGAGCGCGTGCTGCCAGGGCAGATCCTGCGCGAGCTGATCGAGAACGCACGCGTGATTGGCGGCGTCACACCCGCCTCCGCACAAGCCGGCAAGGAGCTCTACAGCACCTTCGTAACCGGCGAGATCATCATGACCGACGCCACCACGGCGGAAATGGTCAAATTGATGGAAAACACTTACCGCGATATCAACATCGCGGCCGCCAACGAATTCGCGCGCCTGGCTGACCAGTTCCAAGTAGATATCTGGGAAGCCATCGGGCTGGCCAACCGACACCCGCGCGTCAACATCCTCAACCCCGGGCCGGGTGTAGGCGGGCACTGCATCAGCGTGGATCCCTGGTTCCTGGTGGAAGCCGCGCCCAGGATTACCCAATTAATTCGCTGCGCGCGCCAGGTGAACGACAGCCAGCCAGCCTATCTGGTAGATTTCATCCAACGCAAAGCCGGCGGCTTGCAGGGCAAGCGCATCACTGCCTTGGGGCTGGCTTACAAGGCCGACGTGGACGACCTGCGTGAATCCCCGGCCATCAGCGCTGTGGAACTGCTGCGCGAGGCGGGCGCGCAAGTTACGGTGTTCGAGCCATTCAAACCGGATTTTCAAATCAATGGAATCACTTCAGCCGCTTCATTGGATGACGCCATCCAAAGCGCGGACATGCTCCTGCTGCTGGTGGGGCACACCCAATTCAGGCAGCTGATACCCGCAGAAGTCAG
>CAZDUN010000142.1:5137-6474 GCA_964508615.1 uncultured Pelolinea sp. | reverse complement strand
CAAAATCTTCATCGTAAACTATGCGAAAAGGGTTTTATTTTCTTTAACCCACTGGTACAGCGTTTTGATCCCATTTTGAACGTCAATCTTTGGATGCCAGTCCAAAGCTTTGCGGAGTTTTGAGATATCCGAGACATACACCTTCTGGTCGCCCGGCCGCCAAGCGGATTTTCCAATGGCAATCGCTCCGCCGTGAATTGCTTCCAGCAGCGGCGAGAACTCATTCCATATGGAAATGGAATTCTCGATCCCGCCCCCGACATTGAAAATCTGCCCGGCGCTGGCTTTTGGGTTCTGAATGGCAGCGTCGTAGGCATCCAACAGATCATCCACAAATAACAGGTCGCGCACCTGCTTGCCGTCACCATAGATCATGATCGGTTTATTCAAAATCACCGCGATAATGAACCAGGCCACCCAGCCCTGATCCTCTACGCCGAATTGGCGCGTGCCGTAAATGCAGCTCTGCCGAAACACAGTGGTCGGCAGGCCATAGATGCGGGCGTAATCGTGCACATACTGGTCGCCAGTGCCCTTTGAACAGCCAGAAGGGGAATGGAAATCCAGCCCGCGCTGCTCATCGATGCCGTTGGGATATTTTTGGATGCGGTAGCGGGTGGCATCCTCGATAATCTCCAAATCCTCCAGGCTGCCGTACACCTTGTTGGTGGAAGCGTATATCACAAGCGGTTGGCGTCCATGGGCGCGCGCGGCTTCCAGCACGTTGAACGTCCCGCGCGCATTGATCTCGAAATCCGTAACAGGGTCATCCACCGAGGTGGTCACCGCCACCTGGGCTGCCAGATGCACAATGACATCCTGCCCTTTCACAGCAGCATGCAATGCCTCAAGGTCGCGCACATCCCCGCGAATGAAATTGAACGCGTCTTTGCTGGTCTCTTGCCGGATCCAGGCCAGGTTGCTTTCAGCGCCCCTGCGCGAGAGGTTATCGAAGAGGGTAACGTTTTCTCCCTTCAACAACAATCGGCGCGCGTAATTACTGCCGATGAAACCCGCGCCGCCCGTGATCAGATAATTTTTGCTCATTGTTCTCCAGTGCTTTCATGCGAGGTCGAATTCCTGCGGATGCGGATACGCTCCAGCAGTGATGAGATGGATTGCCCCTGGACCGACAACCCGTAAATTCCAAGAATGCTCGTTACGAAAATCTGAATGAAATGCAGCACCAACGCGATGCTAAGCGCAGCGCTTTGGTCAACCTTGAAAATGGCCAGCGCCGCCACCATGGTGCCCTCATAGACTCCCAGGCTGGCCGGCGCGGAGGGCAGCGCAATGCCCAGAGCCAACAAACCCTGCGAAAAAATGCCCCATAACAA
>CAZDUN010000142.1:0-5127 GCA_964508615.1 uncultured Pelolinea sp. | reverse complement strand
AACAAAGGGATCGCGCCGGTGATACGCGTGATACCGAAAAACAGCAGGGTCGTCCAGCATACCCAGGAACATAAGATCCAGAAGATACTCTTGGAAAATTTTAGCGGGTCCTTAAGAGTTGCCAACCCATCCAGCACAGAGCCGAATTTTGGAAAAACCCTCTCCTTTATAAAAGTGGATCGGATTTTCAATTCCGCCAATTTCTGTTTTACAGTATCTGCATGCAAAGCCAGCACCACCATGACCAGGATGGCCGCCAGGAAACAGATTAAAAACACCCAGGCAACCGTTTTAACCGCTTCCATCTCAACCACGAAAGGCAACGTCAGCAGGAACATGGCCGCTGCGATGACCACGTCCAGCGCTCTTTCGACCAGGACGCTGGAAGCGGCTTGAAAAGCGCTTATGCGGGTCAGGCTGCTGACCAGCAATGACCGCACGATTTCACCGGAGCGGGGAATCAGGTTATTGAAAAGGTAGCCCTCATTGACGATTAAAAAAGCCTGTTTGAAGCTGACGCCCTCCAGTAAATTTTTCCAGCCCAACGCGCGCGCCACAAACGACAGTAGATTCAGTACTACGATAATGAGGATATCGCTCCAGGTAAAAGCGCGGAAAGCTGCGATCAGGTCTTTGCCGCTGATGAATTTCGAAATGACGTAAATTGCAATCAGGCTGACCAGCAAGCCCGGCAGCCAGCGCAGCGCTTTTCTCAGCGGGTTAGCCCTGCTCAATCTTCCTCCAGCTTTAATACCGCCATGAATGCTTCCTGGGGAATTTCAATATTGCCGATCATCTTCATGCGTTTCTTGCCTTTTTTCTGCTTTTCCAGCAGCTTCTTTTTGCGGGTGATGTCGCCGCCGTAGCACTTGGCCAGTACATCCTTGCGCAGCGGCTTGACGTTGGCGCGCGAGATGATCCGGCCTTCGGAGGAGGCCTGGATTGTCACTTCGAACAATTGCTGCGGGATCAAGCGTTTCAGCTTGCTGACCAGTTTTTGGCCTTTGTAATAAGCCTGATCCTTATGCACGATCGAAGCCAACGCGTCCACCGGATCAGAACTGATCAGCACCTCCAGTTTCACCAGGCTGCCGGAACGGTATTCCTTGAATTGGTAATCCATGGATGCATAACCGCGCGTCTTGGATTTCAATTCATCGAAGAAGTCCACGATAATCTCGGAAAGCGGAACTTCGAATTTCAGTTGCACGCGGTTGGGAGCCGGATAATCCTGCTCGATGTAAACGCCTTTGCGTTTCTTGACCAGCTCCATCACCGCCCCGTAAAATTCGGTGGGGGTGAGGATCCACAGATCCATCCAGGGTTCGCGGATTTCCCCGATCTCGCCCTCATCGGGCAGATCGACCGGCGAATCGATGAATTTGGAGCTGCCATCCCGCAGGATAACCTCATATTCTACAGTCGGGGCAGTCAGCACGATATCCAGGTTATATTCCCGCTCCAGTCGTTCCTGGATGATCTCCATGTGGAACAAGCCCAGGAATCCGCAGCGGAAGCCGAAGTTCAAAGCCTGTGAAGTCTCCGGTTCATAAACCAGGGAAGCATCGTTCAATTGCAGTTTTTCGAGCGCTTCTTTTAGATCGTCGTAATCTTCGCCTTCCACCGGGTAAATGCCGGCGAATACCATCGGTTTTGGATTTTTATAGCCGTGCATTGGTTTTTCCGCCGGCCGAGCTGCGTTTGTGATGGTATCGCCCACGCGGCAGTCGTGCACGGTCTTCAGCCCGGTAGCGATATAACCCACATCCCCCGCTTCCAGTTTTTGGGTCGGCATCATGCCCGGATTGAAAATGCCAATTTCCACTGGCTTGAATTCGGTGTGATTGGCCATCAGGCGCAGGGTATCCGTTGGCCCGAACTGCCCTTCAAACACGCGCGTGTAGGCGATCACGCCTTTATAGGAATCGTAGTGGGAGTCGAAGATCAAGGCTTGCAGCGGATTCCCGGTTTCGCCTTTGGGCGGCGGGATCTTTTCGATGATGGCGGGCAGGATCTGTTCAACGTTGGTGCCCACCTTGGCAGAAATACGAATCATTTCTTCCACCGGAACGCCCAACAGGTTGCTGAGGTCGCTGGCGATTTCATCAGGCACCGCGGAAGGCAGGTCGATCTTGTTTAGAACCGGGATGATCACCAGGTTGGAGTCAATTGCCAGGTACAGGTTGGCCAGGGTTTGCGCTTCGATACCCTGGGTGGCATCCACCACCAGCAGCGCGCCTTCGCAGGCAGCCAAAGCCCGGCTGACTTCGTAGTTGAAATCCACGTGCCCGGGCGTGTCGATCAAATTCAACTCGTAATCCTCACTGCCGTAACTGTAATTCATGCGCACAGCCGAGGCTTTGATGGTCACGCCTTTCTCGCGTTCCAGGTCCATGCTGTCCAGGATCTGCTCTTTCATCTCGCGATTGGAGACAGTACCGGTAATTTGAAGCAGCCTGTCAGCCAGGGTCGATTTCCCATGATCTACATGCGCAATGATGCAGAAATTCCGGATGTGATTCGTTAACATAGCAATCGATTAGTATACACGATAAGGTGATAATTTCGCCTTCTAAATTGTAATAGAGGTTGACAGGTCTTCTCTGTCCAATTCCAAATACGCCAGGAATTCACGGTTGCCCTTTGGACCGCTCAGGGGCGATTCCTGTAACCCTTTTACTGCAAAGCCCGTCTGCTGCGCGAAAGCCAGGATTTCCTCTACCAGCGCTGCACGCACGCGTTCATCGCGGATCACGCCCTTGCCTTTGGCAGCCTGTTCGCGTCCGGCTTCGAATTGCGGCTTGATCAGCGCAATCACCCGCAAGGATTTTTTAACCGCCCAGGATTTGATCACCGGCAGCAATACTTTAAGAGAAATGAATGATGCATCCACTGTTACCAGGTCGATAGCCTCCGGAAAGGATGGCACGATGCGCGCGTTGGTTCTTTCCAGGTTGATCACGCGCGCATCCTTGCGCAGTTTATCATGCAGCTGCCCATAACCCACGTCCAGCGCGTACACTCGCGCAGCGCCATGCTGCAGCAGGCAATCCGTGAAACCGCCCGTGGAAGCCCCCACATCGACACACACCATGCCATCCAGGTCCATCAAGTGAAAAGCCTCCAGCGCGGCCAGCAGCTTTTCGCCGCCCCTGGATACAAATGGCGGCCTGACTTTTACGCCGATGACGCAGCCTTCATCGAATACCTGCCCGGGCTTGGCGGCAATCTGGCCATTTACCGTGATCTCGCCAGCCATAATCAACCTGTGCGCCAGGCTGCGGCTTTCCGCCAGGCCTCGCTCAACCAGCAGCACGTCCAATCGCTCTTTTT
Organism: uncultured Pelolinea sp.; assembly: GCA_964508615.1. GTDB lineage: Bacteria > Chloroflexota > Anaerolineae > Anaerolineales > Anaerolineaceae > Pelolinea. The sequence goes on along the minus strand of CAZDUN010000142.1, from coordinate 1,794 downwards.
TCATGACCTCATTTCACTGAATAAACCCGACGACATTTATGATAATATTCAAAAATGCTCACTGACATCATTTCAAGCTTACGGCCGAAACAATGGCTGAAGAATGTGTTCGTTTTGGCGGCCCTGGTTTTTGACCGGCAATTGACCAATTTCGACGCTGGTTTGCGCACACTGAACGGCATCTTGATTTTCTGTTTACTATCCAGCAGCGTGTATGTCTTCAACGACCTGTTTGACATCAAAGCTGACCAAAAACATCCAGTCAAGAAGAATCGCGCCATCGCCTCCGGTCGTCTCAGCATCCCTGCGGCTATTTTACTCGCAATTGCGCTGGGCGCTGGATCACTGCTGTGGGCCAGCCGTCTTTCCGCTGGTTGTCTTTATATCAGCATTCTCTACCTAGTCATGAACCTGGCGTATTCCAAATGGTTGAAACACGTCCCCATTCTAGATGTGATGATCATTGCCGCGGGTTTCGTGCTGCGGGTGGCGGCGGGCGTCTCCTTGATCGAGGTAGAGCGCTTTTCCCCATGGTTATACGTGGTTACCACCCTGCTGGCGCTGTACCTCGCGTTTGGCAAACGCCGCGCTGAACTGAACCTGCTTTCAAGCGAAGCCAACCAACACCGCGCGGTGTTCGATGGCTACACGCTGGCTTTTCTGGACCAGCTCATCACCATCGTATCGGCCACCACTATCGTGGCCTACAGCCTGTACACCTTCTCGGCGCCCAACCTGCCCGACAATCACGCAATGATGCTGACCATCCCCTTTGTGTTATACGGCATCTTCCGTTACCTTTACTTGCTGCAGGTGAAGCATACCGGCGGGGCACCGGAAGAATTGGTAATTAAAGATTATCCCCTGATGATCGCTATGATACTCTGGGGGTTGAGCGTCCTGGTGATTTTCTATCTATTCTGAGATCGAACGGCATGCCTGCCATTACTGCTCAAGCACCCGGTAAAACCATCCTCTTCGGCGAACACGCCGTTGTGTACGGTTTTCCAGCCATCGCCGTACCGCTGAATTGCGTCCAGTTAAAAGTCAACCTGCTGGGCGCGCCCGGCAGGCAATCCGGCGCGATCCGAATTTTCAACCGCGATTCGGGTGAAGAATTCCTTTTGCTTGATCTGCCGGACCAGCATCCGTTGCGGGCTGCCCTGCGAGTGATCGCTAGTGAGTTGAAAGTCGATCATCTACCGGCGGCCGATCTCACCATGTCCTCCACCATCCCGGTTGCGTCCGGCTTGGGATCCAGCGCCGCGCTGGCGGTTTCTCTGGCGCGCGTTTTTAGCCAGTTCCTGGGGTTCAACCTGCCCGATTCCAGAGTGAACGAGCTGGCTTATGAAATCGAAAAAATCCAGCACGGCACGCCCTCGGGCATCGACAACAGCGTGGTGGCATTCAACCGGCCGGTTTATTTCATAAAAGGACAGCCTCCCGAATTTCTGACCTTTACCCAGCCGCTGACCCTGGTGGTAGCCGACACCGGCATCCGCTCGCTCACCCGCGATGTGGTTGCAGACGTCAAACGGCACATGGGGGAAAAACCCGAGGATGTCAAATCGCTGCTCTCAGGCATCGGTGAAATTGCCCTTTCAGCTAAGAAAAAGCTGACTGAAGGTGACCTTGTAGCCATTGGCAGTTTAATGAATGAAAATCATCACTTTTTATATGAACTCGGAGTGTCCTGCCCGGAACTTGAGCGCCTGGTCAGGGCAGCTCGCCAGGCCGGGGCTTGGGGCGCCAAGTTATGCGGCGGCGGACGCGGCGGGAACATGATCGCCCTCG
>CAZDUN010000141.1:0-6523 GCA_964508615.1 uncultured Pelolinea sp. | reverse complement strand
AGTTAAATGGCTTTTTGGGGTTGTTTAAATACCAAATTAAACACCGGTTAAAATTTGTGGCCAATTTTTTTTTGATCAAGATGTTTTGTATGGTGGGGGAACTGACGTTGATTTCCTCTAGTTTCAACATGCTGCTCAATTTGATACATCCCCAGCCTGGGTGTTCCAGGCTCAATGCCAGAATACGTTTGACCGTTTCAGGTGGTGTTGTGAAGGGATGCGTCTTGTGGATGGGCGGCAGATCTTTCAATCCCTCAATCCCGTGGGTTTGAAAACGACGTTTGTATTCATAAAACTGGGTACGGCTGACCCCCCCTTTGCCGACATGCTTCTGTGACGTTCCCCAAGCTCTGTGCTAATTCCAGCACACTTAATTTGTGTAGCGCTACTTTGTCTGTTGCATTCATGTTCTCTCTCCTGGTTTATTATAATAAACGTCAGGCGAGAAACTTAGTTGTACACATTATTGTCAATGTACAAATTATTTATAATCGTTCAACGCAACATGGTCAGGTAGCGCTGCGCGATTTCAAAGATGACCACTTGCGGCTGTTCCCGTTCGACCAGAGCCAGGTCGAGGGCAAACGAGCGGCTGTACACCACGCGCGAGAAATGAGCGGAAAGATAGGGTTTGAGGGCATCGGCGAATGAATCGCAGAAGACCAGCGCGGCTGGCGCGGCGCTGCCTGGCTGGGTGGATAGCTCCGTCCCGTCGGACTGGTCTTCAAAGACAACCACGTTAGGATTCAGCGAGGTGAGAAAGATCTCCTGCTCGATGAAGCGTTCATCCGGCGGCAAAAAACTGGCCAGGTCGCCGCTGTGCGCCTTGACCTCTTGCGCGTAGTCATTTATGTCAGGTACGCTTAAGCCGGGGAAATCCTGCCTGACGCGCGCGAGGATCTCCTGTGAGGCGACCAGCGCCCCCGCGGCATTCCAGTGGGTGTCGGTGCGGTGATAGACTTGTTGAGCCAGGGCAGCTTTCCGCAGCACGTCGCGCAGGTCCAGTATGTTGATAGAGGTGGAAGACAGCACCTGCATCACCTGGTCAAAGCGGCAGGCGTGCACGCCCGCGCGCACCTCATGCGGCAGGTACTGCGGGTAGATGCTTTCTTTGTTTGGGGCGATCACGATATAGAAGCGGATGCCGCGCTGCTCCAATTGCGCCTGCCAGTCCAGCAACCGCGCGCGGATGGTTTCCAGTTCGGCGGTTGTGAAGGGCATGGTGCATTCGTGGTCCTGGATGTTATTCTCGCCGGTGTAATACAACCAATCTTCCTTGCCAATCAGCACGTTGGGAAAGGTCTTCTCGTTCAGCAGGTAAAGGCGGGTGGATGCCAGCGCCTCGACCTGCTGCTGGTGCAGCAGGTAATGATCAGCGAAATAGCGGTTGAAGGCCGCCGGGAAGCCGATCCAGGTTTTCATCCAGCAGAGGGGTGAAAAGCTGCCCGGCAGGGTACAATCCGCTTGCAAAAAAGAGCCCAGCGGGGGCAGCGGCGTGAACATGGGAATGGCGATTGCCAGGAAGAAAAAAATGACCAGCAGCCAATTAAGCAATTTGCGAGACATTAAAAGTCTCCATAGATGAACGGCTGATAGGCCGCGCCGGCCTGCACCAGCATGCCGGCCAGGAATAACGCAAACGCCAGCACGCCGCGCACCCATTGCCAGCCAGTGCTTTCGAAGTCAACTTTTTCTGCCAGGGCGCTCCTCAAGGGCAGCGATAACAAGATCCCGGCTGCCAGGGCCAGCCTGGTCAGCGTGGAAACGGGTGGGAAGGTCGACCAGGGCAGGGGTTGGGCGGAGTGGGAGAAATTCAACAGGGCCTTCAGAAAGCCGAAAGCGTAAGTCAGGCTGGGCGAACGGAAGAAGACCCAGCCGAGCAGGATGACCAGCAGAGCATATAAATGCTGCAGCGGGCGCCACAACCCGCGCAGCCAGCGGCCGAACGCGCCGCGCTCCAGGGCCAGCGCGATTCCTTGCAGCAGGCCCCAAATGATGAAAGGCGGGGTGATGCCGTGCCACAGGCCGGTCAGCAGGAACACGATCAGGATGTTCATGGATTGGCTGAACCAGGGCAGGGATGCGCGTTTTTTCTCCAGCGGGTAAAAAACGTAATCGCGGAACCAGGCCGAGAGGGTCATGTGCCAGCGCCGCCAAAAGTCGGTGATGGAAACCGAGATGTAGGGATGGTTGAAATTCTCCGGAAAATGAAATCCCAGCGCCTGCCCCAACCCGATGGCCATGTCGCAGTAGGCGGAAAAGTCGATGTAGATTTGCAGCGTGTAGCTGAAAATGACCAACCAGGCAACATCGGTTGGGATGAGGCGCGGGGATTGGCTGAAAATACCGCGGTCGGTAATGATGGCCAACTGGTCGGCTACCAGAGCTTTCTTGGCGAAGCCGAACATGAAGCGCCGTAAGCCGGCCGCGATCTGGTCGATGGATAAATCACGTTGCCTGAACTGCGGCAGAAAGCTTTCAAAACGCTGCAGCGGGCCGGAAATGGCTTTGGGGAACAACAGCAAATGAAGCGAGACAGGCAGCAGGGGCTTTTCGTTTCCAGCCAACTCGTAAGGCGCGTCCAGCAGCAGACTGATGGCCTGGAAGGCGAGGAAAGAAAGCCCGAGCGGCAGGTGCGCGAGGTGCGGCAGCAGCATTCTTAACCAACCGGGCAGGGCCAGCTCTTTGCTGGCAGCCCAGGCGGCCAGGGCGGGACCATAGGCGGCCAGGATTTTGAACAACAGTAGAACCATGATGATCAGCAAGACACCCCATGCGCGCAGGCGTTTTTGTTCGCGTGGATGGGCGGCGTTGGTTTGAATACTCCGCAGAAACAACCCCGCGAGCAATGCCAGGCCGAAGCTGACCGGGAAATAGAGCGGGTCACCCCAGATGAAAAAGATCAGGCTGGAAGCCAGCAGCAGGACGCCGCGCAGGCGCTTACCGCAGGCAAAATAAAGCACCAGAAAGACGGGCAGAAAAAGGAATAAGAATGTGGGTGCGTTTAATTCCATTACCAATTTTTTTAGAATTTTATGATTGCCCTGAATTTGAAGCCAATTATAGCCAGTAATCCACAGGAGTATTCATAAATTATTAAAAATCCGTGAGTGCTTGCAAAGTTTTTACGGCAGCGCCTGGATATACTCATCAAGCAAAATGAGAACCATTCGTGTTTGACGGATCAAGAAACACGCAATATAATGCAAAATACCGCAAAAAGACGCAATTAATCGTAAAGGTACATTGGCAATGTCAAGCGTGGATTTATGTGAGGAAAGGCGCGATTTGATCCTCGAGGAACTGCGCCGCAACGGCAAGGTTGTGGCGGTCGAGTTGAGCAGCCGCTTCGACGTGTCGGAGGATACCATCCGACGCGACCTGGGCGCGCTGGCCGCGGCCGGGCTGCTGAAGCGCGTGCACGGCGGCGCGCTGCCGCTCACGCCTAGCCATTGGCCGTATTACGTACGTGACCGGCAGCACCTGGAGGTCAAGCCCTGCCTGGCGCAGGCTGCCAGCGAACTGGTGAAGGACGGGCAGTTGATCCTGTTCGGCGGGGGTACGACGAACGCCGAGATCGCCAAAAACCTGCCGCTGGATCTGCATGCCACGGCCGTCACCACCAGCCCGCTGATCGCGCTCTACTTGCTGGAGTACACCCACGTGGAGGTCATCATGGTGGGCGGGCGCATGAACCGGCGCGAACTAGTGACCTGCGACGCGGAGGCTGCCGCCAGGATCAGGAGTTTCCAGGCGGATATCTGTTTTTTGGGCGTGTGCGGCGTGCACCCGCAAGTGGGCATCACCAGCACCCTGTACGAAGAGGTAGACCTGGTACGCGGATTGATCGAGCAATCCGGAGAGGTGGTGGCCACGCTGACCGCTGATAAATTAGGCGCCATCGCGCCTTTTATCGTGGCGCCGGCGGAAAATATCACTCACATTGTCACCGAGAAAGAAGTGCCGGAAGAGACGCTGGCGCCCTACCGGGCGCTGGGCATCCGGATCATCCAGGCCGGGTAAATCAATACCAACAAAACAAACATCAAGGATATCAACATGAAAAAGTTATTCCCCGAGGGAAAATCGCAACTTGCCGTTCTGGCGGCATTTTTCACTGCCGGCGCGTTGATGGCCACCTGGGTGGCGCGTATCCCGGCTGTGCAGGCCAGGCTGGCGCTCAGCGAAGGACAGTTGGGCCTGGCGCTGCTGGGCATGTCGATCGGCGTATTGACCGCGCTTTCGATAACCGGCGGTTTGATCGCGCGCTACAGCAGCCGCAAGATCGCGCTGGCCGGCGGACTGGGCATGTGCGCGGCGCTGCTGCTGCTGGCGCTGGCGCCGCACCCGCTCGCGCTGTTTGGCGGTTTGCTGATCTTCGGCGGGATGCTGAGCAGCATGGACGTGGCTATGAACGAACAGGCGGTGCTGGTGGAGCGCCGGGCCGGGCACGCACTGATGTCCTCCTTCCACGCCAGTTACAGCATCGGCGCGCTGTGCGGCTCGCTGGTCAGCGCCGGCATGGCCTCGCTGCAGAACATGCCACTGGCGCTGCATTTCGCGCTGACCGCGGCCTTTTTCAGTGTGGTCTTGCTGGTTATTTACCCCATGTTCATCCCGACCAGCAGCGAACCGGGCACCCGCATGGTAGTGTTCCGCCTGCCGCAGCGCGCTTTATGGGCTTTGGGCGCCATCGCGTTCTGCTCCGCCATGAGCGAGATCGCCATGGCGGACTGGAGCGGGGTTTATCTCACGCGCGTGCTGCGCACGGATACGGCCTTTGCCGCGCTGGGATACGCGGCTTTCTCGTTGACCATGACGGCTGGACGGCTGCTGGGCGACGCTATTACGCGCGTCCGTAAGCCGGAAACCATCGTGCGACTGGGCGGGGTAGTAACCGTGCTTGGATTGGTTGTGTTGATCTTCACTCCCACCCCCACTTTGGCAATCGCAGGTTTCGCGCTGGTAGGTTTGGGATTATCCAACATCATCCCGCTGGTGTACAGCGCGGCCGGCAACATACCCGGCATCGCGCCGGGCACGGGGATTGCCGGCGTGGCCAATATCGGCTACGCGGGATCGCTGGTGGGACCGCTGCTGATCGGTTTGATCGCTGATAAATCTTCCCTGCGGGTTTCCTTCGTCTTGGTTGCGGCGCTGGCGGTGATGCTGGTGATTTTTTCCCGCAGCGTTTCACCTACGCCTCAAGCCGTTGAACCGGCTGCGCTGATGGAGGAGCATTAGCCATGAACCGCTTCCAGAAATCCAAGAACCCGGCTTTTATTTTCGACCTGGGAGGCGTGCTGCTGGACTGGAATCCGCGCTACCTGTTTCGCAAATTATTCGCCGGTGATGAAGATCGGGTCAATTTTTTCCTGAACGAGATCTGCACTCAGGAATGGAACATGCGCCAGGACGCCGGTTACCCGCTGGCCCAGGCAATCGAGGAACGCTGCCGCCTGTACCCCGAATACAGCCAAGCGATCCACGCCTATTACGAACGCTACCAGGAGACGGTGAGCGGAGAAATCTCCGGGACGGTGCAGATCCTGGCCGAATTGCGCGCGGCGCAATATGCGCTGTGCGCGCTGAGCAACTGGTCGTGGGAGACCTTCTCGCTCATCCGCGGCGATCATGCATTCCTGGAATGGTTTGACGAACTGGTGATTTCCGGGCGGGAGGGTATCATCAAGCCGGACGCAGCCATTTTCGCGCTGGCCGCGCGGCGAGTGGGGCGCGCCCCGCAGGATTGTCTGTTCATCGATGATTACCAACTCAATATCAGCGCAGCCGAGCAGCTGGGCATGCAGGCGGTCCTGTTCACATCGCCGGAAACGCTGCGGGAAGAATTGGTTTCAAGGGGTTTGATTGGCTGATAATTCAGGCACAGGCATTCTTGCCTGCGACTGTTGTATATCCACAGATGAACACCGATGTTTTCGGGATATACACAGATGATTTCATAAATCGTTTGTAGCGCAAACATTCACCTGCACCCCGCAGGGGCGGGCTTGCGATTGTCCTGGTATGTTTGCGGCGCCAAAAACTTCTCAACCACAGATGAACGCAGATGAACACAGATTTCGCTTTGTAGCGCAGGCATACACCTGCACCTCGCAGGGGCGTGCCTGCGGATTGGTTGAGAAGCGTGGCTGCTTGATTGCCAAAAGACCCACGCATGAATGCGTGGGCTACAACTGCGCATAATTTGTAGCGCAGGCATTCATGCCTGCGATTGCTCAGACCTTTTATAGCGCAAGCATTCACCTGCACCGCGCAGGGGCAGGCCTGCGATCGCCCTGGTATGTTTGCGGCGCCAAAAACTTCTCAACCACAGATGAACGCAGATTTCGCTTTGAAGTGCAGGCATTCACCAGTGCCCCGCAGGAGCGTGCTTGCGATTAAAAAATGCATAAATGCGTAGGCTGTGACCCACGTGATAGATTCATTTTTATGCTCAGAAATTCATTCCAATTAAAAAATGTTGTATGATTGACGAGGTGGCATGAAAGCGCAATGAAGA
>CAZDUN010000140.1:2874-6598 GCA_964508615.1 uncultured Pelolinea sp. | reverse complement strand
GTAGAGCACGCGACTGAAAATCGCGGTGTCGCCAGTTCGATTCTGGCTCTCGGCACTGAACCCCTTTCGAGGGGTTTTTCTTTTTTCTGATACAATCACCCGCAATGGACATATTGAAGAAATTCGGCAGACCGGCCGCTTACATATTGATTGCCGCGGGGGTGCTGCTGATGTTGTATGCCTGGTTCGTTTCCCCGCGCGCCTTCAGCGCCGAGATACGGGTGCAAAACGCGCAAGACGCGACCCGTATTGATGTGAACAATTTAATCGCCGCCAACTGGCTGGGGCAGGCCGGTTTGAAGCTCTACCCGGGCGACGCGATCATTTACTCCGGCCTGCAGATCGACCCGGCTTTCAAGCTGCCGGCCAAACAAGGGCAAACGCTGGTGTACCAGCCGGCCCAGCCGGTCACGTTGATTGCCGGCGGGGAGCGGCGCGTGTTCTATTCCTCCGCGCCCACGCTGGGCGCGGCGCTGTGGGAGCAGGGCATCATGCTCAGCAGCGGCGACCAATTATCGCTGCCGCTGGATACGCCCCTGGTCGCCCCGCTGCAGGTCGAGCTGGCGGGCGCCCTGCTGCTCACCGTCCAGGTGGGCGATACCCAATTTGCGGTCTCTTCGGCTGCCGCCACGGTAGGCGAAGCCCTGGCGCGAGCCGGCGTGGCGCTGCAGAACCTGGACGTTTCCATCCCGGCTGAAGACCAGCCCATCCCGGCGGACGGCGTCATCCGCGTGGTGCGCGTGCGCGAAGAGATCCTGCTGGAAGAAAGCGCCATCGCCTACGCCGAAGAACGGGTGGCGGACGCCGAGTTGACCGTCGGCACCGAAGAAGTGCGCCAGACCGGCGAGAACGGCGTGCAGGTTTCCAGCCTGCGCGTGCGCTACGAAAACGGAGAGGAGGTCGCGCGCACGACCGAACAGACCTGGATCTCCAAGCAGCCGCTCAACCAGATCACGGCCTACGGCAGCCAGGTGGTCATCCAGCGCTCGGCCGATACCGAATGTTACGTGGATTACTGGCTGGCCAAAGAGGTGTACGTAACTTCTTATCACGACACCGGCCAAACCACCGCTTCGGGCGCCTGGCCGTATTACGGCGTGGTGGCGGTCAGCCCGGAGTGGTACTCGATATTAAAGGGAAGCAGTATCTGCATCCCGGGTTACGGCGTGGCCACCGTGCTGGATGTCTGCCCGGGCTGTTCCGGCAAGGATTGGCTGGATGTCTTCATCCCGACCTCTGAATACGTTTCCTGGAGCCGGAACTTGACTGCTTATTTCATGACTCCAGTTCCTTCTGGCTTCAGCGGAGACCTGCCTTGACATTAGCCCCGCTGCCGGTGCCGTCGCTGCTCAAGGATTACGGCTTGCGCCCCAATAAAAAGTTGGGGCAGAATTTTTTGGTGGACGATACTTACCTGCAGCGCATCGTGGAAGCAGCCGGCGTGGGCCGGCAGGACGAGGTGCTGGAGATCGGCGCGGGGCTGGGCAGCCTGACGCGCTACCTGGCGCTGGCCGCCGGGCGCGTGTGCGCGGTGGAAATGGACAGCCGTTTCACGCCCATGCTCGGGAAGGTGCTCAAGGATTTCCCCAATGTAACCCTGGTGAATGACGATATCATGAAAATGGACCCCGGCAGTTGGATGCGCGCCTCCGGCTACCTGGTGGTGGCCAACATACCGTATTACATCACCTCCGCGCTCATTCGCCATCTGCTGGCCGCGCGGGTAAAACCGAAGCGCCTGGCCCTGACCATTCAAAAGGAAGTCGCCCAGCGCATCTGCGCCCAGGCGGGCGACCTTTCGCTGCTGGCGTTGAGCGTGCAGGTCTTCGGCCAGCCGCGCGTGGCGTTGAACATCCCCGCCGGCTCTTTCTACCCGGCGCCCAAGGTGGATTCGGCGCTGTTGTTGATCGAGTTGCTGGATCAGCCGATCGTCCGTGAAGAGCACCTGGCGGAGTTTTTCAGCCTGGCGCGCGCGGCTTTCAGCCATAAACGCAAGATGCTGCATAATGCCCTGGCGGGCTACGCCGGGCTGGGGGCGGAAGGAGCGGCGCGCCTGCTGGAAGCGGCGGCCATCGACCCGCAGCGGCGCGCCCAGACGCTCAGCCTGGGCGAGTGGGGCAAGCTGGCAGCTGCCAGCCTGCAGCTCAAAGCGCTGAATTCAAAATAAAGTTACTTCTTGAGCGGTTTCAGGTCGCGGTACTGGCCCTGCAGCCCCCACACGCGCAGCGCGGCTTCGATCTGGATACGCAGCGACATCTTCGATTGACCGAATTTGCGCTCGGCGAAATAGATGGGCACTTCTTTAAAGTGAAAGCCGAGCTTGTAGGCGATGTAGGCCATCTCCACCTGGAAGATGTAGCCGTTCGAGCGCACCCGCTCCAGCGGCATGGCCGCCAGCGTTTCACGCCGCCACAGGCGGAAGCCGCCGGTGGTGTCGCGGATGGGCAAACGCAGGATACTGCGCGCGTAGAAGTTGCCAAAAGTGGATAGCCACTTGCGCCAAGCCGGCCAGTCTCTATCCAGGCTGCCGCCCGGCACGTAGCGCGAACCGAGCGCCATATCGCAGCTTTTGAGCGCTTCAACCAGCTCGGCCACCTTGGCCGGTTCGTGCGAAAAATCCGCGTCCATCTGGCCGATGGCCTCGGAATCGCCCGCCAGCAGGCGCGTGAAAGCCTGGATGTAGGCGCTGCCCAGGCCCAGCTTGCCGGCGCGGTGCATCACGTCCAGCTTGCCTTTATAAGTCTTTTTCAGATCCTCGGCGATCTGGCCGGTGCCGTCGCGGCTGTTATCGTCCACAACCAGCACGTTCAGCTCCGGCAGGGGCAGCGCGAACAAGGCTTGCAGCAGTTTGGGCAGGTTCTCGGCTTCGTTGTAGGTGGGAATGACCAGGGTGATCTTCAATTTGCGGTCCTGTTTTGTTCAAATTATGAAAGAGATTATACCGTTTATTCGGCCGGGAAATCCTATATAATGACTTTACGCTAGTTCGTTAGTGTACAAAGGAGGAACGATGAGAAAAATGAAACGACTGTTAATGGTTTGGCTGGCGATCCAGCTGCCGGTCATGGCTTGCACGATCTCGTTTGGCGGCGGAGAGGAAGATGAGGACGCGGCCATCCAGACCGCCATTGCCCAGACCCTGGCGGCCAGCGGCGTGCAGCCGGGCGATACCCAGACGGTCGAACCGACCCTGACGGTGGAACCGGAGGAGGAAGAGGAAGAGGAAGAAGCGCCGCCCACCAAGACGCCCAAACCCTGCAACTACGCTTACTTCATCAGCGAGACCATACCGGATGGCACAGATTTCGAACCGGGCCAGAATTTTACCAAGTCCTGGCGGCTGCGCAACGACGGCACCTGCACCTGGAACACCGATTACCAACTAGTGTTCGGCAGCGGCGACAAGATGGACGGGCCCAGCAGCCAGGATCTGACGCAGAATGTGGCGCCGGGTGAGCAGGTGGATATCGAGGTCGACCTGGAAGCGCCGAATTCGCCGGGCACTTACAAAGGCATCTGGCAGATCGAGGATGACGAGGGCGATACCTTCGTTTACAACATTTGGGTGGAAATCGAGGTAGTCGCACCGGAAGAGGAAGAGGAACCCGATCTGAGCATCACAGAATTTTCGATCAACCCGGCCACGCCGGTCATGGGCGAGAATGCGCACGTGCGCGTGCGGGCTCACAACGGCGGCGACGCCGACAGCGGCGGCTTCAAGATG
>CAZDUN010000140.1:0-2864 GCA_964508615.1 uncultured Pelolinea sp. | reverse complement strand
ACACGGGCTGAAACTTGAATTTAACCGGCGGGCTGGTGGCGGGCGGCAGCGTATTAATGGATTTCGATTACGTCTTCGGCAGCTGGTACCCGATCAACAAGACCTCCATTGTGTACATCGATACCGAAGACGCCGTGGATGAGAGCAACGAGGGCAACAACTCCGCCAGCATTTATCCCTTCGGGGTCACCGCGCCCTGATCGTGACCGCTGGTGGGGCAGTAAAGGTGCATCAATGCCGTGGGAATTGCTGATGGCGGACGGGTTATGCGAGCCTGCGAAATACCTTGTATTGGTATAAAAGTTGCAACATAAATGCTAACCAATAGACAAGGAAATTATCTGTATGTTAAACAGATAAAATGGAGGTTTAAATGAAAAAAGGTACTACCATATCCATGCTGGTCGCCCTGGCCCTTCTGATTTCGGCGTGCAACTTCCCGTTCGTGGATTCTGAATCAGCCGTGGCCGACGCGGTGGCCGAAACGGTGGCGGCGATGGAGAAGGAGGCCGAAGAGGTCATTCCAACCCTGGCGCCGCTGCCCACCCAGGTTCCGGTGGAACCTGAAGGACCCAAGAGCGGTGATCCCTGTGAGCCGGGTGATGATGATTGCTACAGCTGCCACCCGGACGATGACGACTGCCGACCTTGCGATTCCTGGAATGACGACGACTGCGACCGCTGCGGCAGCGATGACGACGAGTGCTACTACTATGGTGATCACGACTGGGACGACAAAGGCGGCTGGGATGATGATCATGACGATGATGACAAGAAACCCTCCAGGCCGGAAGATCAATGCCTGTACGCCACCTACGTCAGTGAAACCATCCCGGACGGCACAGTCTTCAGCGCGGGCGAGGCTTTCACCAAGAGCTGGACCCTGGAAAACACCGGCTACTGCGACTGGAACACCGATTACGCCATCGACTTCAAGAGCGGCAACCAGATGGGCGGCCCGGATGCCCAAGACCTGACCGAAGAGGTCGATCAGGGCGAAGACATCACCATTTCGCTGGACCTGGTCGCGCCTTCCAGCGCCGGCACCTATAAAGGCGTCTGGCAGTTGAAGACTGACGACGGCATCGGATTCGGCGAAGTCTGGGTCAAGATCGAAGTCGAGTAAACTATCCACAACGAGCAAATAGGCCGGTCACGCGCCGGCCTATATCTGTTTAAATCATGTTTTTCCATTAGAATAATGGCACATCAAAAATGAGTTACAATGCGGAAGGTCCGCTGAAGAGCATCCAGCGAGCGGAACGTGGAGGAAACATGACTGTGCATAAAAAAACCGCCATCCTGATCATGATCGCATTGATCATGAGCGCCTGCAACTTCCCGCTTTTTAAAAGCGCGGAAGAAGAAAGCAGCTTGAGCGATGAAGAACTGCTGGCCACGGCCGTGGCGGGCACCGTGCAGGCCATGAGCCTGCCGGCCCAGGCCACCCAGGCACCGCCGCCGGCGGAAGCGACCACCGCGCCCAGCCTGCCGGCTGCGCCCACCTACACGGTCGGCGCGGTGCTGCCGACCAGCGCCGCCACGGCGCAGGCCTGCAATAAAGCGGAATTTGTGAGCGAGACTATCCCGGATGATACCGTTTTCAGCCCGGGCGCGAGCTTCACCAAGACCTGGACCTTTAAGAACGCCGGCACCTGCACCTGGAACACAAACTACAAGCTGGTGTACGTCTCCGGGGACCAGATGGGCGGGCCGGCGGGGGTCAACCTGACCCAATCCGTGGCACCCGGCTCCTCGGTGGTGGTGTCCGTGCCGCTGACCGCGCCCGCGGCCGAGGGCACCTACACCGGCTACTGGTCGCTGCAGGGCGACGACAACGTCATCTTCTTCTCCGGCAACAGCGTGCGCATCAAATCCAGCGCGGCAGCCTTTCAGGTGACCGCCGTGACCACTGACCTGATCGACCGCGAGCCCGGCTCGTGCCCGTATAATCTGAGCTACACCGTCAGCGTTACTTCTTCCGCGGCCGGCAAAGTGACCTTCTACACGGAAAACAGCGCCGGCGGCACCAGCGGCACCCAGAGTCTGACCTTCAGCAAGGCCGGCACCCTGGAGGAAGATTTTTCCTGGCAGATCGACGCCAGCGGCGCGTACTGGGTCAAGGTTTACATCGACACCCCCAACCACCAATGGTTCGGGCCATACAATTTCGACATTACCTGCCCATAAGCGCCATTGCCAGCTGATTTCTTTCTGTCATGTCTTCGCGAGGAGCGAAGCGACGTGGCGATCTTGGCTAACCTGTATATATGCGATATAGGAAAGCCTGTCGATCGCGAAGCATACCTTCAGGTAGACCCCTTTTAGCCGCAGCCTGAGCCAGTCGAAGGCAAGGCTCTTACCATCAGGCAGACCTTTAATTGGTCTGCCTTTTACATTTATTTGACACGACCCTCAAATACGATATAATACCCGCACAACTTGGCGCACTAGCTCAATTGGCAGAGCAACTGACTCTTAATCAGTAGGTTCAGGGTTCGAGACCCTGGTGCGTCATGTTTCTTTTTAATCTCTAATTATTCGCCTTGTTATCATATTTTTCTTTATAGCTTTTGTCTCGCTCGCCTTGAGGCAGCGTTAAGCTGCCTCAAGGCGAGTGTTTCCGACTACCTTTCCTGAAGCTGGCTTCAAGGTGCTTTTCAACCCTTTTGTCATTCAATCCCTATGATCACCTTCCCCCTGGGATGCTCACGTTCATAATAGCGGAAGGCATCCGCGGTGCGCTCCAGGGGATAGACACCGTCGATGACCGGCTTCACTTTCCCGGCTTCCAGCAGCCCTTTCAGGAAGGACCATTCCAAGCATAAATTCACATTTTTTTCTTATAAAAGGTGTAGTTTTTA
>CAZDUN010000139.1:0-6599 GCA_964508615.1 uncultured Pelolinea sp. | reverse complement strand
TAGCTCACTGCAGGAGCAGTGAGCGGAGATACTCCACCCACAGTGGCGTCAAGCCACATGAGGGTGGGGTATAAGCTGCAGGAGCAGTGAGCGGAGATACTCCACCCACAGTGGCGTCAAGCCGCATAAGGGTGGGGTATAAGCAGCAAATTGGGTACAAGAATTCATGCGAAAGCATATAACCAGAGGTAGGTCGCACATTCTTGCGCGATGAAACAAGAATAGAATCGGCAGGCATGAATGCCTGCCCTACGAAAGACATCAAGATTATGTCATCCCGAGCGCAGCGCCTGCCCTCAGCGTAGCGTAGGGAGGGATCTCGATTGATTAACGATAAAGTCATAAGTCAGGTTTCCATATGTGATTTTTCGTCTTGATTGGGAGATCCCCTTTTGATGGCTGAGCGCCTGCCCTCGGCTGCCTCCCTCCCAATATCAACATAGTTTTTTTGAGGGGGGGCAGGGGAGGGGTGATGTTACCCCGCAAACATCGGCTCCGCCAGGCCTCTTACCCCCGCCTCGATCACGAACAGCCCGCCCGCCTGCGGCTGCTGCTTTAATTCTTCTTCCGAAAGCCCATCGATGGCGCTGGTCACGAACAACTGCTCCAATTCCACCCCGCCGAAAGCCGGGCAGGTCGGGCGCGCCACCGGCAGCGCCACGCGCGCGTCTTCTTTTCCCTCCGGCGTGTAGCGCGCCACTTTCCAGCCATCGTAAAACGCGATCCAGATGCAGCCCTGGCTGTCCACTGTCAAGCCATCCGGCACGCCAAAATTTTTCTCCACCTGTAAAAAGACCCGCTGCTCACCAATTGCTCCGCTCTTTATGTCGAACTGATATTCGTACACGCAATAGCGCAGCGAATCGGCGTAATACATGCGCGTGTTGTCCGGGCTCCAGCCGATGCCGTTGGAGATGGTGATGCCCTCTTCCATGCGCCGAGCGCTCAAGTCCGCGTCCAGCCGGTAGAGCGCGCTGCTGGCGTCACGCGCGTCCATCGTGCCGGCCCAGAAGCGCCCGGCGCGGTCCACCTTGCCGTCGTTGAAGCGCGCCCCGCCCTTGCCTTCCTCCGGGTGGCTGATGAATTCCAGCCGCGTTCCCTGCCCATTCCAGAAATGGAAACCTTTTTCCGTGGCGCACACAAACCCGCAGCGCCCCCGCAGCCCCAGCGCCGTTACGCGCAAGGGCATATCGAAGATACGCGTTTCATTGGTCAGGGGGTCAAGACGCTGGATCCTGGCCTGGTTGATGTCCAGCCAATACAGCGCCCCCTCGCGCGCGTCCCATATAGGCCCTTCGCCTAGGTCGTTGCGGCAGTCGATAAGTAATTTCGCGTCCATAAATTCTCCCACGATGGATCAAGCCCAATGCCAGAAAGAATAACCGCTTATATTGTAATAAAGAAAAGGTGATTGGTTAAGAATATAATGCCGCGTAGAAAGTTTTCTCCCGGTAATCGGAAGCGCGCACCCTGCCTCGCCGGATCAATTCGTCCAATACATCCGCAGGGATGGCGTGTTTTTTCAGGTAAGCCAGGACCTCTTCCCGCTCCATCGGATGCACCTTGATCGTCTCGAGTAAGGCGTTGAGCGGGTCGCTTGACTCGGCCAGGTTGGTGGGCGGCAGGTCGCCCAGCAGCGCGCTCCGGCTGAAAACCTGCGTGAATACGCGTAAGGCTGCTTCCTGTTCTTGCGCGCTTGGCGCTTCCACCCAGCTTTCCGCCGGCGCGCGCAGCGGCAGCGCCAGGTAAGCCATTTCCGGGTTTATTTCAGCAATGAAAACCGCGCAGGCGCGCAATTGTTCCGGTGCGGTGTTCAGGTCGCGCACCAGCATTGTCTCGCTCAGCAGCCTGCCCGGGTAGGCCTGCGCAAACGTTCGCAGCCCTGCCAATATTTGCGCCAGCTTTAATTTTCCATGCGGCCGGTTGACCCTGCGCCAGGTTTCCTCATCTAGCGCGTCGATTTTTACCGAAACCGCGTCAGCCTGGGCCAGCCGCGCGCGCACTTCCGGCAGCCAAAGCAGCGAAGCGTTGCTGATCACCGCAATTTTGATGCCCAGCTTTTTCAACCCGTCAATGGCTTCGCCCAGGTTTATGTCCAGGCTCGGTTCGCCGTTGGAAACGAAGGTGAGATAGTCCGGCGGCGTTTTCAGTTCGTCCAGGTGCGCCTGGACGGCTTGCAGGATCTCCCCCGGCTGGCTGTAAGCAGCCGGCGCGATGCGCATGCGGTTGGTACGGCCCAATTGGCAATAAACGCAGCCATAGCTGCACAACTTGGGCGGCAGGTGGTTAATCCCCAGGCTCATGCCAAAGCGGCGGGATTTTACCGGGCCGAATATCTCCATGGCTAGCCTATTTCTTTTCTCAGCTGCTCCCAGATCGCAATCAGCGCGGGTTTAAGCGCGTGGCCATCCAGGCTTGTGATCGGTCGTCCTGTGATCAATGCGCTGATCGCGCTTTCATCGTACGGAATCTCTCCCAGCAAGCCAACCCTTTCGCTTTCAGTGTAATCCAGAATTTCGCGCCTCAGCCTTTGGCTGAGGTTGGATTTGTTCAGCACCAATCGGGCAGGCAGCTTGAAATGGCGCGTAATTTCCAGGACGCGTTCCAGGTCATGCTTGCCGGATACCGTCGGTTCGCTCACCAGCACAACCAAATCCGCGCTGCGCAGTGCGGCTGTTACCGGACAACCGACCCCCGGCGGGCCATCCACCAGCAGTACATCCGCGCGGCTCTCTGCTGCGTTCTGGCGGGCTTGGTCAATAATTGCTGCCACCAGCTTGCCCGAGTTCTCTTCGCCCGGTATCAACCTGGCATGGAACAATGCGCCGTATTCGGTTGTGGATTGATACCATTCACCTGTCTGGCGCGATTGAGCGCTGATGGCCCCTGCCGGGCATTGCTGCAAACACGCCAGGCATCCCTCGCACAGATGGGGGTCAATTGAATATCCATTCTCATTCTCGATTACGGCTTCAAAACGGCAAACTTGCGCGCAAAGGCTGCATGCCAGGCAGGTTTGTTGATTGATGGTGACGGTCTGCCCGGATTCGAATAACGTTCTCGAAACCAAGCTGGGCTGTAGCAGCAGTTCCAGGTTGGAAGCGTCCACGTCAGCATCCGCCAGTACCAGACTTCTCTCATGCGCCGCCAAATCCGCCAACGCCGCGCTGACGGTAGTCTTGCCTGTTCCGCCCTTGCCGCTGATGATCACGATCTGTTTCATGATGCCGCCTTCTGCATCAAAGCACGTATGTCCATCAGCAATTGCTCGAAGACCGCCTGGTATTCAGGAAATGCGTCGATTAAAAGATGACCTTCGGCGTATTTTTCAGCGATGCGCTGCGAATGGCGCAGGCGCGCCAGGATGGGAATATTTTCCGATTCACAAAATTCATCAATGATATGGTCGTGCTGGCTGGACTTGTTGATCAGCACCCCGCAAGGCAGTTGCAGCTCTTGCTTGACCAATTCCGTGACCAATTTCAGGTCGTGCAATCCGAACGGCGTCGGTTCGGTCACCAACAGGGCGAAATCTATCCCCCGCAGGGTTTCCACAACCGGGCAGGTGCAGCCGGGCGCCGCGTCCAGAATCACCAGCGCGTCAGGGTCTTCGGGTAATGCCCATTTTTTCAGGTCGCGGATGACCGGCACGGCGGAAGAAAAGCCGATCTGCAGCATCCCCTGCGCGAAATGCAAATTTCCGCAGTGACCGGATTGCAGCAGGCCGATGGTTTCGGCTTCTTCGCTGATCGCCCCGCGCGGGCAGCTGAGCGCGCAAGAACCGCATGCGTGGCACAGTTCTTTGAAGAACAGCACCTGCTTGCCGGTGATTGCCAGGGCGTTATACGTGCAGACCTGAACGCATTTGCCGCAGCTGTCGCATTGCTGCGCGTCGATCACCGGTAGCAGCCGCGTGCTATTGATTTCATCTGTTATTTGCGGGTGGATAAACAACGCGGCATTCGGCGCTTCGACGTCGCAATCCATCAGCCATATATTTTTGAGAGCCTGGCTTGTTTCCCCGCGCGCGGCGCTTTGCGCCAGGTTGGTGGCGATGGTGGTCTTTCCGGTGCCGCCCTTCCCGCTGACGACCGCGATGATCATAGCCGTGGTGATGCTCCGCTGTGCGCGCTGGCATTGGGCGCGATCAGAACCTCCAGTTTGTTATCGACGAATGCCGCCAGCGCCTCGCGCGCAGTCCCGCCCGGACAAGCGAAGACCGGGATGCCGGCAGAGGCCAGGACGCTCTGCGCTTTCGGCCCCAGCTGCCCGCTGATAAGCGCGCTGCATTGCTTGTCCACAATGAATTGCGCAGCCTGGATGCCCGCCCCTCCGGATGCGTTCCTGGCTGGATTCTCCTCAATGACAAAAATCATGGTTTTTGGGTCGATCAACATGAAATAAAAACATCGTCCGAAGATGGTACTGACGCCTGAATCCAGGCCATTGTTTTCTTCCAGACTGATCGCGATCGGCATATTAATTCTCCTGTGAGTTGAATGCATGGGGCAGCCGCTTTTTAGGCGTAGTCCTGAAGCGGCTGCCCTGCATGCTATTTGGTTTGTTTACTTCTTTTCTGCCGGGTTCTGGGTTTCTCCAATATCCCGGCGGATGGCGTCCAGTTCGGTTTGCAGCCAGTTCTCGCGCTTTTTCAGCTTCTCAAGTCTTTCCTCCGGCGTCATGTTCGCCGGATCCGGCACCTCGTAAGCCGCGTAGCGCATCCAGCCGAAACCGCGCCCGCCACAGCGTCCCGGGTGCCAGTGCCCGCCCCCGCGCGCCCGCCAACCCATACCCATTCGCGCTATGTGCGGATTGGCATAACCGGGCATGTCGTATCCGGCGCAGAATCCCGCGCCCCGCCCTGTTTGCGGTCCCATTCCTTCAGGACCAGTTTGATCTCCTCGTGGCATTTCCTTCTCCTTGTTCTGATTGATATTTTCAATTCATTGGTTGCTAGCGCAATCTGCGGTTCAAACCGCGGCCGGGCGGCAGCCGCCGGCGGTTGAATAACCACCTGCCGGCTGCGAACAATCCCAGCGTGCCCAGCAGCCTCGGCCAGCTGGCGTAACCAGGCTTGCCGCTTCCGCTGCAATACCCGGCAGCCCGGCCGGTCAACGGGCCCAATCCCTCCGGGCCAGTCCTGTCTCCGCGTGGCATAATCATCACCTCTTCCTTATAACCTTCTCATCTCCAATCCGCTTTACGGATTGCGATCCCGCTTTTCGTACAACTCCAGCAAGCGTTCGATCTGCTGCCTGGATGCCTTCAGTTCATCCGCGTACTGCGACAGCATTTCCTCGCCGTAAGCGCTGATCTCATACACGCGCCGCGGCGGCCCCTGGCTTTCCTTGGCGTCCCAGCTCGACTGGATCAACTCCTGCGCCTCCAGCGCGTGCAGCGCGCGGTAGATCAGGCTGGGGTCGATGCCGTCCAGCCCCACTTCTTTCAGCCGCTCCATCAAGTCGTAACCGTGCGCCGGCCCCATGTGCAGCATCAACAGCAGCGCCGGCTGCAGCATGCCCAGCCCAGCCCCGCGCCTTCCGTGAAAATGTCTTCCTCTTCCTCGCATGCCATTAATATAGCACACTATATGCAATTAGTCAATAGTATAAATACATATAGGTAAACAGCAAATAGGACGGGAATTGCGCATGAAGCTGTGCTGCATCATTATTTTCATGCCGAGCGCAGCGTCTCGCTAACCATCAGAAGCATCCTTCTAGTGATTGCAGCGCGGGCATTTACCTGCATCCCCCAAGGGCGTGCCCGCGAGAATAAATTGAGAAAGATTCCACCCGCACTAAATTTTCTTAAAAATCTTCCCGCCTGCCTGGATGATGTCTTCGCGAGGCTGCGGAGCAAGCCGTGGCGATCTCACAGCTCACTGCGGGAGCAGTGAGCGTAGATACCCCACCCACAGTGGCGTCCAGCCACATGAGGGTGGGGTAGAAGCAGCCTGTCGCTCTTGCATCAGGCAATCCTGGAATGGGCACAAACATTGCAAAAAAATTAGACTGCCAAAGTGGCAGTCTAAAGTCGTCGCAGCCCTCTGCAAGGGCAGAGGGCGTAGATACTCAGCCTGCAGCCGCGCATCCATGCGGCATGCAGGCTGGGTATGAAGCAGCTCACTGCGGGAGCAGTGAGCGGAGATACCCGCGCATGGATTGCGTCAGGCAATCCTGCGCGGGCAGGGTGTAGATAAAATACAAAAATATCCCGATTAAATATAAAGATCGCTTCCTCAGCGATCTAAAGTCGGGGCGGGCGGATTTGAACCGCCGACCTCACGGACCCGAACCGTGCGCGCTAGCCGGGCTGCGCTACGCCCCGATGAATTCCGATTATACCTTACCCCGCGCGATTTCAACAACACCTTTTTTTAAGGACAAACATTGCATATTAATAACCCGAGTGCAATGTGAAAGGATCAGTGTGCTTTGTCCATTGAAAAATATCTACATTTATCTGCATTTAAAAAAAGCACGTAGGTCATGCATTCCTGCATGACGCTTAAAAGCATCCCAATGCCAAAGGGAATATCAACGTTTACCTGGTATTAAACAGAATCCTTAGCCCGCGTATTCCCCCACGAGGGGCGA
>CAZDUN010000138.1:0-6613 GCA_964508615.1 uncultured Pelolinea sp. | reverse complement strand
TACTCGATTACGTGTTGATGTTACTGGGCGCACAGAAGGGCCTGGATATCGCCGCCAAGTTTTTCATCGATGGTGTCGTCCTTATCATCACCGAGAATCCCACCTTCGTGGGTGCCCTGATCGCTTTCAATCCTTACGAACCGCGCTACACGGCCATTTCAATGGATGAGCAGGGCATGGATACCGGCGAGTTGGAGCGCGCCCTGCAGGCCAATCCCGGCGCCAAGCTCATCTACACCGTGCCCGATTTTCAAAATCCGACCGGCATCACCATGAGCCTGGCGCGCCGCCAGCGCCTGGTCGAGCTGGCGGACGCCTATGATGTGATCATCCTGGAAGACAGCCCCTACCGCGATATCCGCTTCGAGGGCCAATCCATTCCTTCCATTAAATCTTTCGATACGCAGGGGCGCGTGATCCAGTTGGGCAGTTTCTCCAAGATCCTCTGCCCCGGCCTGCGCCTGGGCTGGCTGATCGCCGCGCCCGAATTGGCTGAAAAGTTATGCCTGCTCAAGATGGCCGCGGATACCCAGAATTCCACCCTGAACATGTACGCCGCCAATCGCTTCATGGAGATGTTCGATCTCGACGCGCACATCGCAGCCATCCGCCAGGTTTACAAGAAAAAGAAGGATTTGATGTTGGATTCCATCAGTGAGCTGTTCCCGGCCGAAGTGACCGCCACCGATCCGCAGGGCGGGCTGTTCACCTGGCTGACCTTCCCTCGGGAAATCGACGCGGCTGCCCTGATGCGCGAGCGCGTCCTGCCGGAAGCCAGGGTGGCCTACGTCCCGGGGGCGGCTTTTTTTCCGCTCAATCCGGAAAAGAATCACTGCCGCATGAACTACTCCTGCATGTCGGAGGATAAGATTGTCGCAGGACTCGCCCGGCTGGGCAGCATCCTCAAAGAGGAAATCCAAAGCTGAAAGACAGCTATTCCCTCATAAATCAATCCAGGCAGCCATTCACGGGCTGCCTTTTTTTTATTGTTCCCCAGTTTTCTTCTTTCAATGAATTTTTGCGCTTGACAAAAAGCGTTTTCTTATTTATAATCATTCTATATTTATAATACTTCTAATTATGAGCAACCCATTAACTGACTTGCTGGAAACACTTCAAAAATCCGGCTTGCGCGTCACCCCGCAGCGCATGGCCATCTGCCGGGTGTTGGCTGAATCCAAAGAACACCCCACCGCTTCAGCCATTTATGAAAGCATCAAGCCCATCTATCCCTCTCTATCGCTGGCGACTGTTTATAACACGCTGGATGTGCTGGTGGCGCACGGCAAGGTTAACATCCTGGGGGATGCCGGCGACGGCAAGGTGCATTTCGACGCCGATACCAGCCCGCATATCAACCTGGCCTGCATCCGGTGCCACCGCATCGTGGATGTCGCCTCGCAGTACGCCGCCCAAATGGACGAGGAGATCACCCGTTCCTCCGGTTATGACCTGCTTGGTTCGCGCGTAATCTACTATGGGATCTGCCCTGACTGTCAAAGCAGGCATCATCAATGATCGTGATTTAACCCAAAAAGAATAAATTATTCAAGGAGAAAAAATATGGAAACAACAGTAGAAAAACAAGTCGTCTCGCTGCCGCGCATCGGTGAACGCGCACCGGAATTCAAGGCCGTGACTACCCAGGGAGATATCAATTTCCCCGCGGATTTCAAAGGCAGCTGGGTGATCCTCTTCAGCCACCCGGCCGATTTCACCCCCGTGTGCACATCCGAATTCATGACCTTTGCCTCAATGGAAGACAAATTCGCCAAGGCCAACACCAAACTGGTCGGCCTCTCGGTGGATGGCCTTTACAGCCACATCGCCTGGCTGCGCACCATCAAGGACAAGATCGAATACAAAGGCATGAAGAACGTTGAGGTGAAATTCCCCCTGATCGAAGACATCACCATGGAAGTCGCGCATAAATACGGCATGATCCAGCCGGGCGAGAGCAGCACCAAAGCTGTGCGCGCGGTCTTCGTGATCGATCCCAAGGGCATCATCCGCACCATCATTTATTACCCCCTCAGCCTGGGCCGCAATTTCGAGGAACTTTACCGCGTGGTGATCGCACTCCAGACCGCTGACGCCTTCTCAGTGGCTA
The DNA here is from genome assembly GCA_964508615.1 of uncultured Pelolinea sp. GTDB lineage: Bacteria > Chloroflexota > Anaerolineae > Anaerolineales > Anaerolineaceae > Pelolinea. The sequence goes on along the minus strand of CAZDUN010000138.1, from coordinate 4,503 downwards.
CCCCCGCCGATTGGCAGCCCGGCGACGAAGTGATCGTCCCCACCGCCGGTTCGTGCGGTGTGGCCAAGGAGCGCATGGATGGCAAAGCGGGCGAAATGCACTGCTACGATTGGTTCTTCTGCACCAAAAAGCTGGATAAAGAAACCGTCCTGAAGACAGTTTTAAAGAAATAACCACCAAAGATGACAGAAAAAAGCCTTCCGCGCTGGAAGGCTTTTTATTTTCTATTTATATGAATGACTGCCTTACTCATTCTGTTACCCCATTTGTAAAGTTTTACTTTTCTGATCGGACCATAATTTCGCAGACCCTTTCCAGGGTGTCGATGCGCGCGAGCACCGCATCCAGGTCTTTGTCCCACGCCAACACCCCCACCGCCTGGATCAGCAATATGCCTTCATCCTCCATATTTTCATCAAGGTCAATGTCTGTTGACTTGACGCATTGTGTCATTTTCAAAATCTCAGCCGCGTCCAGCAAAACATCTTCCGCCGGCTTGCGCATGCGCGCGGCTGCCAGGCTGGCAAACACCGGCTGGCAGAGCGCCGCGCAATTCGCCGCGCTGTTGGCGTAGATCGCGCGGTGCCAATCGATGTGCCGGGGAAGACTCAAATGTTCATCCGCGGCTTCATGCCCGATTGCTACTGTCAGCAGGTTCTCCTCGCTCAGCCGGCCCGGCCCGCTTTCGCGCGGCGTTATCAGCAATTTTCCGCCGCTCGCCCGCAGGCTGATTTCGCTCAAGCAGCCAATCAAGAATCCCCGTTCGCTCATCAGGTTGGCTGCATCGACGAAATCTTTAAGGATCATGTGCGGGATGGTAGCGTTGCGCATGATCCTTTGTGTTTTTCGAGGAGAATTCACTAAATCAACGATCTTGATGGTTAGCTGTTGCAATCCCTTGACCCTGATTTACATACTGATCGGCATATTCTGGATTAAATATACCCCACCGCCCTGTCCTGCAGCCAGCGCAAGTGATAGATGGTTTGGTCCTCGTTGATTTCGACCTCCGAGAAATGCACCGGCTGGTCCTGTTTAATATCCTTGCTAACCGTCGCGCCGACCACCAGTCCCAGCGGCACAATCCCTTCTTCGCGCGCTTTTTCAGCCGTATCGATGCTGCCGTAAACAGTGTATCCGCCCAGGTAGTCGATTTTCTCGCCGGCTTTCAGATCGCGCTTGGCCATGGTGATAGTTTCCGCCACCGGCGCGTTATGGGTAGCCAGGGTTTCTTCCTTGTAAAAGAATGCCCGCAGGATCGAGATCGGCGTCTCCAGGTTAGCCATATGGTAGGGCCGGTAGAGCGCCCAATACTTGCCGTAGTTATTCACGTGCAGGTAGTTCAGGTCAGCCTGGATCTTTGGTTGGTCCGTGGTGATAATCACGAATACACCCGGGGCGATCTTCCCCATCGCGTAATCTACCGCGTGGCGGGTCTCCAGGATGCCGCCATCCGCTTTGGGGCAGAAGATACGCGGCAGGTCTTCCACGTTGGCTGAAGGCCCATGCGCTCCACGCACTTCCGGCAGATAGCCCGTGCCGTTCGCCATGGCGGTCATTTCCGCCATCGTCTTGGTGCCATCCTCAAATGCAGCCAGCATCTTGGGGTTCATGTTCTGGGCGGCCGCCGCCTTGGCAACAGAGTCCGGGTTGGCCTGCGGGCGCAGCGGATTGTTTTTTCCTTTGCCGATACACACGATCTCAAAACCGAGTGTGTCCGCAAAGTCATACAATTCCTTAACCGAACCGGGTTCATCGCCCGCCACCAGCGTGTACACCACGCCGGCGCTTTCAGCCAGCTTGGTCAGGTAATACCCCACCACCACATCCGTCTCGACATTCATATTCACCACGGACTTGCGCGCCAGAATGCCATCCTGGCAGAATTTGGCGCCCACCTCCGGAATGCCGGTGGATTCAACCAATATGTCGATGTTGGGGATGCTTACCAGCATTTCCGCGCTGTGACAGGCAATCCGCTTGCCGCTTTCAATCGCCTCGGCGGCTTTGTCGGGATGGTCATCATTTTTAATGACCAATTCTTTGGATACGCTGGCTTCCTGGTAGGCCTCATAAGCCCGGTCTTTGCGCACGTCCGCGACCGCGCTTACTTTGATGCCGTGCATTTTCTCGATCTGGCTGATCAAACCCGTGCCCATCTGGCCGGCTCCCAGCAGCCCCACCCGAATTGGCGCCTTCTTATCCCTTTCGTAATTTTCCAATAATTGATTAAAGGACATTCAAATCCTCCGAAATTTAGCTTTGTTCGATTCTGATTTCCATGCCCACCTGGATGTCCGGGATGGGTTTTTCTTCGACATTCACATCGCCCGGGAGTCGGGCTTGCGTGTCGCCGTTGAATTTCAATATCAAGTGACCGAGATTAGCCAGATTGGTATTGGCGACATTACCCACCGCCAACACCCTGTACCGTTCCTCACCGAGGATCACCGAGTCTCCCATCGCCACCGGCGTAACCAGTTCCTTGGCGTCATGGATGACTGAGAACTCCAGCAATTCTTCAGGTGCGTTCTCGCCAAAAAAGACGAGGATTCCGGCCTGTTTAAATTCCTCAACCAATGGACCTATCGAAAGGATCTTTCCCTGATACTTGATCATGGTCCACTCCTTTTTCCATAGCCGAAACTAACTTCCACGATTTTTGCGGAAGTTGATTTCTTATGATGTTAAAAACAATTTTTGCAGATTAGTCGAGCACTTCGATATCTTCCGGGCGCACACCGGAGACAAAAATATCTTCAGTGATGAATCGGAAAAGCGGTCCGGAGGGCGATGTTGGGTAGATATCGACAGTGGGAACTTTCTTCATCGGATATACGCCGACTCGGGCAGTCCCGCCGCAGTCGATCACGCATACCGCGATCTGTTCGAAAGGTGCTCTGGATTTGAAGCCGTCAAAAGGCGTTGCGCCTGTTAATTCTGCAATTTTTGCTGCCAAGGGGTGAATCCCACCGCCTGTTACGGAGTAAACCAGGTTCTTTTCCTCTGTAGGTTCGATGGTCAACGGCCCTCCCCATCCTTTGGGGCCGGCATTGATGCGGATTTTGTGAAATTTTTTATCAGCCATGAATCTTATCTCTTTTTTATTCTATATTGATTATAATAATAATGTGTTGTGAAGGGAAGCAGATAAAATCTGCTCCCTTCACACATCCCTTTCCTAGAACCTAGGAATACAGCCCGAAACTTGCCAACCAGGCCAGAATAACCGAAACAGGCCCAGTAACGAAGCGGGAGAATAAGACTGCGGGAACGCCGACTTCCACTGTCTCGGGTTCCGCTTCACCTAACGACAGGCCGACCGGAATAAAGTCGCAGCCCACCTGGGGGTTGATGGCGAACAAAGCAGGTAGCGCCATCTGGGGCGGAATGCTGCCCTGACCAATCAAGGTGCCCAGCAGCGTGCCGATGATCTGCGCGATCACGGCGCCGGGTCCCAACAGGGGTGACAGCACCGGGAAACCAACAATCAATGACATCACAACCAAACCGACTGGGTTGGAGGCCAGGGGCGCCAGGGTGTTCGCCAGGAAGTTGCCGACACCGGATTTCAAGATGATGCCGATGATCATGGAGATGAAAGCCATGAACGGCAGAACATTCTTGATGACCTGGTCGATGGACTCACGCCCTGCTTGATAGAGCATGCCCACTACTTTTCCGACTGCGCGGCCAATTTTCTCAAGAAACTTAGTCATGGTAGTCTCCTATTTATTCTCAGTGGCTTTGCGGCCCATCAATATGGCAGTGATACCTTCGGTCAAAATACCGCGGATCAGGATCACAACCAAACCAACCAGCAGGTAGCGGATCGCCAGGTCACCCAGCGAGAGGCCGAGGGTGGTGATACCGGCTGCAATACCAGCCCAGACGAAATACTCGCCCGGATTGACGTGGGGGAACAAACCCAGCGGCGGGTGCACATAGCTGATTGCCGCATCGTAGAAAGCCGGTTTGTAGCGCTCGGGCAGGAAACGGCCCATCGTGTACGCCATGGGGTTGGTGAAGAAGAATACCGCCACGAAAGGCAGAATCATGTAGCGCAGCGGATAATATAGAATACCGGGGCGCGCGGCTACTTCACCCAATTTTTCCACCTTCTCAGGTCCGATCAATGCGATCAAGGCATTGACGGCCGTCATCAGGACGATCAACAGCGGGATGATCCCAGTGACAAGGCTTACAAAAACTTCGCCGCCTTGCTGGAACAATCCTATGAAACCTTCAGCAAATTTTGCTAATGCTTCCATTATGATTAACCTCCGAAAAATTTTTTTGAGCTACAGTTCCTAAAAATCGATTTTTTTTTATATTGCCTTATAACGAACCTCCTTTCAAAAATAATCAACTTTAAACTGGGGTATTTCCAGATGTATTCACCAGTTGGATAATATCTTTCAACTCAGCTTCCAATTCGTCTGACTTCTGTCTGGCTTTCTCATATTCCAGAAATGCATTCTGAAAAGCGCTGCATAAATATTA
>CAZDUN010000137.1:0-6619 GCA_964508615.1 uncultured Pelolinea sp. | reverse complement strand
GATCTTCATATTTCGCGGATACCCGGGCATGTTTTCGCTCAACGACCGCAACGTGCTCAGCAGCTTCGCCAACCAGGCGGCGATCGCAGTTAAAAACGCCCAGCTCTATACCACCGCGGTGCGCAACAAGCAGCATCTTGATACTGTCCTGGATTCAGCTGCTGATGGTATTCTGATCATCGGGCCCAACCAGGTCATCGAACGCTGCAACCCGGCTTTTTCCCGCATGATCTCCCTGCCCATCGAGGAAATCCAGGGCAAACCCCACGAAGAGATCTTCAAATTTGAAAAATTGACCCACGATGTCAAGCTCGAAGACGCGCTGGCTGGCGGCTGGCCGCTCAGCATGCACGCCCAGTTGTACGTCGAAGGCGACCTGCAAAGAAAGGATATGTCTGCCGTGCCGGTCGGTATAACCTACGCCCCCCTGCTCACGCCGGAAGGCAAACTCAATAACATCATCGCCTCGGTGCGCGACATCACCCGCTTCCGCCAGGCCGAGGAGATGAAAAGCACCTTCATTTCCGTCATCAGCCACGAACTGAAAACGCCCGTGGCGTTGATCAAAGGCTATGTCTGTACGCTGCTGCGCGAGGATGCCAAGTGGGATAGCAAGTTTGTCAAGGAAAGCCTCAATATCATCGAGGAGGAGTCCGACCGCCTCAACCAGTTGATCGAGAATCTGCTGGATGCCACCCGGTTGCAGGCTGGCGGGGTCACGCTGAAACGCTCCGATGTCTCGCTGCCGGCAATCTCCGAAAGGTTGGCGACCCGTTTTCAGACCCAAACCAAAAAGCATAAGTTGGTTGTGGATTTTCCCAAGGATTTCCCCACTGTCTTCGTGGATGAATCGCGCATCGAACAGGTCATCAGCAACCTGATCTCGAATTCCATCAAGTACGCCGAGCACGGCGAGATCCGCATCGGCGGTGAAACGCGCAAGGATGTTGTTTGGGTCTATGTCAGCGATGAAGGCCAGGGCATCGCCCCCCAGGATATGCCCTTCATCTTTGACCGCTTCTACCGCTCCGCGGACGCCTTGCGCAACAAGAAAGGCGCCGGCCTGGGTCTCTACCTGGCCAAATCCATCATCGAAGCCCATAATGGACGCATCTGGATCGACAGCGAACACAAGCATGGCGCGCGCATCCTCTTCTCGCTGCCCATCGGCAGCGATCGTTAATACCCGAAGGTATAATTCGGTATCAATTCAACACTGGAAAAGAGAAAATTTATGGCTCAAACACAAGCTTCATGCCCCAAGTGCCGTCAGCCCGTGCTGGTGGAAGTGCAACAATTATTCGATACATCTCAGGATTCCCTTGCCAAGCAAAAGCTGCTTTCCAACGCGGTCAACATCATGCGCTGCCCCAGCTGCGGTTACCAGGGCATGCTGGCAGTCCCGATCGTCTATCACGATCCGCAAAAAGAACTGCTGCTAACTTTCTTCCCGCCCGACCTGCGCATGCCGGTCAACGAACAGGAACGCCAGATTGGCCCCCTGATCAAGCGCACCCTGGAGAATCTGCCCCAGGAAAAGCGCAAAGCCTACCTGCTGCAGCCAAAGAGCATGCTCACCTATCAGACGCTGATCGAGACCATCCTGGAAGCGGACGGCATCACCAAGGAAATGCTGGAAGCCCAGCAAAAGCGTGTCATGCTGCTGGAGCGTCTGATCACCACGCCCAAGGAAAACCGCCTGGCGGTCATACAACAAGAAGAAGCGCTGGTTGACATGCACTTCTTTTCGATACTATCCCGCATCCTGCAATCCACCATGGCGCAGGGCGACCAGAATTCCCAAAAAGAGCTGCTCGAATTGCAAAAGCTCCTCTTTGAAAACACCAAGGTCGGCAAGGAAATTTTTATCCAGGCCAAGGAATCCGAGAGCGCCCTCAAGGCGCTGCAGGAAGCCGGAAAGGATGGTTTAACGCGCGAGAAATTGCTGGATATCCTCATCAACCACTCATCCGATGTCCAGCTCACCACCCTGGTCAGCATGGCGCGTTCCGGCATGGATTATGAGTTCTTCAAGATCCTAAGCGAAAAAATCGATAGCACCTCCAAAGAGGAAGAAAAGCACAAGCTGACCGATCTGCGCGAAAAGCTGCTGCAAATGACAGAGCAGATCGATAAACAGGTCAAGCAGGAATTCGAAAAAACCCGCGAGCTGCTCGAAAAGATCATCTCCGCCCCCAATATCGAAACCGCCCTGCAGGAAAACATCGAGAGCATCAATGAATTCTTTGTGCAGGTGCTGGAATCGGAGATCGCCCAGGCGCGCAAGGACGCCAACCTGGAACGCATCACCAAGCTGGAACAGGTGATGATCTTCATCGAAAAAGCCGCCCAGCCGGCCGAAGAAGTTCAATTCCTGGAAAGCCTGCTGGATATCAGCGATGATGCCAAGCTCGAAAAAACACTCCAGGAAAATTCAGGGAAAATCAACCAGGAATTCCTGGGCTTGCTGAATTCAGTGGTTGCGCAAACCGAAGGGCAGAACGCTAACCCCGAGATCGCTGAAAAATTGCGTAAAGTCTATAAAACCGCCCTGCGCATTTCCATGGCAGCCAATCTCAATAAACCTTGATTCTTTCAGTAACTAAACGTAGGAATCGTTTTCCAGCTTGAATCCTACCCCTCTGACAGTGATGATGTAGTCATGGGTAGGATCGATTTTGTTCAGGCGTTCCCGCAGCCGTCTCACCAGCGCGTCCAGGGCTTGTTCGGTTACGCCAATCGCTTTCTCGTTCTTCCAAACCTCTTCCACTACTTCTTCACGTGTGACCACGCTGCCCTGGCGTTCGTACAGAAAGACCAGCAGCTCATATTGCAATACTGAAAGCGGAGGGATCAATTCCTTCTCGCCAATCCAGATGCGCCGCGCTTTTTTGTCGATGAACAGCTTCAATCCGCTGCCGGAATCGGCTGCCGGCGCCTTGCCCAGGGGAAGGGTCGCGTCTGAGCTGACGTAAACAAATTCTTGCACCAAACCGATGATGATCTCATCGCCATCTTTCAATGAAGCTGGATCGACCACATAGTCCCCGTTCAGCAGCGTTCCGTTCTTGCTGTTCAGGTCGGTCAGGTAGTTTTTCTTGTCCGCGTTGAAATGGATCTGCGCGTGTTTTCTGGAGATTTTTCGGTCATCGATGACAATATCGCAGGCAGGATCCCGTCCGATGACGATCTCATCCTTGATCGCCCAAACCTGGCCTTGCAGCGGTCCTTTTTGCGCCATCAGGAACGGGAATTCATTGGTTTTTTGCTCCATTAAACTGTCTCTCTCTCCTAAGAAGTATAATATAGCAAATATCTTAAAAAGACAAATTACCGGAAGATTTTAATGCCATTACCTCTAAAAAGCGGCGAAATTCTCAGAAACCGATACCGTATCAAAAGGATCATCGGCCAGGGCGGAATGGGCAGCATCTACCTGGCTGAAGATACCCGTTTGAGCGGGATGTTATGCGCTTTAAAAGAAGTAGAACATGATAGAACCCTTGGCAAGCAATTAAACAAGGAAGCCCAGGATCAGTTCAAACGCGAAGCCACCGTGTTGGCGCGTCTGGATCATCCCAACCTTCCCAAAGTCTCCGATTTCTTTTCCATTGGCGACCGCGATTACCTGGTGATGGATTATGTACCCGGTGACGACTTGCGCACCTTGATGCTGAAGGCCAAACATCAGGGAAAATTCCTGAAAGAGAACGAGGTGCGTAAGTGGGCCAACCAGCTCTCCGATGCGCTGATCTACATGCATGGGCAGCAGCCGCCCATTTTGCATCGTGACATCAAACCCAGTAATTTGAAGCTGACCCCCAGCGGTCTGCTGAAGCTGGTGGATTTTGGGCTGGTCAAGGTGCTCGCGCCCGGTGAAATGACCATCACGATCATCCAGGGGCAGGGCACCGCCCTGTACACACCCCTGGAGCAATATGGCGGCGATGGTTCGCATACCGACGTGCGCAGCGATATTTATTCCTTCGGCGCCACATTGTATCATTTGCTCACCAACTCCGCCCCCGCTGATGCGCGTGAACGCTTCATCGATCCCGCCAAGCTGATCCCGCCGCGTCAGGTTAACCCCGCCATCAGTGCGCAGATGGAGCGTGCCATCCTGTGGGCCATGAATCTCCATCCGGATGAGCGGCCAACCAGCATGACCCAGCTGCGTGATTTTTTCACAGGCAAAACCAGCTATATCGAAGAAAGAGGCGCTCCGGTGGAAATCAAAATTCGGGAACTGCTGGCATTCACGGAAGTGAAAACGCTGCTGCTGATCTCACTGGGATTGACTTTTTTAGGCTTGATCGCCGCGTTGTTAGTCTAGCTTGTTAGCGGAAGTTCATGAATTTGCGGACGTAGAAGTACAGCACCACCCCAAAAATGATCTCCCCCATGAAAGTTACGAAGGCCAGATTGACGTAACCGGCAAACCCGATTCTCGGGGCGCCGCCGGATAATCCCAAAATCTGCCACAGCGCGGTCAGCAATCCACCAGCCACGATGCCTGAGCTGATGAAGGCCCTGCTTCTGATCTTTCCGAGCAGGTCTGAATTGAAAAAGAACAGCAATCCGCTCCCCCACGCCAGCAGGTTGGATAGCAGCCATTCGATGATACGATTATTAGTTTTTACGGGTTCAACCGGTGGAACTTCTTCTTCTACAACCATTCCGGGAACCGCGGTGGCATTTTCTTCGGTCGGCATGGGCGTCGGATTGATCGCGCTGATTTGCGCGACAGCGTTGGAAGAAATATTCAGTACCAGTATTTGCGAATTCAACGCCGGCTCGCTGGTCACGCGGATTTCGTGCATGCCTTCGCTCTGCAATCTGATGGAAGCGCGCGCCACCCCTCCGACAGTTGTGGATTCGATTTGTTGAACCGTAACGTTTTCACCCTGCTGGCTCAGGATGAATTTCACAACCGTTCCGTCTGGAACCGCATGTCCGTTATGGTCAAGGATCACGCCCGTGCGCACAGGCAGATTATCACCCAGGTTATATGTCTTTCCTTCGGCTTGCGTGCTCTCTGTTTGTGAGCCCTCTTCCGTCGCTGCCGTGTCATCCACTTGCAAGCCGATGATCTGATCCTCAGCCGGTGTCATGGCCGTGATCAAATCGTACGCCACGCCCGGGATGGATACCGGCGAGCTCCCGAGCGGCGTGATTTCCTGGAACAAAATCCGCGCGGCAATTTCAAGAAAAGCAGGCAGCTTGCTGTACAAGCCATAATAAGCTGTGAATGCCGAGATATCCGTTGCGTCAAAGTAATATGGCGCGTTCATCGCGAAAACAATGACGTTCTTGTTGCGGATGGTCTCGATCTTTTCCGCGATGAGGTTTTGCAGCGCACTTGATCCCGGGCGGCTGGTATCGTTATCCTGAACTACGAAGACCACCCAATCTGCGCGCGAAAGGTTGGTTTCCAATTCAACCCGGTTGAATGGGTTTTCAACAAAGTCCTGCAAATCTTCGAAAGAATAGGATGTGAATTGACCGTCACTCACCTGGCCGCTGCCGCCTGGCCCATAAAGTTTCAGGATCGCCTTCTGCAAGCTATCCACCGCCAGGATGCTCTGAGTCTGGCAGTTGGAACACTGGCTGGCATCCAAAGTGTCTGTAAAGATAACCAGCTTATCCCGGTTATCCGGCGCATCGCTCAGGGTGTTGCTCAACTCATCCGCGTTGGGATTGATCAGCGAAACGCTTGCGCTGGCTACATCGAAAGCCAGCGAATTCTCGACGCCGATATCGGCCAACCTGAAATCATCCGGGATCACTTCGTTGATATCAAAATCCGGGTAAAGTTCATATTTGAGTGTAAGAATGCGCAGCACGGACGCATCCACACGCGCTGCGAAAGCCTGGTCTTCGCGGTATTTCTGGATAAAAAACTCGATTGTCTTTTCATAAGTCTCAAATCGATCCGCGTCCCCGGTGGACACAAACTCATCCAGGTAAAGTAAATCGTTCCCCGCCAGGAAAGCATTGCGCGCAACCTGACGCGCGTCAAATGATTGCCCGCTGGGGCTGAAGAATTTTCGCACAGCCTCCGCGCCGAGGTCCTCGCTGACCAGGATGCCGCTGTTGCTGCGCCACTTGGAGAATTCGGTCAGGCTCATCAGCAGGTCCACCGCGGTCTGGTCGAAACTGACCGGTTTGGTTGTGGCGCGGATGTTTCCCTGAAAACCCTGGTAACGGATATGGCTGAGCAGTAATCCCTCCACCAACGCATCAGGGTCAGCAGCCGAGGAATCGGTCACCTGGAAGAATGGCGCGAGTTCGATCAGCTTCAATTGCTCCAAAGATTTCCGCACCGTCGCCACCTCTTGCTCTGGCAATCGGTCCGAGCTGCCCCGGCCGGGAAAATTCTTGGCGATCACCGCCAGGCGGTCGCTGCTGCCGCTGTGCAAGCCTTTGATATACGCCTTGCCCATCTCCCCCACCCAAAATGGATCGCCGCCAAATGTTCTCACTCCCAGGTCATCGCCGCCTTCGTTGTAGGTGATATCCAGAACATCCAGGGAAGGGCCAAAAAAGAGGTTGAAACCCAGCGTGGACAATTCCTTGCCCAGAATATTACCCGCACGTTCTGCCAGCTGCGGGTCCCAAC
>CAZDUN010000136.1:0-6631 GCA_964508615.1 uncultured Pelolinea sp. | reverse complement strand
CCCACTGCGCCTCCAGCAGCCCGAAGCCGATGCCCGCCGCCGCCCCCAGCAGCAGTCCCTCCAGCTCGCCCAGCGCCCCGCCCGCGCGCCGCGCGCGCTTTCCTATCAGCCACACCGGCAGCAGCTTGGCGCCCTCCTGCGCCAGCCCGCCCATCATCGCCAGCGGCAGCCCTGCCAGCAGCAGCGCCCCCGTCCGCCCGGCCTTGATCAGCTCGTCCACCTTCACCAGGGTATTCAACGGCCCCAGGATCAATGCCGAAGCCAGCGCCCCCGCCAGCGCCCCGCCCGCCAGCGCCAGCCAGGTGACCGGCTGCTTGAACAACGCCGGCCGGTAAAGCGCCAGCCAGAAAACGGCAAACAACACTGCCATCCCAATCCCGGAAGGGGATGGATAGCGAAATTACGCCACGAATGATTGGAATGCCTGCGCGATCACGCTTCCCTCCGTACCGCCAGAAATTACTTCTTTATTGTATAGCAGATTATTCAGGACACAAGCGCCTGTCGGTAATATCCGAACCCGCCACTAATTCATTTGTCATTGCGAGACCCGCTGAGCGGGTCGCCTGCCCTCAGCAAAGCGTGGGGAAGCAATCTCGACCTAATTCCTATCCCGCTTCCCAACGATCAAATCACTCGCCAAATAAAACACAAGTGAATATCAATTAACAAGGTTCGTTTTCTTCTCAGCTTGAGATTGCTTCGCCGTTGCACGGCTCGCAAAGACATGCTGATGGGAAAAACTATCAATCACTGAAATTTTTTTATACCAGTTGTAGCCCACGCATTCATGCGTGGGTCTTTTGATCAATCAAACGAGTGCAATCCTCCACATGCTTGCGCTGCGTCTGATTTGTCATTTCGCACGGGCGCAAGCGAGAGAGGAATCCCGGCTGGAATCAATAGGCACATCTTGATCATCAGCCGGGATTGCTTCGCCGTTGCACGGCTCGCAATGACAATAAATCGAATCTGTGTTTATCTGTGTCGATCTGTGGTTAATAAAACATCTATACTACAGATAAACACCGATACTGGCGCAGCCAGTTGTAGCCCACGCATTCATGCGTGGGTCTTTTGATCAATCAAACGAGTGCAATCCTCCACATGCTTGCGCTGCGTCTGATTTGTCTTTCCGCACGAGCGCAAGCGAGAGAAGAATCCCGGTTGGAATAAATAGGCTTATCTAGATCATCAGCCGGGATTGCTTCGCCGTTGCACGGCTCGCAATGACAATAAGCAAAATCAGTGTTAATCCGTGTCGATCTGTGGTTAATAAAACATACACCGCAGATGCACGCAGATATTGCTGCCTATAGCCCATCCGTGTTCATCTGATAATTTATCGGTGTGAACCAGTGGATAAAAAAACCTGTGGATAAAAAAAGCCCGCGAAGTATTTCGCGGGCTTGTCATCGATTCAGGAACCTTACTTATCCAGCAGCGCGGCCAGGCCGGGCAGCGGAATGCCTTCCAGCATCTCCAGCGAGGCGCCGCCGCCGGTCGAAATGTGCGAGATCTTGTCCGCCAGGCCGGACTGCGCGATGGCCGCCGCCGAATCGCCGCCGCCGATGATGCTAATGGCGCTGCTCTCCGCCACCGCCTTGGCGATCGCGAAGGTCGCCTTGGCGAAGTTGGGCATCTCGAACACGCCCATCGGCCCATTCCAGACCACCGTGCCTGCTTCAGCGATCACCTTTGAAAAATTCGCCACCGTCTGCGGGCCGACATCCAGGATACGCCAGCCGTCTGGCACCGGGCCGACGTCGATCACCTGGCTGGCTGCCGAATCCTCGAACTTATCCGCGATCACCACGTCCACTGGCAGGCGCAGCTTGCTGCCGCCCATCTCCACCAACTCGCGCGCGGTATCCAGCGCTTCATCCTCCACCAGCGAATCCGCCACCGGGTAGCCCTGCGCCTTGAAGAAGGTGTTGGCCATGCCGCCGCCGATCAATACCGTATCAGCCTTGGAAAGCAGGTTCTTGATCACGCCGATTTTGTCGCTCACCTTGGCGCCGCCCAGAATGGCCACGAACGGCCGCTTGGGGTTCTCCACCGCCTGGTCCAGGTACTGGATTTCCTTTTCCAGCAGGAAACCCGCCACCGCCGGCAGGAACTTGGCCACCCCCTCGGTTGAGGCGTGCGCGCGGTGGGCCGAGCCGAACGCGTCATTCACGTACACGTCCGCCAGCGCGGCTAATTGCTTGGCCATCGCGGGATCGTTCTTGGATTCGCCCGCGTGGAAGCGCGTGTTCTCCAGAACCAGCACGTCGCCCGCTTTCAGCGCGGCCGCGGCGCTTTCTGCCGCCGGTCCGATGCAATCCTCGGCGAAAGCCACCGGTTTGCCCAGCAGCTTGCCCAAATACTCAGCCACCGGTTTCATGCTGTAAGCCGGATCCGGTTCGTCCTTCGGCCGGCCCAGGTGCGAGCACAGGATCAGCGCCGCGCCCTGCTCGATCAGGTACTGGATGGTGGGCAAAGCGGCCCGGATGCGTGTGTCGTCCTTCACCACGCCTTCCTTGATCGGCACGTTAAAGTCCACCCGCACCAGTACGCGTTTTCCCTTGACGTCGATATCTTTCACGCTCTTTTTATTGAACATCTTAACCTCTCATTTCGGCATATAAAAAGACGTAACCTGGGTCTTCGTCAGATTCAGATTACGTCTCTCGATTCACCTCGAACGGTTTACAGGCTCTTGGCCATCATGGCCGCCAGATCAGTCGTCCGGCAGGAGTAACCCCATTCATTGTCGTACCAGGCGACCACCTTGATCAGGTTGCCGCCCATCACCATGTTGGTCTTCAGATCAATGATGGATGAGCGCGGGTCGCCCTTGAAATCGGTGGAAACCAGCGGATCGTAATATTCGCCGGTGGTGACGCCCAGGATGCCTTTCATGCTGCCCTTGGAAGCTGCTACGAAAGCCGCGTTCAGTTCTTCGATGGTGGTCGGTTTTTCAACCGTGGCCACGAAGTCCACGATGGAAACGGTGGGGGAAGGAACGCGCAGGGAGTAACCGTCGAATTTGCCCTTGAGTTCAGGAATGACCAGCGCAATCGCCTTGGCGGCGCCGGTGGTGGTCGGGATGATGTTCAGGCCGGCAGCGCGCGAGCGGCGCATTTCTTTCTTGTGGCCCTGATCCAGGATGACCTGGTCGTTGGTGTAAGAGTGGATGGTGGTCATCACGGCGCTCTTGATAACCCAATTGTCGTTCACGACCTTGGCGGCTGGAGCCAGACAGTTGGTGGTGCATGAAGCGTTGGAAACCACGTGGTGTGTCTTGGGATCGTACTTGTCCTCGTTGACGCCCAGCACAATGGTGATGTCTTCGTTCTTGGCGGGGGCGGAAATGATGACCTTCTTCGCGCCGCCCTTGCTGATGTGCACGTTCGCGCCGGGTTTGCCCTTCTCGGGGTCACCCTTCGCGTCGGTGAAGATGCCGGTGGACTCGACCACGATATCCACGCCCAAATCCTTCCAGGGCAGGGCGCCCGGGTCTTTCTCGGCGAACACCTTGATCTTCTTGCCGTCGATCACCAGGCCATCCTCCGCGATCTCAACCGTGCCGGGATAGATGCCGTAGTTGGAATCGTACTTGAAGAGATGCGCATTCGATTTAACATCGAACAGGTCGTTCACAGCCACTACTTCCAATTCGCTGCCGTGAAGTTCGATCATTGCCTTTAAAACTTGCCGGCCGATTCGGCCGAAACCATTGATACCGACTTTAACTGCCATAGCTAGCCTCCAAAGATTTTGATAAATTTTATCATGCGACGCTAGATTCTAAACTATTTTCAGAAGAAGTGCCATCAAGTTTCCCCTTGACCAGCGGTCCGGTCTTTTCGTAATACAGGTCGCTGATCACCTCGGCCAGCAGATCGGAATCGTGCCGCCAAGGGTTTTCATCATCTACCAAGTGTGTGAAGTAAACGGAATATTGCTCCTCCAGGTCCGGATCCGGCATCACGAACTCGATGCCCTTGGGCAGCTTCACGTTGAAGTTGTTATTGCACAGGATCAGGTCCAGGTGCAGGTCCTGCAAATGTTTTTCGATCACGCGGATGTGGTCGCTGCATTTGTATCCTGTGGTCTCGCCTGCCTCGTTGGCGACGTTGCAGATAAAGAATTTCATGGCCTTGCTGGCGCGGATCGCCTCGGCCAGGCCCGGCACCAGCAAATTGGGCAGCACGCTGGTATACAGGCTGCCCGGGCCAATGACGATCAGGTCGGCCGACAGGATGGCCTGCACTGCCGGCGGGAAGGGCAGCGGGTTGCTCGGTTCGATCCATAAGCGGCTGATCTTGCCGTCCGTCTTGGGGATGGTGCTCTCCCCCACCACTTTGACTTCGTTATTATTATCCGCCAGGCGGATCTCCGCCACCAGCTTGACATCGTGCAGTGTGGAAGGCATCACCTTGCCGCGCACCGCCAAAACCCGCCCCGATTCAGCCACGGCTTCCTCGAAGCTGCCGGTGATGTCGGCCAGCGCGCTGATGAACAGGTTGCCCAGCGAATGTCCGTTCACGCCCGCCCGTTCGCCGAAGCGATACTGGAAAACGTGTGAGAGCATTTCCTCGTCATCCGCCAGCGCGGTCAGGCAGTTGCGGATATCGCCGGGCGGCAGGATGCCCAGGTTGCGGCGCAGCTCGCCCGAAGAACCGCCGTCATCCGCCACCGTTACAATGGCGGTCAAATTGTGGGTGTATTTTTTTAAGCCGCGCAGCAGGCTCGAAAGACCTGTGCCGCCGCCGATGGCTACGATCTTCGGACCCTTGGCTTTTTTGCGGTAATTGGAGATTGTGTCGATCAGCGGCTGACCGGGTTTCATGAACGGCCGCATCACCGAGCGGTTCAGTTCGATGATGCCGAACAGCAGGATAACCAGCCCGATCCCGCCGAAGATGATGAAACGCAGCCAGCGCGGCTGGGAGGAGAAGGAAATAAGGCTGAACAGACTGCGCAGCCAGGGCACGCTCGTCCCGCGGTAAACATCCAGCACCAGCACGGCGAACCCCAGCGCGATAAAGGTCGTGCCAATTAATATCACAACCAGCCATCGCTTCACGCCTGCACCCGGTGTAAGCCAGAAGGATACGCTTGATATGAAATTGTGTAATTTCGCCTTCAGGGAATTTGGTTTCGCTCTCATCCCACAGGTATCATAGCAGTCTTTGGAAGCGCCGTCAACACAGCAAAATTCCCTTTACGCTATAATTATTAACATGGATGCAATCATAACCCTCGACATTGGTGGAACCAACACGCGCTGCGCGGTTTTTCACACCGAGCAGGACGATCCTGTGCTCATCGACCGCACCGCGACCACCACGGAAAATGAAATCGCCATAGAGCGCATCATACAGATCATCGAGAAGAACTGGCCCAAGGACCGCCAGGTCTTGGGTATCGCGGCCGCCGCGCCCGGCTCGGTTGACGTCGTCCAGAATAAAATCATCCTGGCGCCCAACGTGCCCGGCTGGAAGGATTACCCGTTGGGTGATTTGCTGGCGCAGCGCTTTGGCGTGAAGGTGTTGGTCAACAACGACGCGCGCATGGCCGCCGTGGGTGAATGGAAACGCGGCGCCGGACGTGGCCACAATGACATCGTCTATTTCACCGTCAGCACCGGCCTGGGCGGCGGCGTGATCACCGGCGGCCAGATCCTGCACGGCGCGGTGGGTATCGCCACCGAATTGGGGCATATTGTCCTGCAGGATGACGGCCCGGCTTGCGGCTGCGGCAAGTTCGGCCACTTCGAGGCGTTTTCCTCCGGCACCGGCATTCATAACTATGTCAGCCAGAAAATCAAGGAGGGCAGCCCAACCGCGCTGAAATCGCCCTCGCCCAGCACCAAGGAAATCGCCGAGGCTGCCATGGCGGGCGATGCATTATCCCTGGAAGCCTTCAACCGCGCGGGCTATTACCTGGGCATCGGCGTGGCCAATTATCTGCATATTTTCAATCCATCTTGCGTGATTTTCGGCGGCGGGGTTTCGCAGAGCGGCGACTTGATCTTCAAGCCCTTCCGTGAATCGCTGGAAAAACATATGCTCAGCCCCACCTATCTGGCCAATCTCAAGATCGCCCTGGCCGAGCTGGGCGATAACGCCGGGCTGATCGGCACATACGAGTACATGAAACAAAACCTATAATATTAAGAAAATATTTAGATTGTTTTCACCTGTTCTGATTTTTAATTGCACCATTCATGCTTATGCTGCCGGATATTCGCGTTAGGCAAAGGGATTATATTTTGGAGATATCCAGGGCTCTGACACAGGAGCTGGACCTGGATATTCTGCTCAAACGCATCCTGAACGTCTCCATTGAATTGCTGGCTGGCCAGGCCGGTCTGATCGTTCTGCGCAGCCCCAACGGTTTATGGCACACGCGCGTGGCTGAAGGCATTTCACCCGCTTTCCTTGAAGAGCTCTCTCCCCTGCTGAAAGCCATTCCCGACCATGAAGACCCCGAGAATTTCGAGATACCCGAGGTCAACCGCATTCTCAGCCAGTTGACGCACGCCGCCACGCTTGGTTTGTTGAGCGGCGTGGGTCTGCCGATGGTCATTCAAAAGCAGGTGCTGGGCGTGATCTTCATATTTCGCGGATACCCGGGCATG
>CAZDUN010000135.1:0-6683 GCA_964508615.1 uncultured Pelolinea sp. | reverse complement strand
ATGAATGGCTGGCAAATCATGCATCCATCCATTAAAAACATTTTACGATTAGTAATCCAGGATTTTGGTGTAAGCAGATCTTGCTTTCAGAATGTTTATTTGGACGCGCGTGAATGATTGAAAAAACCTATTTCGGATTATCGGGCGCTGTTAGCAGTACTGGCAGGAACTCCCGCAGCAGCAGGCGGTATGAAGGCCGGTAAGTCTGCCGGTATAGCTCGGTGTGGTGCACTGGCGGGAACTGAGAGCGCCGCAGCCAGCGCCCAAACTCCTCCACTTCTTCGATCGGAAATTTCAACCACTTCCTATCCCGGCAGAGTTTCTCGAATGTCTCCCAGCTGGACTTCAGGTTTTCCAGGTTTCCCTCGTATAACGTGGTGGTCCAATAACTCAGAGCCAGCAGCTGACCAATCTGGCCTTCGCGTGCCTTATATGGTGCCAGATAGAAGCGTACAATCTGGCCATCCGGACGTATATTTTCCCAGACGGGTATGGTGTCATCCAGCGCGGCATCTTCCCATTCCGCGATTAAATCATCTTCGAAATCCACAAGGGAATCCTGGAAATGCTCCGACCCCATTGCCCCCTGGTAAAGCAGTTTATATATATCCTGCACGCCCATCATTGGGTAACGGTTGGCATGCGTCACCAGCAATTTAAAAACCTCAGAGTGCGAGTGCCACAGATTGCCAAATTTCAGGTCACCGATAATGACAGCCATGAAAACGCCATCCCCAAAAAAATAAATTGCCCGCTTTCATTTTACTTAGGGGCGGGTAATTAATCCAATATTTTTAAGAATTGGTTGAAAAAACCAGTCATTAATTCAAAGCAGGTTTGGCGGCCGGTTTCCAAAGGATGAATAACACTGCCGCAGCCAAAGCCAGTATTGCGCCAAACAGGAACGGCGCTCCCGGGCCGAAACCCGTCCAGCTGCCCATTCCTTCCCACAAAATACCGGCGATCAATGAGGCGGGAAAAACGATGATGCCCAGGACAGCGTTATAGGTACCATAGGCGGTGCCGCGCAGTTCCTCGGGAACCAGATCCGCCACCATGGCTTTCGCCGTACCAAACGCCATGCCATAATACAACCCATAAACCACGTAGAGCAGCCAGATCTGCCAGGCAGCGCTGGCCAGGCCAAACCCAAGATAAACCAGCGCGTAAACGATCCACCCGCCGATGATCACATTGCGCCTGCCGACCTTGTCCGAAAGCGAGCCGGCGGGCGTGGAGATCAACGTGTACACCAGGTTGAATATCACCAGAAGGCCCAGAATACCCAACACGCTGATGCCGCGTTCCTGGGCGCGCAGTACCAGAAACGCATCGGAGGAATTGCCCAGGTCGAAAATTCCCACGATGATCATAAAGGTCATAAAGGGTTTCCCCAGTGCCTTGAACGCGAATTTCGGCGCAGCCTGCTGGGTGACAGGTTTGATTTCTTTTACTCCCACGATCAACGTGAACACAGCCAAAAAAGCCGGAATGAGGCTCGCCAGGACAATGGTGCGAAAAGTTCCCAAGCCCAAAGTAATGCTGGATGACTGCGCCACCCACACCAACAGCAGGGCAATCAGCAGCCCGAGCATGGCGCCGGCTGTATCTGCCGCGCGGTGGAACCCGAAAGCCAGGCCGCGTTTTTCTTTGCTTATCGAATCCGCCACCAGGGCATCGCGTGGGGCGGTGCGGACGCCCTTGCCAACCCGGTCCACCCAACGCACGCCTGCCACCCTGCCCCAGGAATTGGCAAAGTAGAAAAAGGGCTTGGATAGCGTTGATAAACCATAACCAGTCACTGCCAGCCACTTACGGGCATGCAGCTTGTCGGAAAGCCAGCCGGAAAATATTTTTAGAATACTGGCAGTGGACTCTGCCACACCTTCGATGAGACCGATGATATTGGTCTTGACCCCCAGAACGTTGGAAAGGAACAGCGGCAATACATTGATGACCATTTCACTGGAAACATCCATGAAAAAGCTGGTCAACCCGACCGCCTGAATATTGCGCGGCAATGCTTTAACTTGATCGAGTGTTTTTTTCATGATCTTTCATTACTCCTCATTGATTTCTGCGATCAGCTCATTGGCTTGTTGTTGGGCTTTTTTTAGAATTTCTTTTCCCGATTCGGTGATGCGATAATAGCGTCGGCGTTTCCCATTCACGAACTGGATCTGACTGCTCAACAGGCCATCCATTTCCAGACTGTGCAATATGGGATATAGCGTACCCGGCCCCACCGCGTATCCATGCCGTGAAAGCTCCTGCATCAGTGCGCTGCCATACACCGATTCACGGTTGGCATGGAACAGGATATGGATGCGGATGAACCCGATGAAAAAATCTTTCAGTATTTTCGCTTTCATTATCGCTTTACGATATCGGTTTACGATATTATAACTGATTCTCGCGCAACTTTCAAGATTGTTTTTCGTTATAGTATTAATCAAGTTCATAAAAAGGAGTCGAACATGAAATTACTGATTCGCTGGCTGGTCGCCAGCGCCGCGTTGTTCGCGGCCGCTTATTTGGTGCCTGGTATCCGGGTGGAAGATCCCAATGCCTGGACTGTGTATATCGTCATGGCCCTCGTTCTGGGATTGGTTAATGCGCTGGTGCGGCCGTTGTTGAGCGTGTTATCCTGCCCGCTGATTCTGCTCACCCTGGGTGTATTCGTACTGGTGATCAACGCGGTCTCTTTCCTGATCGCCGCGCGCATTGCCGAATCTTTTGGGGTGGGTTTTTACGTTGATAGTTTCGGGGCGGCCTTCCTGGGTTCGCTGGTGGTCAGCGCTGTTTCTGTTATTTTCAATCTAGCTTTGAAAGACTAAAATACAGGTCTTATGGCAAAAAAAGGGAGGACATGGCTCCTCCCTTTCATGATTTTGTCAGCAATTTAATGAATCAGAGCGGCAGCCGATAAACCTGGTAACGCTTATACACTTTGGCCCCCACCCGTTCAGCCAGCGCGGGAGTGCGCGGATTATCGTCCGAGGTAATCGACAAATCAACCCATTCATAACCGGCAGCGATCAACCGCTTGGCCATTTCAGCAAACATCAGAATGGCAATTCCACTGCCCCAGTATTCCGGCAGCACCAAAACGCTCTTGATCGAAGCGCTTTTGGGTTTTTTACGAGAATAAACGACCGCCTTCAGATAATCCCAGGGATAGCGCAGTCCGTTCAGGTGCGCGAGGATTTCATTCATGTTGGGAATCGCCGGGAAGAAACCCACGGTTTTGCCGTCATCCTCGGCAAACAGGATCAGATCGGGGTCAGCCAGGCCGACAAACGGCGCCATCAGTTCGTGTAGTGTTTCTCGCTGCCAGGGTTCAAAGCCGGGCAGGTGCTGCAAGCACGGATTGATCAGTTCATAGACGCGGTCCACCTCTTCCTTCCAGCGGCTCAGGTCAGCCGAGCGAATATTGAACTTTCGGCGTTCACGCACCTTTTCAGCAAACCGGATTACTTCTTCCAGATGATCCAGATCAGTCGTCAGGTCGCGCATGAATGCCAGGTTCTCACCGCGAGCGGGTTTGAATCCGTAATTCTCGATGAATCGTTGGTAGTAATCCGCCGTGTGCCCGCACATGATGGCGGGTTGGCGCTCCCGCCCGCCAACCAAGATGCCATACGCATCCTCGTAATCCAGATTGAAAGGCCCGTACAGGCTGTTCAAATCATGCTGCCTGGCCCACAGGGCAGCGTGGTCTAAAAGGGCGCGCCCGACTTCTTCATCGTTGATGCTTTCGTAAAATCCGAAGACGCATTCTTTTTTATTCACCGCCTGGTTGGCCTTGAAGTCAATGGCAGCGCAAATGGTGCCCACTGGGCGCCCATGCCGCCAGGCGATGAAAAATTCAGCCGTGCCATGCTGGAAAAATGGGCCTTTTTGCGGGTCGATTGCTTTGCGCCGGTCAGGCAGCAAGGGCGGCACCCACAGCGGGTCATCGCGATAGATGCGCCAGGGGTAAGTCGTGAAAATACGCCTCTCCCTGCGATTGGCGACCGGGCGGATATCCAACGCCTGCATGCTTATGCTTTCTCCCGGCGTTCCCGTAACTCGGCCACGATGGAGGTGAACTGCTCCCGCCCCAAGGGATACTTGATGGCGAAAATGATGCCGATCGTCAGCAGCACGGCCGGTATCGGGCCGACCAGCAAGCGCATACCCAGCAGCGCGCTTTGCGGCTGTTGGGTGGCATTGGCCTGGTAATGGGTCAGTTCAAGCATCACCCCCACCAAAGGAATCGCAATGGACGAAGCGATTTTTTGCATCAGCGTGATCAGGCTGTAAAAGACTCCCTCGTGGCGTTGGCCGGTCTGGTATTCATCCCACTCGATCGCATCCGGGATAATCGACCAGGGCAGCACATGCGCCGCGCTGACGCCGATGCCCGCCATGATGCACAATAAAAAGACCACCGGCGTGGATACGCTCGGGCCGACCGTAATCAGCACAATCTGCACGATCGCCCAAAAGCCGATGCCAAAAGCATAAGCCACGCGTTTGTTGATCTTTCGCGAAGTGAATTCCCAAAACGGCAGGGCAATGATGGCGGTGACGAAGATCATTGCCATCAATAGGTCGCTTTGGCTTTCCATTTTCAACACATATTTAATAAAGAACAATAAAGTGGTTTGCAAAATATCCATGCAGACCCAGGTCAGCAGGTAAATCACAGCGCTGAATACGAACGGCCGGTTTTTCAGGGCGGCTTTGAGCGCGGCAATCATTTGCGGCTTTTCCTGGGTCACATAAATTTCTTTCTCCCGCGTGCAGAAAAATACCAGCCAGAGCGGGACAGCGCTGGCCAACCCGAAAATGATCGCCATCA
This sequence comes from uncultured Pelolinea sp., assembly GCA_964508615.1. GTDB lineage: Bacteria > Chloroflexota > Anaerolineae > Anaerolineales > Anaerolineaceae > Pelolinea. Next base: position 1,837 of record CAZDUN010000135.1, on the reverse strand, counting down.
GCATCACGCGCACGGCACTCTGCGGCGTGAATGTGCCGATGATCATCATAGGAATCGTAAAAGCCAGCAAACTTCCAAAGATGGAAAAGAACATGCGATAGGAAGTGAGTGAAGTGCGCTCATCGTAATCTTCTGTTAATTCCGGGGTCAGGGCAAAATAGGGCATATACACAAATGTTGCCGCGGCATCGAATAATACATACGCGGCCGAATAATATGCAGCCAGCGCGATTTGGCTCTCGAAAGGCGGGCGGTACCACATCAACATGAATGCCAGCGCGAAAGGCAGTGCCCCGAACAAAAGGAAAGGTCTGCGGCGTCCCCAGCGGGTGCGCGTGCGGTCAGACAGGTGGCCGATCAACGGGTCGTTCAGATAATCCCAGGTGCGGCCGACCAGGATGGCAATACCCGCCACTGCCGGCTGGATACCTACGACATCAGTCAAAAAAAACAGGAAATATGCGCCTATAATTGTGGTGGTCAGACTAAAACCCAGATCCCCCGAACCATAGATAATCTTTGTCAATCGAGAAAGATTTTCTTTCATTATTCATCCTCGTTGTCCAGTATTCAAAAGATTTTATCAAACAATCGGCCTTTTGAAGCCACCTTTGAAGCCACCCATTTGATTAAATAAACATGTTGAGGTTGTGGAAACAAGCCCTCCGAACCATTACCTCACCTCTAGGTGCCCTGCCCCCTTCCCCTTTGAGGGGGCAGGAGTGTCTGGAAAGAAAGAATGCAATTGGCGAGATTCCTGTATAGGAAAACAAATTTCGCTGAACGCCGCTGCCAAATACAGGAGTTTTTTTATTTTACATGGAGGAAAGGAAAAGTGATCCTACTGATTGCGGTTCTGGCTGGTGTGGCACTTGGGTTCGTCCGAGCTCGAGCCGCTAAAGCCGCCTATCAATCGGTCGAGATTAAGCACACCTGGTTGGTGCTGCTAGCCTACGTACCGCAATTTTTCATGTTCTTTCTTCCCTCCACGCGCGATTCAATACCTTCGCGATGGGTATCCATTTTATTGGTTTCCTCACAGGTATTGTTATTGATCTTCATCTGGTTTAACCGCAAAGTCCCGGGGGGATGGTTGATGGGTTTGGGACTGCTGTTAAATTTCACGGCAATCCTTCTCAATGGCGGCTTAATGCCGCTCACTCCCGAGAACGCCCAACACTTGATTCCGGAAGGGGGCACGGTTACGTTAACCCTCGGGGAAAGAGTGGCAAGCACAAAAGATATCTTGCTGGAAAAATCACAGACCAGGCTCTGGTTCCTGGGTGATGTTTTTTTACTGCCGAAATGGCTGAGCTATCCCCTGGCTTTCAGCCCTGGTGACGTCCTGCTCAGCCTGGGTGCTTTCTGGCTCTTTTGGGAGATGGGAAACCCCAAAAAAGTTTTTGCGGAGGCAACGGCATGAAGCAGCAATCACTGATTAACTGGATACCCGAAACGCGCTCCGGGATGGATCGCACGGTCAAACAACCACCAGCCGCATATCACTCCGGGGTTGGTCTTGGAAGCAGCCTGGAACCGGCATCGCTTTTCTCCTCAGGCAGGTTGCCCCGCCATGGCAATCTTCCAAGGCTACAAAAACAATCCCGCGCCATCCCTGAATCGATGAACCTGACCGATTTCGCCAGATGCTTATCCAGCCTCTGAAGGTTTTCGTGAAAATGAAAGGAAAACATTTGAGGAAACAACCAGGAATAAGAACAATAGCTCAACTTTGTACACATCGCCCTTTGGGAAAAACCCAATGTGGCGCGTAAATTGCACAAAAAGAAAACCGTATGACAAGAATAGAAAGGTAGATCGAAATGAAAAAACTGAC
>CAZDUN010000134.1:4982-6713 GCA_964508615.1 uncultured Pelolinea sp. | reverse complement strand
CCTATTTTTTTTTTATGGTGTTCCTTTTTTTATTTTTTTGTTTGTGTTTAATAGTGTGGGGGTTTTTATATTTGGGGTAAATCAGCCCTCATAAGTGGTTTAAATGAAAAAAGATATTGCCATGATAGGAAAAAAATCTTCCGTGATTGACCCAATCCGTAACCTGCGCCAGCGCAAGCTGACCCAGAATATTGCCTTTGCTTTCATATGGTTGGCTGGATTGATGGCTGTTGCGGCTTTACTATTCATTATTTATTACGTGATTAAAAACGGCATGCAAGTGATCGACCTGGAATTCCTGACCACCCGTCCGGCTGGGGGCGTATCCGGAAAAGGCGGCATCTCCACAACCATTGTCACGACCATCTATCTGGTTATCCTCACCATCGCGATTGCCGCCCCGCTTGGCATCGGCACAGCGATTTATATGGTCGAGTACACCGCTGACCTGAGCGGGAAGAAAGGGTTTTTGGGTTGGTTGGTGAATACCATTCGCACCAGCGTGGAAGTTTTGGCTGGCGTTCCATCCATCATTTTCGGTTTGTTCGGGTTTGCTGTTTTTGTCTCCTACCTGAAATTAAAATTCTCGCTGCTTTCCGCCGGTCTTAGCGGTGCATGTTTGGTTCTGCCGCTCATCATTCGCACCACCGAAGAAGCGCTGCGCACCGTCCCAAAATCTTATCGCGAGGGCAGCTTGGCGCTCGGCACCACCAAGTGGCAGATGATTTTCGATGTCGTACTGCCCTCCGCCATTCCCGGAATCATCACCGGCATTGTGCTCAGCGTCGGTCGCGTGATTGCTGAGACGGCTATCTTCTGGGTTACCTTGGGTGGCAGTTACCGGCTGCCGCAGAACTTGCTTTCTTCTGGACGCACGATGGCGCTACACGTTTATATGCTGGCCAGCGAGACGCGCGCCTTTGAAAAAGCCCTGGGCACCTCTGCCATTCTGATTGTGGTAATTATCGCTTTGAACCTGGCGATCAATATCACTTCGCGCCAATTAGCGAAAAAATTCTCGGGAAAATAAGGTATTAGAAAATGATTGAAAATAACACTGAAAACGGAAAAATAAAAATCAGCGTTAGCGATTTCAACCTGTTTTATGGGAAATTCCAGGCGCTGGATAATATCACCATTGATATCCCCGCCAATCGGATCACATCCATTATCGGCCCGTCTGGATGCGGTAAGAGCACTTTCATCCGCTCGTTCAACCGCATGAATGAATTGATCCCTTCTGTTCACACCGAGGGAAAAATCTTCCTGGATGGCAGGAATATATTCGATATCGATGCGGTTGAGCTGCGCAAACAGGTTGGCATGGTATTCCAACGACCCAATCCCTTCCCGAAGACGATTTTTGAAAATATCGCGTTTGGCCCGCGCGCGCACGGCATCCGCGATCACCGTATTCTTGAAGAGATCGTCGAAAAGAGCTTGCGCCAGGCGGTGCTTTGGGATGAAGTCAAAGATTCATTGACCAAATCCGGTCTGGCCCTCTCCGGCGGGCAACAGCAGCGTTTATGCATCGCCCGCGCTTTGGCGGTTGAACCGGAGGTGATCCTCATGGATGAGCCTGCCTCTGCCCTGGACCCGATTGCAACCTTAAAAATTGAGGAATTAATCCAGCAGTTAAAAGAAAAATATACTATAGTTATAGTCACACATAACATGCAGCAGGCTGCCAGGGCTTCAGATTACACGCTCTTCTTTAATATGGCAGAGAAC
>CAZDUN010000134.1:0-4970 GCA_964508615.1 uncultured Pelolinea sp. | reverse complement strand
GGTAGAATCCGGTAAAACGAACGATATTTTTACTAATCCAAAAAATGAGCTGACTGAGCAGTATATCTCTGGCAGATTTGGTTAACATAAAAGGTGATGCATGGCACGCGAATTATTTGAAAAGAAAATCAAGCAAATTCAGGATGAAATCCTGCTTTTGGGAAGCATGGTGGAACAAGCAACGCTGGATTCCGTCACAGCCTTTAAGAATCGCGATATTGAGAGCGCAAAGGTTGTTATTGAAGATGATCAGAACATCAACGACAAGCGTTTTGCCATTGAGAATGCCATTCTGATCTTGCTGGCTACCCAGCAGCCGCTTGCCCACGATTTAAGGCTGCTGGCAGCCATGTTGCTGGTTGCCAATGAATTGGAACGCATGGGTGATTACGCCAAGGGCATCGCCAATAATACGATTCGCCTGGGTATTGTCGACCTTCCCATTCCCTATCGCGATATTGAAAAAATGAGTGAGTTGGCCGTCAGCATGTTGCATCGCTCGCTGTCGGCATTCATGAAAGAAGATATCAAACAAGCCGTAGCGATTCCAGCGGAAGACGACCAGGTGGACGATCTCTTTAATAAATGCTACCGCACCATTGTCAGCGGCATGATCGCCAATCCTGCCACCATTGATGACGCCAGCCTGTTGCTGTGGGTGGTGCATAACCTCGAACGCCTGGCGGACAGGGTCGTGAATATTTGCGAGCGCACTGTCTTTATCAAATCCGGCGAAATGCTGGAAATGAGCGGCAGCGACGATGAGATTGATCTCGAAATGTAACCGGGAGTAATCCGGTCACATTTCAAAATGAGCTTGATATAATCTACTTATCAAGCTCATTTTGTATTTTTTAAAAAAGGATAAGCCATGTTGCAGAAGAATCCTTGTAAGGGAAAACTGATCGTTGTGGAAGGCATTGATGGCAGTGGAAAATCCACGCAGATTGATCTGCTCTATAAATGGCTGCTGGAACGTGGCAAATCGGTTTATTTCAGCGAGTGGAATTCCTCGCCGCTGGTGAAAAGCACCACGCGCATGGGCAAGAAAGATAAATCATTCACCCCTACCTCATTCAGCCTCATTCAAGGTACTGACTTCGCCAATCGTTGGGAGAACCAGTTTCTGCCCATGTTGAAAGCCGGCGTCATCGTCCTGGCGGATCGCTACGCGTTCACCGGTTTTGCCCGTGACGTGGCCCGCGGCGTCGATCCCTTCTGGGTGCGCAATTTGTATTCATTTGCGTACCAGCCTGATCTGGTTTTGTATTTCCGCGTTCCGCTGGACGACGCGGTGGAACGCATCACCTTCGGGCGCGCGAAATTGAAATATTACGAAGCCGGCATGGATTTGAACCTTTCAGATAACAAAGTCACCAGTTTCCGCCTGTTCCAAAGCAGAATTCTGGAAGAATACGAGAAGATGGTGGACGAGTTCAGTTTCCAGGTGATCGATGCCGCCCAACCCGTTCAAAAACAACAGAAGCAGATCCGCCGCCTGGTCAATACGGTGCTGAAGGATTGGGAGGGATTGCCCAACCCGGTCGAATCTGCCCGGAATTACAGCCGAATGGATAGCAAAAATATTGCGGGAGGTACCCGTGACTAAACTGCAATTTTATGGCGCTGGCCTTCCGTACAAAATGATAGAGAACCTGCCAGGCAAATTGATCGTCCTGGAAGGCACGGATGGGGTCGGGCGTTCCACCCAGATTGAACTGCTCAGAAACTGGTTGGAAAAATCCGGTTACGCGGTTTCCGATACAGGCCTGCGCCGCTCTCCCCTGACCCAGCCAGGCTTGGATGAAGCCAAGCGCGGCACCAACCTGACCCCGCTGACCATCAGTCTATTCTAGGCCACCGATTTTGCCGATCGCCTGGAAAATCAGATCATTCCCGCCTTGAAGGCCGGATTTTTTGTGCTGTCGGACCGCTATTTTTACTCCATCATGGCGCGCGACGTCGTGCGCGGTATCGATGCGCAATGGGCGCGGGCCATCTATGGTTTTGCGCTGGTTCCGGATATCGTGGTTTATCTAAAAGCCGATGTGAATACTCTGGTCACCAGGATTGTGCATGGCCGTGGATTCAATTATTGGGAAGCTGGCATGGATATCATGAAAATGGATAATCTTTATGACAGCTTCTGCGCTTATCAGGAATGCATGATCGCGCAATTCGACCAGATGGCGCGCGAGTATGATTTTAAAATAATCGACGCCAACCGCTCCACCAAAGACGTCAACGATGACATCAAAGCCTGCCTCCAGCCGGTTCTGGAACAGAAGCAGTCACTCCCCAATGGCCGCTAAAATCACCGACCCGGCTGTCCGGCTCTATTGCGCGCAATCCATGCAGCCCGCTTTGGAGACGCTCAGAAAAAAAGCGCAAAACATCCGGCGCCGCCATAATATTGAAGATATCCACGACCTGCGCGTCTCCTCGCGCCGCGTCCGCGCTTGTTTGAACATCTTTTCGGCTGCATTCCCACTAAAAAAGATCAAAATCTGGCAGCGGGATATCAAAAACATCACCAACGCTTATGGCAAGGTGCGCGATCTGGACGTTCAACTGGATTGGATTTCGGCCATCGCCGCCAACGTACAGGATAAAAGCCTCCTTCCCGGCATCCGCCGCGTACGCCTGCGTTTGAGGCAAAAACGCCAGCTGCGTCAAAACCAAACACAGCAAATGACCAAAAGCGTTCTCGATAGCGCCACCCTGGTTGAAATGCAGGCCTGGGCCGAAGCCGCCCTGAGCGCCGCCCAGCCCGAAGCACTTCCCGGGAATCAACTGTTCCAATTAGGTTATGAACACATCCAGAAACGATTGGATGAATTCCTGTTTTTTGAGGTGTTTATATTCGATCCCTCGCGCGTGGAAGAATTGCATCAGATGCGTATTGCTGCCAAGCGCTTGCGCTATGCCTTGGAAGTGTTTTCCAATTTATATGAAGGCAAGTCCGATTTCGCCCTTGAAATCGCGCGCCAATCACAGCAATTACTGGGCGAGATCCATGATGCGGATGTATGGACCGCGTTTCTCCCTGCTTTCATGGAAAAAGAACAAAAGCGAATCCAGGAATTTTATGGCTCCCGCAGCCCGTATAATCGCCTGAAGCCGGGCATGGAATTCCTGCTCGAAAACCGCCGCAAGGAACGCGCCCGTTTATACAATCATTTCCTCGAGGAATGGAAAAACTGGAAAATGAAGGAAACCTGGTTGAACCTGCGGAAAGTGATCTTCCTGACCAATCTCTCCAGCCAGAACCAAACCGCTTCGACCAGTCCCGGCCCCAATCCGGAAACGACCGGAACATAATCCCTCACAGGTAGCGCTGCAACGATGAAAAATAAAACGCTGTTTCACGGATTTGATTCCACCCAAAAAACCGAGCTGAAATCGGTGCTGAAAGTTGCCAAACAGTGCCATTATGAAGCCAAACATACCAGGCAAGTGACCAAATTGGCGCTGGAAATATTCGATGACCTGTGCGGCTTGCATAAAATGGGCTGGCAGGAACGCTATTACCTGTTATGCGCCGCGCTGCTGCATGATATCGGCGTACACACCGAAGGCGCCCGCGCCCATCATAAAGCAGCTTTGAAAATCATCCTGAACACACCGCTGCTCAGCCTCAACCAAAAAGAACGCCTGATCATCGGCTCCATCGCCCGCTATCACCGCCGCGCGCTCCCTTCATTAAAACACGACCATTTCAAAGCCCTATCAAAAGAAAATCGCGCCATGGTTTCAATTCTGGCCGGCATATTGCGCGTGGCGGATGGCCTGGAATATTCGCATGGTTTACGCATTCATAATACCCAGACCACATTTGATAAGGACAAGATCGAAATCCGTTGTTTCGTACGAAAGGAACCGGCAAAGAAAGAAGTCAAGTCCGCTATCAAGAAAAGCGATTTGCTCGCCCAGGTCTTTCAGCGCGCCGTAATCTTCAAGCTTCAAAAAGGCGAAGGATTCATCGGCTGGAGTTAGCCGGCTTGGTGATTCAAAGGGCCATCCACAGAACCCGCTCCCGCCATTATTGTCATCCTGAGCGCAGCGCCTGCCCTCAGCATAGCGTAGGGAAGGATCTTCGTAGCCCTCTGCAAGAGCAGAGGGTGGAGATACTCAGCCTGCAGCCGCACATCCATGCGGCATGCAGGCTGGGTATAAAGCAGCCCTCTGCAGGAGCAGAGGGCGGAGATACCCTGCCGTCCGAGGCATCCCGCCGAGAGACGGCGGGGTACACCTACCCAATCAGAAAAGGGTATTATCCGTGTTCATCCGTGTTCATCTGTGGTTAAAATTCATCAGTTGGAGTAAAGTTCAATCCAGCGATTCTCAACCAGCAGTACCACTCACATTTCTTGTAGAGCAAAATTGGAATTCAGTAGCAAATCACGCTATCCCCTCGAACAAATCTCTCTCCACCTGCCCCCTCACCGGCTCCGGCAGCGCCCGCATGTAACTCTCATACGAACTGATCTGCCGCAGCAGCCAGGTCACCAGGTAGCCGCTGGTGCGGTCGCCGCCCTGGCTGGCGTGGCAGGCCGAAGCCCGGTCGCGGATTTCGGCCACTTTCTTGTAATTGATGCGCGCGTGGGTGGGGAACTCCGTCGCCAGGATGGCGGTTAGATCGATGTCGCCGTTCTTTCCGAACTTGCGCGGATCTTTGCCTAATAGCGGCATGAATTTGACCACCAGCCTGAGGAAGCCAAGTGGCATGATGTGGTAATACAGTTTGCGCGGTGAAAATGGCGCTGAGGAATCTTCTTTATAACTCGCATCGCCGGCCAGTTGAAAAGCCCGCACGGTGGCTTTGTGAATGGCAATATGGTCCGGGTGCATGTAGCCGCCAAGCGGATCGAAGGTCAGTACCACCTGCGGGCGGATCGTGCGCATCAGGCTGGCAATCCTGGCGGCCACCTGTTCCTCCTTCGCCTGGATAAGGGCCTGCGGGTGCTGGT
>CAZDUN010000133.1:0-6726 GCA_964508615.1 uncultured Pelolinea sp. | reverse complement strand
CCCGAGGGCGATTACAACATCAGCGTGGCCATCCCGGAAGGCTACAACCCGACCACGGTCATGAATTTTGCCCTGACGCTGAAAGCCGGTCAGGTTTCCACGGTGGATTTCGGCGCGCAAACTGGTTCCGGCATGCAGCCGGTCTTTGGCGAAGAATCCGCTTCACCCTTGCTGCTGGTGGTCGGTATTGTCTTTGTGGCCTTGGGCGTCGGCTTGTGGTTCTACGTCAGGCGCATTGCTTGATAAAACATAAAGAAAAAAGCGCTTCCCGTTGATTGCGGGAAGCGCTTTTTTTATCCAATCCGTTCTTCTTTCCAGATATTGGCTTCATTGTGATAACCAGCCATCTCCCAAAAGCCCTTGCGGTCCGTTGCGCTGAATTCCAGGCCGCGCAGCCATTTGGCGCCTTTCCAGAAATAAACGTCTTTCAAATCTCGGCGGCCCGGCATGGCGCCCACCGCGCCGCGCAGCGGATAACCATGCTCAGGCGCGAGCGGCTGGCCGTTGTAATGCGTGGCTAACAGGAAGTTTTCTGAAAGCACCACCTCCAGCGGCAGGTTGGCGGAAAAATCATTCTCGGCATGCTGGATCACAAAACGAGTCTCCGGCTTGATTTTCAATAAGCCGGCATCGATCAAAGCTTGCAGCCGGACGCCTTCCCACAGCGTATCGAACTTGCTCCAGCGCGTGACGCAGTGCAGATCCATTTTGACTGACGCGCGCGGCAGCTGCTGGAATTCCTGCCAGGTCAGGTGGATTTCTTTTTCCAGCGAACCCCATAACCTGAAATTCCACGATTTTTCATCAAAAGCAGGAATGGGTCCGTAATGCAGCACGGGAAATTTCTCGGTCAGCGCCTGACCGGGGGGCAGCCGCCCCTCCCTGCGCATGCGTTCTTCCTGTTCCTTGCGGTTATTGATCGAATATTGGATCATGGTCTGGCTAAATTATACTAAAATTATCCGAATTATAAAATAATCCATTTCGCCAAAAGCCTTGGGCTGGATTAAAATCATGCTTGTGAATAATCTTAACCCCGAGGACAACCTGACAGATGGTCTTTTGGATGACGCCGTTGCGGAAGCTGCGCTGATGGAAAAAACGGAAGATGTTGCCATCGCGGAACGTTTTCCGTTCCTGCTGGAAAACCTCAAGCTGCTGATACCCACTGTCATGGATTTACTGGACCTGGATGCCTGCGAGGTGTACCTGGGCGAAAAAGGCAAAAAGAGCCTCGCCCTGGCTTATCGGGATGGCCGGCTGCAATCCATCTGGAATGCGGAAGCCGCGCATGATGAAAGCGGCCTGCTGGTCAGCCAATACTTGAAGAAGGAAATACGCGTAATCAACCTGCCCAACAGCCGTATCAGGGAATTGAATCAGGAATTTCGCGAAAAAGCGATTGGACAGTTGGTCTGCCTGCCGCTTTTCACGGAAGCGGGTTTGTTCGGCATCGCCAGTTTCGCCCACACCCGCCGCAATCTGCTGACCGACCGGGAAATGAATTTCCTGCTGGCATTGATTACCTCACTATCCGAAATGGCCGCTTACGAGATCAACAACCAGCAGGCCCGCATCCAGATCGTCACAGAAGAACGCGAACGCATTGGCATGGATCTGCATGATGGCATCATCCAATCGCTGTATGGCATCGGTTTGTCGCTGGAAAACGCGCGCATGAGCCAGGTGCAGGGCAAGGCCAACGGCGTGCAGCAGATCGAAAAAGCGCTGGAAGCGCTGCAATCCGCCATTGCAGATATCCGCGCTTACATCCTGGATCTGCGCCCGCGCCAGCTGCGCCATAGTAACATGGTGGAGGGCATGCGCAGCCTGATCCGCGAATTCCGCGCCAACACCATGGTGGACGTGACCATGGAGGGCGATCCGCAGGACGTGGAGGGCATGGCGCGCCCGCAGATCGACGCGCTCTACCACATCTTCCAGGAAGCGCTTTCCAATACCGCCAAGCATGCCAAGGCCACCCGGGTGACCGTGCGCTTGTGGCGGCGCGGAGAGCGCGTCATGCTCAAGGTCGGCGACGACGGCGCGGGTTTCGATACGCCCCGTCCGGGCGCGCGCATCGGCCACGGCCTGACCAATATGCAGGCGCGCGCTGAAGCTGCCGGCGGCGGCATGGAGGTGATCTCCATCCGCAAACAGGGCACCACGCTGCTGGCCTGGGTGCCTTATGTGAAAGAATAATCAAAACAAAATGCCGAAATCATCCATTAAGACCCATTCAGATAAAGCCGCACAGCGCGGCGAACCTTCCTATGTGTGGCGCGCCGGCCAGGAACGCCGGCTGGCGATGATCCGCAAATGGGGCGCTGATCAACTCAAAGGCATGCTGCTGGAAAATGGCTGCGGCGTGGGGGAATACCTCGAGCGAATGGCTGGAGAGGCGCGCCTGGCAGTCGGCATGGACGTTGAGTTCGAACGTCTGCTGGACGCGAAAAAGAAAAACCCCAACCTGGTGTGCGCGGTCGGGGAGCATTTGCCCTTTAAAAGCAGCCAATTCGACCTGATGTTGAGCCACGAGGTGATCGAGCACGTGCAGGATGACCGCCGGTCTGCCGCTGAAATGGCGCGCACGCTGGCCCCGGGCGGCCGGCTGATGCTGTTCTGCCCCAACCGCGGATACCCCTTTGAAACCCACGGCATCTATTGGAAAGGGAAATACCATTTTGGCAACGCCCCGCTGGTGAACTACCTGCCGGATTTCTGGCGGGATAAATTGGCCCCGCACGTGCGCGTCTATACGCGCCGCGCGCTGCGCGTGCTTTTCGCCGATCTGCCGCTGGAGGTGGTTTACCGCACTACCATTTTCGGAGCTTACGATAACATCATCCAGCGCAAGCCGCTGCTGGGCAAGTGGCTGCGCGCGTTTTTACAATTCCTGGAAAAGACGCCCCTGCGCGCGTTGGGGCTTTCGCACTTCTGGGTGATTCAAAAGAAAAGCGACTGATTCCGAAAAATGCAAGTGGGGCGCGTTTCCACCTGTGCCCATCAGTTTTAGGCATACGCGCCGATTGGAATAGAAAAGGCGGCTATTGTTTGTAGGTCAGGCATGCTGCTTGACAAAATTATAGATACAGCGCATTTCGACCTGCACACTGTAATTCTGAGTATCACCGCCACTTTTTTATTGTCATTGCGAGCCCGCTGCAAGCGGGCGCGGCAATCTCTGGCTAATAATGAGCACACTGCTGATTAGTCCAATGTAAACCGCCCTCCATTTAGTAATTCCTGTTGGTTGTTTCCCATCTGCCAAATGGAGGGGAAGCTTGTCGAAGTAGTCGAAGTAGTTGTAGCCCACGCCTGAATGCGTGGGTTTTTGCTAAAACGCAGTATTGCGCGCCTGCTCGCGGTAATTGCAGAAGGCGCATTCCGGGTTGGCTGCTGGCGGCTCGGGCTGGCTGAGCAGCTCCGCTACCTGCTGAATAAATGCCATGAAGGCTGTTTCGTCCTGCGGAATTTCCACCCAACGGGTCGGGCCGGCCAGGCTCAATCCCTCCGGCTGCGACTCTTGCATGGATTGCGGCTCGAAGTACAACAGCCCCAGCTTGCTGACCGGGCTGAGATGCAGCTTGCCGGGCGCGGGATGAGCCAGCGCGAAGGCATACGCCTGCAGCTGGCGCCCGTAAAAAGCGATGTGTTCCCCTTTGGCTTCCGAGGTTTTGAAATCCACCACCCCGTAGGAATTATCCTCGAACTGCACCACTGTATCGAAGATGCCCTGGATGTAGCAGGCGTTCGCGCCATCCGCAGCCGGGATGGGCTCGGAGGTCACCCAGCGGCCGGTCATCAGGATCCTGCCCTCCGGCAGATCGGGGGAGATTTTTTTGGTGGAATGGCCCAGGTAAATATCTTTCATCAACAGGTCTATGCGCCCGAAAATTTTCGGGAAGGGCATGGCCGGGCGCTTGAAGTTGTGGCGCACCTTGAGATAGAAACAGCGCGGGCATTCATCCCATAGGAAAGTCAGGTCCGACGGGCTCAGCTTCCAGTTTTCCACTCTTCCCTCCTCGCTCCTATTTCGGTTTGTGTTTTTATGATTTCAGGCGGAAATCATAGATGCCGTCCTTGAAGGCGTAGGTCTGCCCGCATTTTTTACAAACCAGCTTGGGCGGCGTGTCGGCCAGCGGATAATGGCCGCAAGCAGGGCAGCGGAAGAATGCGCCTTCATCTGCCGTGGCGGGCTGGCTGCCGGGCAGCGCACGCACCCGCAGAAAAACGCTCGGGCTGAGCGCCGTCCAGGAGGCAATCTGCTGCAGCAGGTTTTCCTTGGCCAGCAGCAGCTTGAGCGGGATGAGGCGCTTGAAGAAGCCCGAGCGCAGAAAAGAAACGCAAATCTGCTTTTCAATGCTGAAACCGCTGGCGGCCAGCATGCCGCGCACGCTGGCTGGATGGAAGTCGAAGTTCAAGGCGACGAATTCCACCGCCTCGGGGCTGAACGGGCTCCATTTCTGCCTGCCCGTCCAGTAGCGCAGGATCGCTTTCAGGTTGCGTTTGTTGGCGAATTCCAGGATAAAAGTAGCGTTATCCGCCAGGCAGGCGCGCGTTTGCGCGAGCGCCAGCTGCGCTTCAGACAAGTGATGAATGGTGCGGATCATGGTGGCGGCGTCAAAGGCACCCGGCGCGAAGGGCAGGCGGTACACGTCCGCCGCCACGAAGCGGTACTGCGCGCCCGCGCCCAGCCGCTGGCGGGCCTGCTTCAATTGCGTGGTGGAGTAATCCAACAGGGTGACGCGCTCGAAACCATGATAGCGCGGCGTATTGCGCCCGGCGCCGGCCCCCAGCTCCAGCAGGTGCCGGCCGCTTTTCGGCAGCAGGCGTTTGAGCGCCAGCACTTCCGCGCCGTCTTCGTAGGCGCGCCCGCCTTCCTCCCAGAATCGCTCCTGGTAATCGGAGCCTTCGTAGTCGCATACAGGTGGCGTATTGGTCATTGGGCTATTGTACCCAAAAACTGCCATGCGAGATGGTTTTGATTGCTATCCAAATTGTTCTGACAATCGAGGTTCATTTTGATAAAAAAATTTTGCATTAATGATATCTGGCGGTTTTTAAAAATATACATATAATTCAGGCAAACATACATTTGAAGGGATATCCGATACCTTCGGAAAAGGTTCACCTGGTGAACAAGTGGCATTAACCGACCGATTTTTCTTTTTCTCGATCAGGTTGTTTAATGGAAACGGCGTCCGCAACGCGGGCGCTGCTTTGGGGGAATAGCTGCAGATGTTCTGCAGTTAGAGCTGTTTAAGGCTAGATTCCACATTTCGGATTGATGATTTCCCATGTCCTTAATTAGCGCCGGCAGCCTTGCAAAGTCTTTTGGGTTTGAAGATATTTTCAGCAATATCTCATTCAACGTACCCAAACGCGCCCGCATCGGCCTGGTCGGCCCCAACGGCGTGGGCAAGACCACCCTGCTGCGCATCCTGATTGGCGAGGAAACGCCCTCGCAGGGTAGCGTGCAGCGCGCCAGGAACCTGCGCATCGGCTACCTGCCGCAGGAGGCCGTGTTGGAATCCGACCGCACGCTGTGGGATGAGTGTCTGGCTGTTTTTGGTGAATTGCTGGAATGGCAGGCGCAGCTGCGCGGCATGGATGCGCAAATGGGCGCCAGCCACGCTGACCTGGATTTCCTGGAAAAATACACCCGCCTGCAAGAGCGTTTCGAAGCAGCCGGCGGATATACCTTTGAAAATGAAATCGAGCGCACCTTGAGTGGGTTGGGTTTCACCCGCGCGGAATACCGCAAACCGCTCGGCATCCTTTCCGGCGGGCAGCGCACGCGCGCTTACCTGGCGCGCCTGCTGCTTTCCAACCCGGATTTGCTGCTGCTGGACGAACCCACCAATCACCTGGATATCCAGGCCATGGAATGGCTGGAAGGTTACCTGAAAAATTGGGACGGGGCGGTGGTGCTGGTCTCGCACGACCGTTACTTTCTCGACCGCAGCGCTTCCGTCATCTGGGAAATGACCCCCGCCCTGGAGATTTACCATGGCAACTACAGCGCTTACCTGCGCCAGCGCGAGGCGCGCTACGAACGCCAGTTGAAAGAGTATGAAGCCCAGCAAGAATTCATCGCCAAAGAAGAAGATTACATCCGCCGCAACATCGCCGGGCAGAACACCCGCCAGGCGCAGGGGCGCCGCCGCCGGCTGGAACGCTTGCTGAGCGACGCGCGCCTGGCACACCCGCAGAAAAGCCGGCGTATCCACATTAAACTGCGCGCGGATGCCCGTTCCGGCGACTTGGTTTTGCGCACGTATGATTTAAAAGTCGGCTACCAGGACGACCAAAAAGTCCTGATCAATGCACCCGACCTGGTGCTGCGGCGCAGGGAATGCGTGGCCATTATGGGCCCCAACGGCGCGGGCAAGACCACTTTCCTGAAAACGCTGCTGGGAAAAATACCACCTCTGGCAGGCCGCGTGGACCTGGGTGGCAGCGTGCAGGTGGGCTATTTCGCGCAGGCGCACGAAGGCCTGCACGATGACTGGACGCTCATCCGGGAGATCCAGCACGCCGCTCCCAATATGCAGGAGCCGGAAGTGCGCAGCTACCTGGCGACTTTTCTGTTCACCGGGGACGATGCTTTCAAGGAAGTAAATGTACTATCCGGCGGCGAACGCGGCCGTCTGGCGATCGCCTGCCTGGCGCTGCAGGATCTCCTGCGAGGGCAGGTCGAGATGGTTGGTGGGTTCATCCAGC
>CAZDUN010000132.1:0-6821 GCA_964508615.1 uncultured Pelolinea sp. | reverse complement strand
CGATTTGACCAATGCCCCGTCTTTTTCGCCAAAGATATCTTTCACATCCCTGCCAACATAGTCCTGGGGATTTCCGCCGATAGTTTCAAGACTCTTGCTATTTATAAAGATGATATTTCCATGCGGATTGGTGTAAATAATCCCCACGCCGGCATGCTCGGCTAACAGGCGGAATTTGGCTTCGCTGGCTAGTAATTCCAGCTCGGCATTTTTGCGGGCGGTGATATCGTTGGCTGAGACGATCACGCGGGAATAATCCTTTTCGTGGCCAGGAAGCACCGCCCAATCGATGATGCTGTAGCGGATGCTGCCATCTGCTGCGCGCGTGGTGATTTCATAGGTGTTGGCAGTCCTCCCCTCTACTATGGCCATCAATTCCTGAATAAAATTCGGGTATGAGCCCTCCCAGAAAATCTGGTTTAAAGAAGTGACTTTTTTCTTTCTGCCAGCTGGATTGGAATATTGTTTTTCCACCAGTTTGTTGTACGCGTTTATTTTCACCAATCCCGCCAACCGCCGGATGATTTCAGGATGTTCGTTGAAGTGGCGCAAGAAATCATTCACACCCTGCTTTCGCAGCGCGTCAATTTCGTGCTTAACCACGGAATGATCCAATTCCCAAATGCGAATGGGCGCGTCTATGAAAATGGTCTGGTACAGCCGGCGGGCTTCTTTAATGTGTTTTTCCTTAATAAATTGATCGGTAATATCATGCAGGACGATAAAAAACCCAATATATTTCTTTTGAAGGAAACGCGGCGTGGCAACTAATTCGAGCATGCGCATATCGCCGTCAGGGCGGGTGATTTCTATTTTCAGTAAAACCGGTTTATTTTGCTGCAGCAAGGCGTAGGCCTGGATATATTCGGCTTTTTCGGCAATGGGCAGAAATTTATAAATACTATTTTTGTTTAAGAGACTGCTTCCTACCCCCAGAATCCTTTCAGCCGCTGGATTATTCTTCACGATACGGTGTTGCTGGTCCAGGATGCAAATGCCATCGTTCGTATTTGTAAAAAGATCCTGAAGCTGACTCCAACTGGTTTGCAGTTCGTGATATAGAACATCCTGCGGGCGGGCGATGCCGATCACAAGCATGATATTCAGGATCAATATGTATGATATGACTTTCAGGTTCAATCCAACCATAATGACCGGCTGAATTTCGGAGGCATTCATGATGATGACCTCGCTGATGACGGCCAGCGTTACACCGCCAAAAATAAGGCTGAAAATTAGCTGCTCGAAGCGTTTTTTTTTCATGTAAACATGAGCCAAAGCCATAAAAAAAAGGAACACAACGATCAGTTCCAGTATTACGCGTACGCGAGATATGCTTCCATCGGGAAAGGTCAACACAGGTAAGGGGGAGTAAATAATCAGATGCGCCAGGGCAATGGATACAAAGGCGTAAATCCATATTACCAGGTTGTGGCTGGCCTGTCTTCCTACGCATAGCGGGGCAACCACGAAGGTCAGGCTCTGCAGGAAACGGGCCGCCAGCCAGAAATACCTCGATTGGTTCAGGCTGATATTGGAAAACAGAGCCATATTTTCATATGAGAGATTGTGCAATAAATCGAAAAAGGCCGAGAATAGCAGGCCAATACCAAGCACTGAAAAATAACCATTATCGATTTTTTCGCGCAGGATCCAGGTGAATGCGAAAAGGCAGCAGCTCATAACGATGGTGCTCATTTCGGTCAGGAAATGGAACAAGGCATGGTTGCGCAAACCCAGGTAATTCACCAGCCCAAGAGCGACCAGAAACAGGATTGAGGCGGAGTTTATGGTGTATTTAATGGGGGTTTTATTTTTGTTCATGAACAACATCCTTGTTCAGACTTCTTCATATCTTTTAGACTAGAGCGAGGATCAATAAAATAATTGTATATTCAAATTTTGTATAATAAAAGCTTCATTTCAGGTATTTGAGCCGATTAATCATCTCAAAATAAACGCTGCTCAGCAGGAAGCGGGCGATATTTGCGTAAGGGTTTTCCCTCAAGGATTGTTCTATTGTAAAAAAGATTTTTCTTTGTATAATCGTTATAACGAAGGGAAAAGGGCGGTTCCGGTAGATAAGTGTTTTAAAGGGTATAACCGGAGGGTTGATGGTTACATCCAAGTTTCATCTTAGCGCCACGCTGTTCGCTCCCGAAATTGATTGGGTTAAGAAGGATAATGCATGTCGGGGTTAGTTAAGCGAATTTTGTTGATTTCCGCAGAGAAAAAATATGGTTCATATTTAACCAGTTTGCTGAGAGATCAAATCGATTATGAGTTTGAAATCGACCAAATCTACTCGCTTGAGAAAGCCCTGGGAGAGCTCCATTCCGGCGATTATGATTCGGCCATTCTGGATTTCAATGCAGCTGAGGATTGCGCTAATGCGGCGGAACGCATCTGTTCCGCAAGCTCTTATTTACCCGTCGTTGTGCTTTCGCCAAACCAAAACAAGTACATCTCTGACGCCTACAAAAAAGGCGCCCAGCAGGTTATCAATAAATCGAATCTCGACGCATACAGCCTGACCCATTCCATCTTGTCAGCAATCGACCGCAAAGAAATTGAAAATGCCATCCGAAGCAGAGATGAGATCCTCAAAGCGGTGAACAGCGCAGCCGAAATCTTTCTCACCCAACCCAACTGGGAGACGTACCTGGAAGAAGTTCTGGCTGCCCTGGGGAAGGCAACCGAATCGGATCGCGTTTATCTGTTTAGAAATATACTCGATTCAGCAGAAAAACCCATCGCTGTGCTGCAATCTGAATGGGTGGCAGAAGATGTTGCGGTGAAAAAGACTGCCAGCGTTGAGGATGGAATCGATTATGAAAAAGAAGGATTCCAGCGCTGGAAGCAGCTCATGGAAAAAGGCCAGGTGATTCACAGCGATGTGGATGGCCTGCCGGCCGGCGAACAGGCTTTGTTGATGAAACTGGGGGTAAAGTCATTCGTGTACATGCCCATCTTCGTTGACCATACTTGGTGGGGTTTCATCGGATTCGATCAATGTACTCAACGGGGTAAATGGCTTGAGGTGGAGGTTGAAGCGTTGAAAACCGCCGCGAAAATCCTGGGCGCAGCCATTTCACGGCAGGCCACCGAGGAAAAACTGACTTATCTGGCGACGCATGATTACCTGACCGATCTGCCCAACCGCCTGCTGTTCGAAGACCGTTTCCACCAGGCGATTGCCCGTTCCCTGCGCAGCGGTACAAAATTTGCCATTATTTCCATTGATATGGATAAATTCAAGCTGGTCAACGATTCCTACGGCCATCAGGTTGGCGATGAGGTCTTGATTGAGGTGGGAAGGCGGCTGACCAATACCATCCGCGGGACCGATACCTGCGCGCGCATTGGCGGTGATGAATTCGCGGTGATCGCAGAAGAAATCCACAACAAGAGCGATGTGATTCGCGTGATGGAGAAAATCTGTCAAGCGATGCAGCCCAACATCGAAATCGAAGCGCGGATCCTGCAGGTCAGCGCCAGCATGGGCGCTTCGATCTTTCCACAGCACGGCGAAAATATGGAATCACTTCTCAAAGCGGCCGATAAAGCCCTATACTTAATCAAAGGCTCCACGATTCGGTTCAAGATTTATTCAGACGATCAAATATCATGGCTGAACGACTAAAAACCCTGGTTCTTGAAAATCGACCAGAAGCGCTGGGCTGGTTCCAGAACACGCTGGATGGCAGCCTGTTCAGTTGTCAGGTTGTTGGGAATCTCGAGGATTTTAAAACCAAATTCAAGGCAGATTCTCCCCAGATCATCGTGCTGGGTTTGCCCTCAGCGGGTTCTTCGAATGTTGAAGCGATCCAATCGATCGCAAGCCTTGCTCCGCAAACCCCGATTGTCGTTATGGTGGAATCCGCGTCGGATAATGAAATTTTGGAATGCATTCAAAATGGCGCCCAGGGTTTTCTGCGCGTCAAAACGCTGGGAAGCCATGTCGTCAGTTCAGTGCTCTTTCAGGCATATGAACATCAAAAAGCGATTAGTTCCGTGAATGAGGGCCGGCGCACGCTGCAGAACCTGATCAGCAACCTGCCCGGATTTGTTTATCGCTGCCGAAATGACGAATACTGGACGATGGAATACCTCAGTGAAGGATTCAAAGCCTTGACCGGGTACGATCCCAAGCAAGTGTTGCATAATCAAGCATTTGCTTACGAGGACCTCATCCACCCGGATGACCGCATCCGAATCCGCAAGGAGATCCAGAAGGCGATCAGAAAGGGGGATCGTTTTAAGCTGGAATACCGGATTCTAACGTCGGATAAAACCGAGAAATGGGTGTGGGAACAGGGCAACGCCCCCGAGGGATTCAAGGCGGACGGGATGCTGGAAGGTTTCATCACTGACATAACCGAGAAGAAATACCGCGAGAACCAGATGCAGTTGATCATTGGCATCGGCGATGTATTGAACAGCATTATGCGGCCTGCTGATTTTTCTCGAAAGGTGCTGGAAAAGCTGGGTGATTTGTATAAGACAGGCAACAGCGCCATCCTGCTGCCGCGCGAAAATGGCGACCGGTTCTATATCGAAGCCGCAACCGGTGATTGGGAAAACATGGCCGGGCTGGAAGTCGATACCCGCATGAGCCCGTATGTTGATGTGTTTTCAAACAACAAGATCTACCTGCTCGATCGGGAGAAGGATAAACAGGCGCTCAGCGCTAATGATGAATTTCTATCCAACGCAAAACGATTCATCGCTTTCCTGCCATTGGTTTCACAACAGAGAAAAATCGGGCTGGTGGTCATCTGCCGTGAAACCGAATTTTCAATCCAGGATAGGGAAGTGATCCAAACCGTGGCTGAGATGATCTCCACGGCGATTGAACGGGCTATTTTATATCGAAAAGCAGAAAAACATGTCAAGCACCTTGAATCCCTGCATGCCATCGACCAGGCCATCACGGCGGTTTTTGACATTCAGGTGGTGAACAAAGTCATATTGGACCAGGCCTGCCGGGAGTTGGAGGCAGACGCCGCGGATATTTTGATCCTGAATGCGCCCGCCAATATGCTGGAATTCTGCGGCGCGCGCGGCTTCATCGATCCGATGACCACCCAACTGCGCATTCCCCTGACCACCAGCACGGCCGGCCGGGCCCTGCTGGAGAATCAGGCCGTTGCCATCTCAAGCCTGGCGGAAAATCCATTATCATTTACACGCAAAAATATGCTGGTGGAGAATTTCCAGTCTTATTTCGCCAGACCACTTTCTGTCAAGGGAGAAACAGTGGGGGTTATGGAAGTCTTTTTTCGCAGACCTGCCTACCCGGATGATGAATGGACAAATTTCTTTAATGCCTTGGCCACCCAGGCGGCTGTGGCATACGACTCACATCGCAAATATACTGACCTGCAGAAAATTCAGCAAAATATGGCTTCTTCGCTGCGGTCAACAATCGAGACGTGGTCGCGGACTCTGGAACTGCATGAGATTGAGACGCACGGCCATATCCGCCGGGTAACCAATGAGACTTTACAGATTGCCAAGCTTGTGGGAATCCGCGAGGAGGATTTACCGAATATCGAGCGGGGCGCGCTGTTGCATGATATCGGCAAACTGGCCATTATGGATGATATTCTGCAGAAGAAAGGCGCTTTGACCGATGAGGAATGGACAGAGATCAAACGCCACCCTGAAATCTCACGCGAACTGCTCTCCAATGTGAAATTGCTGGAAGATGCGGTGGATATCCCCTACAGCCATCATGAGAATTGGGATGGCAGCGGATACCCGCAAGGATTAAAAGGAGAAGAAATACCGCTGCCGGCCCGCATATTTGCAGTAGTCGAAACCTACGACGCCCTCATCAGCCCGCGCCCATATCGCGAAGCCTGGCCGAAAAAACAGGCCATCCAATACCTGATCGAACAAAAGGGTAAAAAATTCGATCCCAAGATCGTTGACCTGTTTGTGGATACCCGCGCAAAAAACCCAACCCAGTAATCCCAAAAACAATAGATTATTTTCAGCACTGGCATATATATTGCATGGTTCTGTGTATATAATATATTTATAATTTGTACGGTCATCCGGGAAGATTATATGAAAAGACTGCCATTATCAACTATCCTTTTAATACTCTTTTTGGCCTTTTTTTTCAACCTGGAACGACTCGACCTGGTTGAGCAAGACCTGATCAATATTGACACTTTCGTTTATATCCTGGCAACTTTTGCGATTATATTCACAATCATGGTCCCGGCCCTGCGGCGGGCGAGGATTTCGATATTATTATTTTTCTGGTTGGCGGTATATTTTTTCATAAAGATTTTTGTTATTAAAAATACACCAGTGTGGGGCGGTATCAGCAGCTATATCACCGTGATTGAGGTGATCATGTTTTCGTTTGGGGTGACGCTGGCGCACTGGGTGGGCAGGAACATGGAGGATTTCGAAGGTGCTGTTGAAAATATCACTTTCTCCGAAATCAAACGCGCCAGCAATTTGAAAGATGCGGTGGAATCCATCAACAATGAGATTTATCGCAGCCGGCGCTACAACCATCCCCTGACCATGATCATGGTCGAACCGCTGAAAGGATCGCAGGAGATGATCCTGAACCAGTCGGTCAGAGAAGTGCAGGAGTCCATGATATCCCGCTACGTTTCCATCTCGCTGTCAAGAGCTTTGCGTGAATATATCCGGCGTACGGATATGCTGGTCGAACAGCCGGATAAAGGACGATTCATTGTTATCACACCGGAAACGGACAAGGCGGAATCTGATCGTGTAGTCAGCAAGATTTACGACGCGGCATCGTCCATCGGCGCGGAGGTGGCGGTGGGTAT
>CAZDUN010000131.1:0-6830 GCA_964508615.1 uncultured Pelolinea sp. | reverse complement strand
TTACGGCGTCTTTGCGAGGCTTGCGGAGCAAGCCGTGGCAATCTCGCCCTGATAAGAACTCTCTGACTTTTATTTCTGATCAAGGGATGGGGGATTTTGCTCCCGCCAGAAGGGCTGAGTATCTCAAGTTTGAGATTGCTTCGTCGTACTTCGCACTCCTCGCAATGACAGATTAAAGGGCTGGGCGGGATTGCATTCCTGCCGCTTTTCACGCATCAGCTGATTCCTGCCGAGATCCTTCCCTACGCTACGCTGAGGGCAGGCGCTTCGCTCAGGATGACAATCCGAAAAGTACGTCAAGCGGCTTTCCAAAGCCGCCTCTTTTATTAAGTGGCGCGTTTACCCAAAACTGATGGGTACAGGTACCCAAAACTACTGGGCACAAGCAGAAACGCGCTCTGTGAGCAATTATTACGGCGTCTTTGCGAGGCTTGCGGAGCAAGCCGTGGCAATCTCGCCCTGATAAATCCCGCCGCTTTGATGCGTAAAGCGGCGCGTTACCCAAAACTACTGGGTACAGGTTGAAACGAGCCTGGCGAATGATTCCCCTCACAACGATTTCTCCCAATGAGGGAGAAGGGGTTATCCGTGTGTATCTGTGTTGATCTGTGGTTAAAAAAAGCTTCGATGCGTAAAGTGGCGCGTATGCCCAAAACTGATGGGTACAGGTAGAAACGCGCCCTACGAGCTGAAAAGCGAAACGGATAAATTGTGAAGTTATATGCGGAAATACACAGCCGCTCAATCCTTGCGCAGCGGGTTGAAGCCCTCGCCCAGGGCTTCGTTGGCCTGGCCGATCACCATGAAAGCCGCCGGGTCGATCTCATGCACGATGGCCTTCAGCAGGTTGACCTCGGCGCGCGACAGCACGCAATACAGCACTGTGCGCGGCTGGCCGGTGTATCCGCCGGTGCCGGGCAGCAGGGTCACGCCGCGCTCCAGCGAGGAGCAGATTTCATCGGTGACTTCCTGCGGTTTGCAAGTGACCAGGAAGACGGTGCGGTAGAGGCTGTTGCCCTCCGAGATCATCTCGGCCGCCAGACCGGAAACGTAGATCACCACCAGGCCGTAGAGCGCGCGCTGCCAGCCGAAAGCGAAGCCGGAGGCCAGCACCACCAGGCCATCGGTGAGCAGGTAAGCCTGCGAAATGGCCACCCCGCGGTAATGGTTAAGGATGCGCCCCAGGATGTCCGAGCCGCCGCTGGTGCCGCGCCCGCGGTAAACCAGGCCCAGGCCGATGCCGAGCAGCACGCCGCCATATAAAGCGTCCAGCACCAGGTCGGAGGTCAGCCCCTCAAGCGGCAGGAAAAAGGCCAGCCCATCGGTAAGCAGTGAAAAGAGCACCACTGCCGCGGCGGTGCGCAGCGCGAAGCGCCGCCCGCCCAGGTAGCGCCAACCCAGCAATAATAAAGGAAGATTACCGGCCAGCACCATCACGCCGATCGGCCAGCGCGTGTAGAAATTGACAATCTGGGCCGCGCCGGAGATGCCGCCGCTGACCATCAGTCCGGGGACGAGGAACAGGCGCATGGACAGGGCCTGGATGAGGGCGCCCAGGGCGATGAAGGCATAATCCAGAATGCGTTCCCGCTGACGGGAAGCGGCTTTGATCACGCTTGTACCTCCTTGGTGTGTTTTCTCAATACGAATACCGGGATTATAAGCGAATTGCAGAATGAACGGCCAGGCAGAAGCTCCCGCGCGCGCACCTGACTTTCATCACTCATCCGCCGGCCGGCAGGTTATGGGTGCAAAAGCTTGTATGTCGCCGGCGTTTTGCGCTACAATCGAGTTGGAGGGAAGGCGCGCTCGCATTCGCCTGTGTTCCAGGCGTGGGAAGATGATGAGTGGTGAGCAAATAGCTTGGCCTTCCCTCGTCTTCGTTTAAATTTCTTTTGTTGGGAAAAACGGCTTATTGGTAAACGCAGCGGAACCCGCGGTTGACGCCGGGCGAGGCGGGGTCGTGCGCCAGGCGGTTGGCCGGGCGCGCGAAGCGGTAGGCATCGGAATAGCTGGCGCCCTTGAGCACTTTCTTCTCGCCGGCAGCCGGGCCGGCCGGGTTGCTGCCCGCAGCGTATTGATAATAATAGGGGTCGTACCAATCCCATACCCATTCACGCACGTTGCCGCCCATGTCCAGCACGCCGTAGGGGCTGGCGCCTTGGGGATACGCCCCGACGGGGGTGGTGTCGCCGGCGGCGTTGCCTGCGTTGACGGTATCGCTGGCGGGCGAGCTATCGCCCCAGGCGTATTTCTGCCCCCCCGCGCCGCGCGCGGCTTTTTCCCATTCTGCTTCGGTGGGCAGGCGCCCGCCGCTCCACGCGCAGTAAGCCTGGGCGGCCTGCCAGGAGACATACACCACGGGGTGATCGGCGTAAGCCGGGTCCTGGTAGCGCGGGTTGGTTTCGCTGCTGGCGCTGTATTGGCAGGCGCCGGCTGCCGCGCAGCGCGCGAACATGGCGTTGGTCACCTGCGTTTGGCTGATCCAGTAGGCGTCCAGCGCAACCGCGCGCTGGGGGACCTCGTTGGTCTCCAGGTCGCGGTCGAACTTGGTGGAACCCATCAGGAACTCGCCGGCGGGGATGTAGATGAGGGTCATGCCATCGGCGGGCGAAACCAGCGTTTGCTCAGCGCCGGCAGGCGTTGGCAGTGGGGTGGCGGCGGGCGTAGGTAAAACGGCTTCCGCGTGAGTGCCGCCGGGGGTGAGCGTGGGGATGGCGGTCAGGGTGCTTGCGATGCGGTTAAGTAAATCGCGCTGGGCGGTCTGGGTGGCAGCCAGGGCCGGGTCGGGCGTGGGCTCGGCCAAAAAACCCGGCAGGCAGGCGGCCAGGAACAAGGACAGGGAAATGGACAGGCAGAGGGCGATTGTTTTCATTTTAAGCATGGATGGCGCAATCCCGGGCATGCTTTCACGGTGCTGGCGCAATTGTATCACCCGTATAGGAAGGCGCCGTAATGGTTGGAAAATAAGATCGGGATTCCATCTGTACTCATCTTTTTTGAGTAATCCCGCTGCTTTTCACGCATTAGCTGATTCCTGCCGAGATCCTTCCCCACGCTGCGCTGAGGGCAGGCGCTTCGCTCAGGATGACAAACCAAAAAGCTTTGATGCGTAAGGCGGCGCGTTTCAAACGCGCCCTAAGAGCTGATATGCGGAAAGGGATGATGTTCCCGTTGAAATACGAAAATGTAGGGCGGGATTCCATTCCCGCCGCTTTGATGCGTAAAGCGGCGCGTTTCAAACGCGCCCTACGGGCAGGAATGCGGGGTGGGATGGCGCCCCCGTTTTTTTTGGTGTCTTTGCGAGGCTTGCGGAGAAAGCCGCGGCAATCTCGTTTTTACCACAGATTCACACTGATATAAACAGAATCCTCTTTATAGAATTGATACACACAGATACCATTGCCAACCGTTATTACGAATACCCAGTGGCGCATTTAGAAACGCGCATTACGTGCAGAAATATGGGGTGAGAGTGCATTATGAAATGCCTTTATGCATATAGATCGAGATTGCTTCAGCCGGCTCTGCCGGCTTCGCAATGACAAAAATGTAAGGCGGCGCTTTTTACCCAAAACTGATGGGTACAGGTACCTTAAATTAATGGGTACAGGTAGAAACGCGCCCTACGAGCGGAAAGGCGGAGAGGGAGCTGGCGGAAAGGCGCAGATTGGTGATTGAAATCGACCCCTTAATGATATATATTATTAAAGAACCCAATGCCCAATATATAAGCAAAATTTAAGGCTGGCGGCTATATATGGGTATTGACTTCCGTAAATTTTATGTTAATATATTTTTAACAATTGAATATTGAATTGAAAGCGATGAAACTGCGCACAAATATGGTCGCTGAAATGGGGAAGCCGCCTAACCCATAGAGTGAGCAGTGGAGCGAGTAGCGAAACCGGTCAAGGTTGAACATTGACCGGTATTTTATTTAATATGTATGAATAAAAAGGTAAAAAATAAAAAAAGTGGAGGGTAGCATGAGAAAATCGTTGGTAGTTTTCAAACGGATCACCTGCGTGCTGGGCATCCTGTTCATCGTGTTGGGCGTGGTGCCCATCCCGATGGTCAGCATGATCAGCGAGGTGAGCGCCAGCACCAGCGGCGAAAGCGTCACGCTGGGGCTGCCCAGGTTCAGCACGGTCAACTTGTTCGATGCGCTGAACCAGGACGAGGGCGGCGAACCGCCGGAAGGTGGAGAGGGTGGTGAAGGCGGCGATGAGACGCCTCCTGAAGACCCGCCAGCCCTGCCGCCGGAAGACCTCGACCCCGAGCCGACCCTGGAGCCGACCGAGGATCCCGAGGGCGGCGAACCACCTGAGGAACCCACCGAAGAACCGGACATGGAACCCACCGAGGAGCCAACCGAAGAAGTTCTGCCTGAAGAGGACCTGATCCCGGTTACCGGTGAGGAGATCGAGGACCTTTGCCCGGAGGATGAATTGAAAGTCGAGCCGGGCGAGTGCGGCTGCGGCGTTCCGGATTTCGATCTGGACGGCAATGGCGTGATCGATTGCCTGGACGAAGAGGAAGTGCTGGACGAAGAAGCGGCCGCGATCCAAGAGATTATCGAAGTAATCGTGGAAGCAGATGCGGTGCTGACGGATGAAAACAACGAAGCTATACCTCTGGCGTCCAATGAAGCAAAAGAGGTGCTTTCCAGCGCCGACCCGTATTTCACGCGCGGCGGTGTGAAGCACTGCTATGAAGCCAGCGGCGCCTGCGACGCTTCCTGCTCCTTCTGCAACGGCAGCGCCGGCACCAGCGGCACTCCCACCTCGACACCCATCCAGGACGCGATTGACGATGTTGAGAGCAACGGCATGCCAATTGATGGCACAATTTTTGTGCTGCCGGGGCTGACGGCGTATTTTGAGAATCTAATCATTCATGCCAATGACCTGACCCTGATGGGCGATCCCGGTATCACCACCGAGGCCGGCGTGGGCGCCAACGCGCCGACGCTGAGCGGCGATGGCGACGACGCCACGGACGATGTGGGCATCGATGTTTTCGGCGACGGCGTGGAAATCGTGGGCTTCGTGATCGAGAACTATTACATCGCCATCCAGCTCCATCCAAGCGGAAGCGCGGATTTCAAAGCCAACAACAACAAGATCAAGGATAACACCGTCGGAGTCATGAGTTACAACTCCATCCCCGGGATCATCATCCAGTACAACGATTTTGAAAACAATACTCTTGCGATCTATAACATGGAGGATAAGGGCGGCACGCAATATATTCATGCCGAGTACAACTACTGGGGCTGCGAAGAAGGCCCCGTGGTGGCAGTCAAAAAATGGGAATGGGTCTGCTCGGGCGGCTGCGGAGGCTGCGGCTGTCATTATGAGTATGTGACGCATTTCTACCAGTGGGCGCCTGGGGACCAAGCACACCCGACCGAATTATTCGGATATGACCCCGCGAGCGATGGCTGTGAATGCCTGTACGGCGGCAAACTAGGGCACTGGAATCACCCGGCCTTCAACTGGAGCCCGTACAAGATCATCCTGGATCCGATCGCGGCCGGCATTGAGCATTTCTGCGGCGACGGCAGCGTTGATGAAGGCGAACAATGCGATGACGGCAACACCGTCAGCAATGACGGTTGTTCGTCTACCTGCCAGACCGAATACTGCGGCGACGGCGTCATCCAGACCAGCGAGGTCTGCGATGGCATGGTCGGCGTCGGAGAAGGCCAGACATGTTCCGATGACTGCAGCGTGATTTATTACTGCGGCGACGGCGCAGTCAACCAGCTTGGCGAGCAATGCGATGGCAGCGATGGGGTCGGCCCGGGGCAGAGCTGTTCGGCTTACTGCCTGCTGCTGACCTGCGGCGACGGCGTGGTCAACCAGGGCTGGGAAGAATGCGACGGCACGGATGGCGTCGGTGATGGTGAATCCTGCACAGCCAACTGTGAACTGCTGACCTGCGGCGATGGCGTGCTCAACCAGGCCTGGGAGGAATGCGACGGCACGGACGGCGTGGGCGCGGGTGAATCCTGTTCGGCCACCTGCGAGCTGCTGACCTGCGGTGACGGCGTCATCAACCAAGGTTGGGAAATCTGCGACGGCACGGACGGCGTGGGGGCGGGTGAAACCTGTTCCGCTGACTGCACCATGGTGTATTACTGCGGCGACGGCGTCCTCAACCAGGCGACTGAACAATGCGACGGAACGGACGGCGTGGGAGCAGGGGAGACTTGTACCGCCACCTGCGAACTGTTGACCTGCGGCGACGGCGTGCTCAACCAGGCTTGGGAAGAATGCGACGGCAACGACGGCGTGGGAGCGGGTGATACTTGTTCTGCCTCCTGCGAATTGCTGACTTGCGGTGACGGGGTCGTCAACCAGGCGTCCGAGCAGTGCGATGGCACGGACGGTGTGACTGAGGGACAAACTTGTTCCGCCACCTGCGAGATCCTTTACTGTGGTGACGGCGTGGTCAACCAGGGCTGGGAAGCCTGTGATGGCGAGGACGGCATCACGCCCGGCGTGACCTACTGTACTGACACCTGTACTCTGGAAGATGTACCGCCGGACTGCGGCGATGGCATAAAGCAAACTGGCGAGGAATGCGATGGATCCGTTCCTCCAGGCTCACCGGAAGGCGCGGTCTGCAATCCAGAAACCTGCGTGCTGGAGTACTGCGGTGACGGTATCGTGCAAGCTTCGCTTAATGAGGAATGCGACGGCACGGCCGGCGTCATCCCCGGGCAAGAGACTTGTACCGCCACGTGCGAGCTGCTGACCTGCGGCGACGGCATCAAGAACCAGGAATGGGAGGAATGCGATGGTCAAGACGGTATTGAGGAG
>CAZDUN010000130.1:0-6864 GCA_964508615.1 uncultured Pelolinea sp. | reverse complement strand
TTCAACCCGCCTGGCTATGGTACGTGCGAGGTCCAAACCTGCTCCGATCTGTGAGTTCCCTGGAAAACTGAATCCTGTAAGCGTGGTTATGCCCTGCCCGTACTGTGATATTCTGTCTTCGATCCACTCAATGATTTCAGTTTCTTTCCACTCCGCTTTTTTTGCGCCTGCAATTCTGCCCATGAATTCCGAAAGCATTTCCTGCAAACGACGGATGTCCTTCTTCACCTGGTCATCGGGTTCTTTTTCCCCGCAAAAACTGGCCGCCAATCCCAAACTCGCGGATAGCTCATCCATCGCCCCCAGCAGTTCGAAAATCGCTTCATCTTTAAAGCGGCGCTTTCCATCCATCACGGATGATTGCCCATCATCCCCTTTTCCGCTGAAGAATTTTGCGCTTGCGGATGTCATCGGATTTCTATTGGTTGGGTTTTTGAGCCAGGATGTACCATTCAGTTACATTCTGGAAGCGGTCCGCGCTGTCATACCAGGATCCCACGCGAATGCCTTGCACGGATTTATCCACGGTGAAGTTATAAACCGGGTAGAACAAAGGCAGTGCCGGTAATTCTTCAGAGAAAACCACCTGGAAATTGCGGTAAAGTTTGGCTCTTTCGCTGGAATCAGACATAACGCGCGCTTCCTCCAGATATTGGCTGATCACCCGATTTTCCCATTGTGAGTAGTTCTGTCCACCGCTCCGCTGCGCCTGATCCCAGAAAGGATACGGATCAGGGTCTGGCGAACGAGCGTAATTGATATCGATCAAGGCGGCTTCAGAGGTGAGTGGTTGAAGATGATCGAGGATCAATGTATCGTATGGCAGTGAAACCAGCTCGAGCTCGACCCCAATCGTGCGCCAATCAGCCTGAATGGATTGCGCCAGCGCAGTATGAAAAGCATCGTCCGGATGGATCATCCTGAAAGCCATTTTTTTTCCATCCTTGCTGCGTACGTCAGAGCCTTCAGTTTCGTACACATACCCGGCTTCTTTAAGTAAACCTGCGGCCGCGCTTACATCCTGGTCCACGCGGTCATTCCCGCTGTAATAAGCCCAGCTATTTGGAAGCACTGGCACATCCGCGATAACGCCTTGCCCGCTTAAAATACGGTCGATCATTCCGCGTCGATCCAAAGCCATCAGCAGAGCGCGCCGGATTGAGACCTCCTGCAGGAATTCAACATCGCTGTTACCCAAATTGAACAGGATGATGGAAAACTCGGGTTCGATGGCGCTGTAAAGCGCCAATTCGGTGTTCTGCAGGATTTGCGGCAGGACGTCCGCGGTTACTTCACTGATGCCCTGAACGATGCCTTCCTGGTATGCGGCGTATGCGCTTTGGCTGTCCGGGTAATATCGAAACACAAAATCATTGATGTAAGCAGGTTCAAGGTAGTATTCCTGGTTGGATGCGAGCACCACGCCCTTGATTTGGTTATCTTCAACGATCAGACTTTCAAACTGATAAGGTCCGCTGCCTACCGGGTTTAGGTTGAATTGGGAGTTGATCATTTCCAGGTAGGTCATGCCCCCCAGGATATGCTTCGGTAAAATCCCGAAATTCAGATAATCCATGAAAGGCGCGAAGGCTTCCTGCAGTTTGAATTGCACCAGCGTATCGCTTAAAACCACCACTTCGACATCTGTCCAAATTTTCTTGATATCTTCGGGCAGAACCGAATCAGGGTCGCGCATCAGATCGACCGTGAACAGGACATCCTCGGCCGTCACCGGTGTACCATCGTGCCATTTGGCATTTTCACGGAGTTCGAAGTTATAGGTCAGTCCATCAAAAGAAATTCCCCAAACTTGAGCCAGGTCGGCTTTTGGCAGCCCTTTTTCATCGAATTTGATCAGGCTGCTGAAGATCAATCGATCCACGTCCCGGTCAGCCGCGTTATAGTAATCCAGCGCGGGGTTCAAGCGCTGCATGCTGCCAATCAAAGCTTCGGTGTAAACACCGCCGCTGGTGGGCACTGGCGAAACCAGGCGGAAACCGGTTTGCTCACTGAGCAGCAACAGACCCATCACCAAACCGGTCAAGAGTATGATGATGATCTGCCAACGGAATTTCTTCATAACAGAATGATTTTACATTAAAAAGGGCGTCTTCCTGACCCCCGAGAAGAAGCCCTTTCTGTTTTTCAGGAATGAGGAATTACGCGATCGCGATGGTTGCGACAACCAGGACAATAAACACAATCGCCAGCGTTACGGTAACCCAGAACAGGGTTTTTTCAATACCGCGCCGCGCGCTGAAAACACTACCGCTGTCCTGTCCCGTCAACCCACCCAGACCGATTCCCTTGCTTTGCAGCACGACACTGAGAATCAAAGCCAGTGAAGTTATAATCAATGCGATTTGAAAGAAAGTAACCAAACCTACCTCCGCTTTATGTGAAACAGAAAGGATTATACCTGTTATTTCAGGTTAACGTCAACATAGCCATGCAGGAAATCATTCTCAGCGCCCACATCCATTCGCTCTATTCCGACGGGATGAAAACCCCGCCCCAAATCGCCCAAATCGCAGCCAGTTACGGGATCGATGTGATTTTGATGAGCGATCACAATGTCTTCCCAATCGGCTTCGATGGTTATTATACGCACAATGGTCAGCGCGTGCTGCTCCTGACCGGCGAAGAGATCCACGATCAAACCCGCCAGCCGCAGAAAAACCATCTGTTGGCATTTGGCATTCATCGGGATTTCTCCCGCCTGGCGCAGCAGCCGCAAAAGCTGATTGATGCCATCCGGGAAGCGGGCGGCTTGACTTTCATTGCCCACGCTTATGATCCTGCCCTGCCGATCGTTGGCGAAACCGATCTTTCCTGGGTGGATTGGTCGGTGCGGGATTTCACGGGTCTTGAGTTATGGAACAATCTGAGTGAATTCAAGATCCGCATCCACCGAAAATGGCAGATCGCATTTTTCGCAATTTTCCCCAATTTTATGGCGTTGGAACCGCCCGCGCAAATTCGCGCCATTTGGGATAATTTACTCCTTGAGGGGCAGCACCCGGTTGCGCTGGGCGGCGTGGACGCGCATACCCTGCCCCAGAAATTCGGCCCTTTCCAGATCGATGTCTTTCCCTACAGTTATCACTTTCGCACCATCCGCAACCACGTGCTGCTCGAAGCCGGGCTATCCGGAAACCTGCCGGAAGATGAGCGCGCGGTTATGGCGGCGCTGCGTTCCGGCCGATTTTTTATCGCCTATGACCTGGTTCATCCTGCCCAAGGCTTTCGTTTCTTCCTGACCCATGGGGAGAAGCAGGTTGAAATGGGGGAAGCGACCGCGTTCAAACCCGGGCAAAAAATCACGGCGAATCTTCCCGCGGCCGCGGATTGCCGTCTTATTCACAACGGAAAGGCAATCGACCAGCGCAGGTTTAAAGGTACGTTCAGTTGGGAAGTACCAGAACCGGGATATTATCGACTGGAATGCTACCGGCGCTTCCTGGGTGAAATCCGGGGCTGGATTTTCAGCAACCCTCTGTTCGTCAGCCCTTGATCACTGCCAGGGGAGTCAGCCTGGCCACGCGCCGGCCCAAACCCGCGCCTTCGATGCACGCAATGACCTCATGGATATCCTTGTAGGCTTGCGGAGCTTCTTCTGCCAACCCGCTTAAAGAACCAGCTTGAATATAGATACCTTCTGCCATCAATTGAGCGCGCAGCCGGTCGCCATGAATTTGTTTCTTGGCCTGGGTGCGGCTTAGCACGCGCCCCGCGCCATGACTGCAAGAACCAAATGATTTTTCCATAGCGGTCTGCGTGCCGGCCAGGACCCACGATTCAGTGCCCATGCTGCCGGGCACCAGCACCGGCTGCCCGCTTTTTTGAAATTGCTGCGGCAGGTCGGGGTGTCCCGGGCCAAATGCGCGCGTGGCTCCTTTCCGGTGCACGCATACTTTCAAATGCTTTTTTCCGACCTGATGAGTTTCAATTTTCCCAATGTTATGCGCGAGGTCATAGACATTTAGCAGGTGTTGGCCGGGAAAAAATTGCTCGAAAACCCGGCGGGCCGAAAAAGCCAATAACTGCCGGTTGCAAAATGCGTAATTCGCGGCGCAGCGCATGGCCGCCAGGTATTGTTTTCCCTCCGGCGATTGCAGCGGCGCGCAAACCAGTTCGCGATCGGGCAACTCGATGCGGTACTTGCGCGCGGCGGCCTGGAATTGCTGGACAAAATCCGTGCAGATTTGATGACCGAACCCGCGTGAACCGGAATGGATTTGCAAGGCGATATTGCCCTGGCGGATGCCCATCACCCGCGCGGCCGGCTCATCGTAAACCTGGGCGACCAGATCGACTTCAATGAAGTGATTGCCAGCGCCCAACGAACCGGGTTGATCCGTGCCGCGTTCAAACGCGCGACTGCTGGCCGCGTCCGGATCCGCTCCGGAAATGCAGCCGCCGTCTTCCGTGGTCAGCAAGTCTTGCGTGGTCGCGTATCCATTTTTCAAAGCCCATTGCGACCCTCCTTCGCAAATCTTTCTCAGGTCTTTGAATCCCAACCTTACAATGCCGCTGCTTCCCACACCGCTGGGGCAAGCCTGGTACAACGCGATGGTGAAATCCTGGATCGATTGCTGTGCTTCAGTATAGGGGACAGTGGAACAAAGCAGCCTGACCCCGCAATTAATGTCATAGCCAATCGCTCCCGGCGAGATCACCCCACTCTCGAAATCCGTAGCCGCCACGCCGCCGATTGGAAAGCCATATCCCTGGTGCACGTCCGGCATAACGCAAATATTTCCAACCAATCCGGGTAATGCGGCCGCATTCATGGCCTGCTCGATCGAGCGATCCATCAGAGCGTCCCGCAGCATGCGCTCTGAAGTAAATACAACCACCGGCACGCGCATGCCCGCCTGCGCGTCTGTCTCGATCACCCACTCGAAATCGCTGATCTTATTAAATTGTTCGATCTTCATGGCAAACACCTTAGATATCAAAAACAATACGCGCGCGCAAACCGTCATGCTTTCGCGCGATCTTCAGATTATTAAATGTTGCCGCTTTGATCTCTATCCTTTGCTCGGTTTTTGCCAGTAGGTTCAGGTCAGCTTCCAGTCTGCGGCCGGTGATGTTGATATCCGAATCCTCAGCCACCTGTCCTTTATTGGCATAGTAAAGCAGTTCATTGAGAAAAGAGATCAACAAACTTTCTTCGTCGATTTCTTCAATAGAAAAATGAACAGATTCTGGTTCTCCAGTCCCTTTACGGATGCCGAGAATATGATATAAACCCATTGCAGCCGCACGAAACAATCCGGGCAAGTCAGGCGCATAAACATCGATTGCGATATCGGCTGTATGGGGAACTTCGGAGAAACCGGAAAATGGGCGTTTAGCGTCCACGAAATATAATTATACGATATGAAAATTGATTTATTGCGAATTGAAGCGACCCTGAAAGAGTTCTTTGAAAACGACCTCCAGATCGTGGCGCATAAGAATCCGTTGCAGCAAATTACCAATGAGATAATTGCTGCATTGGAGAAGAATCTGAAAGAATCCGGCGGCAAAACCTTCGCGCCGAATATTTTCCGCGTTTCCATACGTGATAAAAACCTGGCGGATGAGAGTGAATTGAAGGAATGGAAAAAGTACGTCCAGGAAATTATTAAAGAAATCACGCGTGATAATGGCTTTCAATTGGCAGGGCCGCTGCATATTCAGGTGTTCCATAGCCTTAAACTGACGAGCGAATTTGAGATTGCCGTCTCCAACTCTTCCATCCCTTCCGGTAAAACGGTTTCGCTATTCGGTGAAAAACCGGATGAGCAGAAAAAGCCGTCCCTGCTGCATGCTTATCTAATTACAGCCGATGAACAGTATTACCACATCAGCAAATCCATCACCAACATCGGCCGGCGTGAGGACAACGATTTGGTGATAGATAACCTGCGGGTTTCACGTGTGCATGCCCAGATCAGGCAGTTGAATCACAAACATGTAATCTTCGACCTGGATTCGACCGCGGGTACAAAAGTAAACGGTGTTAAAATCCATCAGCATACCCTGAATCATGGCGATGTGATTGAAATCGCTGATGTACCGATGATCTACGGCACTGACCTGGACCAATCAGCCCCGGATGTGAATCAGAATAAAACTCAAACAAAGATGCTTTCCACGAATGATATTCCCGGAGTGAAAGAATGAGCGCGATAGTTGTGCTGGTTTTACGCGTCTTGTTTGCCGTATCCCTGTTTGTGTTTCTCGGAGTGATTGTTTACGTTTTATGGAAAGATCTGCGCCAGGCCATTCAGAAAAGTTCGGAATATCATATCTCACCCATCGGCATCCAATTGGTTGACGCCAACCTTAGTTACACGTATAAGCAGCCTGAACTCTTCATCGGCCGGGATGCCCAGGCCGATCTGCACATTGCGGATGATACACTATCAGCTGTTCATGCGCGTTTTTTTTTCAAGAATAATCAATGGATGGTTGAGGACCTGCAATCAACCAACGGTACCTACATTAACGGCGAAAGGCTTTCCACCCCTTCAATCCTGATTGATGGTGATGAGGTGGCTTGCGGCCGCATTCGCCTGTTGATTAATCTGAAAGCGGAATGATTTCGCTGCATTATAATCATCGAGATGGTTCCACGTTTAAACCAAGTGATTGAATTGGGAGCGGAAAAATGGATAAGAAACCTGTCTTGGCAGTCATCGGCGGATCAGGATTGTACAATTTCCCCGCCCTAAAAAACACCCAGACCATTGAATTGGAAACGCCTTTCGGCAAGCCCACCTCACCGATTGTCATGGGTGATTTATCCGGCCGCAGAGTGGCTTTCATTGCCCGCCATTGCATTGGCCACAATTTTCTTCCTTCCGAAGTGAA
>CAZDUN010000129.1:0-6899 GCA_964508615.1 uncultured Pelolinea sp. | reverse complement strand
GAGCGGCAGGCGGAGATACTCCTTCCGAGACAGCGTCAAGCTGTCATCGGAAGGGGTACTACTCATTGTTTTATTACCACTAAAATGGATTTCCACCTATGCCCAGCAGTAAAATGGCTGCCACTGAAACAAATCCTTATCTCAGCCGGAATCGCACATCCGCCCTCAGTTTACCTTGATCAACTTATAAGCCTGGCTGCCCAGCTTGATCTCTTCGGCGTGCTGCAGGCAGTCCTTCCAGTGAATATCCGGATGCACGTGCACGAATTTATCCATGCCTTCTTTGTAATCGCCCATATCGGTCATCTTGCTGTTGGCGATGGCGGGCGCGGCGTTGACCAAATCGACGCAGGCGCGGTCCAGCGCCACCGGGTCCAGTGAAGCGGCAATCCCGATATCCGGTACGATTGCCTGATCATTGTTATCCGCGCAGTCGCAATCCGGGGATATGTTCATCAAAAAATTGATGTGAAAATGCTGTTTGTTTTTCAATACCGCGTAAGCGTATTCAGCGATCTTTTCATTCAATAATTCTACAGATTGATCATAAACCGCGCTGGCCGCGCCGTAATGGCAGCTCGCCACGCATTGCCCGCAGCCGATGCATTTTTTATAATCGATTTGCGCGTTCAGATTCTTGTTATAGGCGATCGCCTTTTCCGGGCATTTACGGATGCACATTCCACAGGAAACGCATTTTTCCTCTTTGATGATTGGTTTTGAGGCGGAATGCATTTCCATTTTTCCCTTGCGCGAACCGCAGCCCATGCCGATGTTCTTCAATGCTCCGCCGAAGCCGGTCTGCTCGTGGCCTTTGAAGTGACTCAAGCTGATCAAAATGTCGCAATTCGCGATGGCTGATCCGATCTTGGCGCTCTTGGTGTGCTTGAGATTGATGGGGACTTCTTCCGCGTCCGAACCGGTCAGCCCGTCCGCGATCACCACATCACAGCCCACCGCGATGCGGTTGAAGCCGTTTTCCATGGCCGCTTCGAGGTGATCCACCGCGTTCGACCGCCGCCCGAAATAGAGTGTGTTGCAATCCGTCAGGAAAGGTTTACCGCCCAACGCTTTAACCTTCTTCACGATCAAGGCCGCGTAATTGGGCCGGATATATGCCAGGTTGCCCGGTTCCCCAAAGTGGATCTTCAGCGCCACCAGCTTATCTTTCATATCGAGTTCTTCCATGCCCGCCTGCTTGATCAGGTGATTCAGCTTATCGAAAAGATTCCGGCCGGGCCGGGTGCGCAAATCCGTGAAATAGACTTTTGAAGACATTATGAATTCTCCTTGATTGATCGGATGAACACGCGCAAAGCATGCGCGGTTTGTTCGGGGTTTTCCAGCATGGGCATATGCCCGGCGTTTTCCACTTCCACCAGGCGGGTTTTTTTCATTTTCGCGGCCATATCGCGGTTCATTGTAATCGGGTTGATCTGGTCATCCACTCCGGCAATGATTATTGCCGGCATATCCAGATGGGTGAAAACATCCATCATATCTTCGCGTTCCGCCAGGCCGGCCAGCGTGCCGATGATGCCTTGGGCGTTGGCCTGAGGAATGAACGACCGGCATCTTTCGATAACGGCCGCGTTGCGGGAAAGTTTTTCAGGCATCGCAGCCAATACGGTCTCAACACCCGACCTTTTGATTTGCTCAATTGCATCCAGCCGGGATTGCTTTTTTTCCGGCGTATCCGCATACGCGTGCGAAGCCACCAGCGCCAGGCCGAGCAGCCTTTCAGGGTGGTGTTTTGCCAGCGTCAGGGCCACATATCCGCCCATGGAATGCCCGGCAATGACCGTTTTTTCCACTCCCAGATCACCCAGCAATCGCAAAATATCTTCCGCCAGTTCCCGCATGCGATAAACGCCCGCCGGTGAGGGCGACCTGCCCTGCCCGCGCAAATCCGGCATGATGACTCGGAACTCATCATCCAATTGGACCGCCACGTCCTCCCAGATGGTATGATTCAGCGGGTAACCATGCAGCAGCGTCAAGGGTATGCCCCGCCCGCGTACTTCCGCGAACAATTTCTCTGCCAACTTAATCAATACCTCTTTTCCCGGCCAAATCCCCGGCAAACCTCAGCGCGTCTTTCCTGGTTTCAATTCCGCCGCTGACCTGCGCTTCCGTTATGCCTTCCAGGATCTCCCCAATAATTTTACCCGGATGCAGGCTCAATTCGCGCATGACCGCCTCCCCATCGATCAATGCGGGA
This sequence comes from uncultured Pelolinea sp., assembly GCA_964508615.1. Lineage (GTDB taxonomy): Bacteria > Chloroflexota > Anaerolineae > Anaerolineales > Anaerolineaceae > Pelolinea. The sequence continues at coordinate 4,678 of CAZDUN010000129.1, read as the reverse complement.
GGTTCGATCCATTCATCATAGTGGTTGAACCAGCCATCCAGCAGCCGGCGGCTGGCGTGCAGCGCTTGCTGCCATCGTTCGGGTTTCAGGGTATCTTCGTACGCGGACAGGATGTCCGCCAGGTGAAAAATCGCCAGCAAGACGCCGGCCTTGCCGGCTTTCCGGTAAAACCGGTGGACTTGCAGCCGTTGGTCAATAATGGTTGCATCATTGACCAGCAACTGCACCGAATGCCAACGGATGATTCTCTCAACAAAATCAGATTCATCCCAGGAGAGGGCCCAATGCGCCGTGATTTTGTGGAAAAAATCCGCGCTGGCCTGCGCATGGTCATCAGTTTTGCCTTGTCCTTTTGAGTCAGTGTAATTGGAAGCCAACGTTTTTCCGATGTCGTGATACAGCACGCCTAAAATCAATAAGCCATCATATGTTCTTTGCGGATGGATTGGTTTTTCGAGAAAGCGCAGCAGCGGTTCTCTGAATTCCAGCAGCATCTCACAGCCGCTGCGCATGTGTTCATGCCGCGATTCGGTCGCTCCCTGCCGGATGCATTGTAGAAGAATCTCGCAGTAATTCAACGCCTGCAAGCTGTGTTCCATCAAGTTATGCACGTGCGGTGGAAAGCGTTGTTCGCTGTCCAGGCATTCCAGTTGCGGCAAGACCTGATCCCATATATGGAATTCTCGCATCAACATCAATGACTGCTTGACCTGCCCGGCTTCGAAAACATGGAAAAGTTCGTCGCGTTTTCTCTCTGCGGATATCTCTTTCAACCGAGTGGCAGCGTTAATTAAGGGATTTTCGGCGCCTTCCGCAAGCTTCATGTTCAATGCCTGCATAAAGCGTATCGCGCGGATCGTCCGTACCGGGTCCAGCTGGAAACTGTTGCTGCTGCAGGGCCGCAGGATGCCCGCTTTCAAGTCGCTCTCGCCATGCAGCGGGTCAATCAGGGTTTCGGGGTTCCGGATATCCACCGCCATCGCGTTGATGGTAAAATCGCGCGCTCGTAAATCCTCAACCAGGTTTTCCCCGCTCATGCTGGCGAAATCGATCACCAGGTTTTCGCCACGCCGCTTCAACAGCACGCGGCCGGTCTTCCGCTTTTCATCCAGTGTGTAGAATTTACCGCCCAGCTGATCCGCGCAAGTCCTGGCTGCCGATAGGGCTTCCTGTTTCACCACGAAGTCGATATCCTTGCATGCTCTTTTTAGGAGAAAATCTCTCAGCGCGCCGCCCACCAGATAGATCTCATCGCAGCGTTCGACCAACGCCAGCAGGGCGTTTCGCAGTTCAGGGTCGAGAATTTCGTTTATTGTCATTCGGAAGGCGCGTCAGCCGCTGTATTTGTCCAGGTCGACCACGCCAATGAAAGGCAGGTTGCGGTAATACTCGTCCAGGTCTAGGCCGTACCCTAACACAAACTTATTGGGGATGGTGAAACCGGTGTATCGAATGGGTACATCAACCTCTCGCCGTTCAGCTTTATCCAGCAGCGTGCAAATATGCAAACTGTGCGGTTTGCGCGTGGAGAGCAGTTTGAGCACATACGCCAGTGTATTGCCGCTGTCCACGATATCCTCCACGATCAGCACGTCTCGGTCAAAAATGTTTGTGTTCAGGTCCATGGTGATGCGCACCATGCCGGTGGAATTGCGGTTGCCGGCTCCATATGAAGAGATCGCCATGAAATCCATCGAGTGCGGAACGCTGATGTGCCGCGAAAGATCACTCAGGAAAATGACCGCCCCGCGCAGGATGCAGATCAGCAGTAATTGCGGGCTGCTTTCATAATCCCGGCTGATCTCGGTGCCCAATTCAGCAATGCGCGCCTGCAATTTATCCGCTGGGATCAGGATTTCCTTGAAATATTTTTTATAATCATCCATTCGTTCAATCCCGTGGTACCTCATGATGCGCCCGGCAGCGGGCTTCATACATTTCCGAAGCGCCCACGATCACGATCGGGTCATTGTAATGTGCTGGTTTTCCATCCACCAGCCTTTGCGTGCGGTTGGCCGGTTCGCCGCATTTCATGCAGATGGCTTGCAGCTTGTCCACCTTGTCCGCCCGTGCCATGATTTCAGGCATGCAGCCGAAAGGCTCGCCGCGAAAATCCATATCCAAACCGTTCACGATCACGCGCATCCCATCCGCAGCCAGGTCCTCGATGACTTTCACAATGCCATCATCGAAGAATTGCGCTTCATCGATGCCGATCACGGTCGTATCGCGGTTGATGTGCTTGCTGATCTCGGATGATTCCTGGATGGGGATCGCTTCGAAATCTACGCCGGCGTGGGATGTTACCTTGGTTGCGTTATAGCGGGTATCGATGACAGGCTTGAACACCTGAACTTTCTGTCTGGCGATCACCGCCCGCCTCAACCTGCGGATCATCTCTTCCGTTTTGCCGCTGAACATCGATCCGCACACAACTTCCACTGATCCGGCTTTCAATTCCATAAACGCGCTCCTGATTTGTGATTATTTAGATTTTACACTAAACCCGCCCGCAACTTAAATAAAAAGAAGGCCAGCAAGCCTTCTTCTTGGTAATTATTAATTGGTCTAGACGCTGATCTCTTCCGCCGCCGGAGGCAATTCGTAGCCATAGCCGCGTAATTTCTTCTTGATGTCGATCAGGGTCTTGCGTCCCACGCCGGCCAGTTCCAGCAGCGCGGTTTCGCCGCTTTCCAGTTTAGCCAGGATATGGCCGACGTTCGTGATGCCGGCCTCTGCCAAAGCTTCAGTCGCGCGCTTGCCAAGTTCGAGCTCGCTGATGAGACGATCGGGGGAAACCTTTTCGTCCAGTTTGCGTTTTTCATCCGCGATGAATTCCTGGCGGGCTTGCAGCTTCTTGTAGAAGCGGTCAACCTGGCCTTCGATGTCGATCAGGCGCGCCTGCTCGCCGGTGAAGAAAGGATGGCATTTTGAGCAGACTTCCGTGCGGATTTCTTTCTTGGTTGAACCGGTTTTCCAGGTATTCCCGCACGCGCAGGTCACTGTGGCATCCGGGTAAAATTCAGGGTGAATACCTTTTTTCATTTTATATATACCTTTCAGGCCTTATCCCTTAGGCTTCTTTCTCGGGAAGCACGCTGACTTTCTTTTGTCCGTTGGGCAGGCGGATAAATTCCACCGTGCCGTTCGTGGTCGCGAAAAGCGTGTAATCTTTTCCGACGCCCACGTTGTTGCCGGGTTTGATTCGCGTTCCGCGCTGGCGCACGATGATATTGCCGCACAGTACGATTTCACCACCGTATTTTTTCACGCCCAGGCGTTTCGATTTGCTATCGCGGCCGTTCCTGGTTGAGCCGCCACCTTTTTTATGAGCCATAATCCATTCCTCTTCTAAAATAACGATCTAAATCTGGTTGGATGATTGTTGTTATTTCTTGGCAGCCGGTTTCTTGGCAGCCGGTTTCTTGGCTGCGCTTGCTTTTTTCACATCCGCCGGTTTCTTGGCTGTGGCTGTGCTTTTGGCTGCTGGTTTCTTGGCTGGTTCGGCTTTCTTTTCGACTGGCGCTTCAGCCTTCACCGCCGGTTTGGCTACTTTGCCGGGAAAAGCAATCGAATCGACCACCACGCGGGTGTATTGTTGGCGATGGCCGGTTTTTCTGCGGTAGCGTTCTTTCGCGCGGTACTTGAAAACAATAATTTTGGGACCTTTGAAATGTTCAACAATGGTGGTGTCCACTGAAATACCGGTCAGGTAGGGCGTACCCACCTGTACTTTCCCGTCATCTGCCAGCAGCAGAACCTTGTCAAAGGTTTTTTTCTTGCCTGCTTCTTCCGGCAGCAGATCGATTTCGATGTTACTGCCTTCGACGGCTTTATACTGTTTACCGCCGCTTTCTATAATTGCATACAACATACATCTCTCCAATCTTCACTTCACCATCCGGCACGCGAATCCTCGCCCGCTGACGGGGAAGTTGGAATACATAATTTTACCCCAGCAACCTACCGCCGGGGCAAGCGCAAGCAATTATAAGATACGTTTTGAGCGGTGTCAACTTCTTTTTAACACGCGGAAATCATCCTCGCGCTGGGTCACCCCGCTGTTGTCCAGGTGTTCCAGAATGGCCAGCGCATATTTCCGGCTGGTCGTAAACATATCTCTGACCTGTGCCAGGGTAATTTTCTTTTCATGAACCAGATAATTTTGTATTTCCGTTACCATACGCTCGTAAATATCCGGCAGCAGGGCAATATCCTCTGTTAATTGAACCAGCATGTGCTTGTCGATCATGGCAGGCAGCAGGTCTGGGCCATATTTTGCGATGATGTCGAATGAAGAGGGTGGCGCGTAGGGAGCTGCCTGGTATTCCGCCAGGATTTCCTTTGCTTTTCTCTCATATTCTCCCGAAAGCTGCACGCCGCGATTTGCCAACCCCACTCTCCCGCCTGATTCGTCGAGCATACCTTCGCCGGCCATTTGACGCAGCATCAGGTTGCCTGGCTTTGGGTTGATTTTCAGAAAAGCAATCAGCTCGGTTTTTTCCATTCTCTGCCGCAGGGGATAATCCTGAAAATATTTTTCAAGCTTTCCGATGATTTTATTCTGAAAAACTTCCCAATAATCGCGCGTTACCAGCAGGGAATCGCGTTCATTGTCAGCGCTGATCTGGATGATTTCATCTCCGCTTAACTGTTCAATAAGCTGCTTGGCAGATTC
>CAZDUN010000128.1:0-6907 GCA_964508615.1 uncultured Pelolinea sp. | reverse complement strand
CTTTCGAAGAAAGGGTATTACTGGTTCAACCTGCCCAAGTCAGCCGGTTTTCCATTCCTGGCGTTGGTGGAGCATACCAATTTCTTATCAGCTAGCTACTATAATGGCGAGAACCTGGTGTACTGCGGCGATTATCTCGAAAATTCGCATGAATACTTTTCTCTCACGAAAGAGGAACTGACCAGACGCTTTCTCCCCAGTTTTAAGAAAATCAATCCGGAATTCAATGAGGATTGGGTAGCCAATACCTGGCTGTTCCGCGCCCCATATGCCCAACCCGTTCCCGGCGTCAACCATTCACAAAAGATTCCTGGCATTCGGACAACCATACCCAACCTGTTTTTCGCCAGCATGAGCCAGGTTTACCCCTGGGATCGCGGCACGAATTACGCGGTGGAATTAGGGCGCAAAGTCGCGCGGATGATGAACGCATCTCACCCGGATGCTGATTCCTGAAATTGTATTTCCCGGCGCTTATGCCTGTCTGTTCCACTTGTGTTTTTTTTAACCTGTTTGTCCGACTAATTTTATTTCCACGTGTAATCAATTACCAAGCGGCATTTGTGGGGGCTTCAGCGATTCATCTGCCACTAGTGCCTGGGAACATCCGTCCTAACAACGCCTTTTTTCGCTTTTATCCCGTGCCGCCCTTTAAGGTAACTAATCTTAAAGAATAGCCATTTTTTAACGAGGCGTAGGCTGGGAGTCTTGTTCCGTTCATCCGGTTTTGCTAAAATCAGGTCAGTAATCATTTCACTGAGCAATCTTTTCGGTAAGTTTGGTTCAATCCGGAAAGCTCTCCAGGGCACACCGAGTGCCCCATTTCTATCATTTTTTTAATATCCCACAGATTCAATAAGTGGGGTTTATTAAATACTAGTTTCTATGAAAAATACTTTTCTGGAGAAGGGAGGAAGCTCTGGCATGGAAGCATCGCAAGCATGGCAGGCTACATTGGGGCAGTTGCAGATGGAGTTGCCCAAAGCCACATACGATACCTGGGTGAAGGATACACATTTCATCAGTCATCAAGAGAACACTTTCATGATTGGTGTTCTCAACGCATACGCAAGAGATTGGCTGGAAAACCGGTTGACTTCCACGGCTGTCCGGTTGCTCAGCGGCATCATGGATGCGCCGCAAAGCGTATGCTTTGTGCTTCATTCCCGCGAAGAGACTTCCCATATCCAGGAAGATTTTCCTGAAATTCCAGCCAGCGAGCCCTTTCCTTCAGCATCTTTCAATTCACGGTACAGCTTTTCCAATTTCGTGGTCGGCCCCAACAACCGATTGGCGCAAGCGGCCAGTCAGGCCGTCTCTGAAAATCCGGCCAACGCCTATAATCCGCTCTTCCTGTACGGTGGGGTTGGATTGGGGAAAACGCACTTGTTGCATGCCATCGGCAGCGAAATCACGCGCCGCGGGCACAGCGTGCTATACGTCTCTTCCGAGGAATTTACCAACGATCTGATCAACGCCATTCGTAAACACGATACTTCCAGTTTTCGCGAGCGCTACCGCAGGATCGACGTCTTGTTGATCGACGATATTCATTTCATCGCCGGTAAAGAATCCACTCAAGAAGAATTTTTTCATACATTCAACACGCTGCACGGACAGAATAAGCAGATCGTGATCTCCTCAGACCGTCCGCCGAAAGCGATGGTCACGCTTGAAGAACGTTTGCGCTCGCGTTTTGAATGGGGCCTGATTGTGGATATCCAGCCCCCCGAATTGGAAACCCGCCTGGCCATCCTGCGTTCCAAAGCGGAACGCGCCGGGCGCGTGGTGGAGAACGATATCCTGGAATACATCGCCCGGCAGATCCAGTCCAACATCCGCGAATTGGAAGGCGCACTCACGCGCGTGCTGGCTTTCTCTGATTTAAGCGGCAGACCTCTGGACCTGGAATTGGCCAAGCTGGCGTTGATCGATTTTCTGCCGGATGTGGGTTCACCTGATGCCAGCCAGATCCTGACCATCGTCGCGAAAGCTTTCAATCTCAGCCGCGATGAGCTGCTCAGCCGCAACCGTGCCAAGAACATCGCATTACCGCGGCAGGTGGCCATGTATCTTTTGCGCGAGGTGGGCAATAAATCCTTGCCGCAAATCGGCGAGACACTGGGTGGGCGCGACCATACCACCGTAATGTATGCCTGCGATAAAGTGGCGGATATGATCGAGCGTGATGATCATTTCCGGCGGCAGGTTTTCCAGATACGCGACCAGCTCTTTAGCAGCTCGGCTGCTTTTTAGGATTTTTCGCCGGGAGATTTAACAAATCTTTTACATTGCAAATTGTAAATATAATCATTTGCGTGGTAGAATCAACTCCGGTAAATAAAAAGAGAGTTTACCGGATTGAATCGTAATTATAGGAACACAACTTATAATGTATGGATCGCCCTGGCCGGAATTCTCGCCAGGGTTTTGTCTATTTTTTGAAATCATATCCGTTTAATAGCGGGTTAATAAAAATATGTAAAAAATGTAATTAACAAATTTTAAAATTATCCCCATCGGCGGCCAGGGTGAGGTTGGCCGCAATATGATGCTGTATGAATATTTATACACCGCCATCATTGTCGATTGCGGCAGCATGTTCCCGGAAAACGACATGCTTGGCATCGATTACATCATCCCGGATTTTCAATACCTGCGCAGCCGCAAGGATAAGATCCGCGGCATTATCTTCACTCACGGTCATGAGGACCACATCGGCGCCATACATCACCTGATTTCGGAGTTCAACGCGCCGGTTTACGGCACACCCCTGACATTGGGTTTGATCAAAGTGAAATTGACACGCCGCGGAATGATCAACAATGTTTCGCTGAATACCATTCGCGCGGGCGAAAGCATCCGCATCGGACCTTTCAAGATCGATTTCTTCCACGTCTGCCATTCCATTCCGGATTCGGTCGGACTGGGGATCGAAACGCCGGAAGGATTGATTGTCCAGTCCGGCGATTACAAGTTCGACCACACCCCGGTGGATAACTGGCCAACCGATTATGCCAAACTGGTGGAGTTTTCGCGCCGGGGCGTGCTGGCTTTGATCGCGGACTCCACCAACGCCACCCGTCCCGGTTGGACGCCCTCCGAGCAAAACGTCAGCGAAGCCTTTGATAAAGTATTTACCCAGGCTAAAGGGCGCATCATCATCGCCAGTTTTGCCTCGTTGATCTCCAGGGTGCAACAGGCCGTGAATGCCGCGGTTGCTCACCATCGCAAGATCACTTTCGTGGGTACCAGCATGGTCGAGAACGTCGAAATGGCTGAGAAATTGAATTACCTGAACATACCGCAGGGTACGATGGTCAGTTTGAACACCGCCCTGGAATTGCCGGAATCCGAAGTGGTGATCATGTGCACCGGTGCCCAGGGTGAACCGGCTTCGATCCTCGGCCGCCTGGCGCGCGGTACACAGCGCCAGTTCGACATCCGCAGAGGCGATACCGTCGTGCTTTCCTCCAAGACCATTCCTGGCAACGAGGAAGCCGTTTTTTCAACCATCAACGATTTATTCCGCCAGGGAGCCAATGTAATCTACGAAGAGATCGCGCCGGTGCATGTTTCCGGTCACGGCAGCCAGGAAGATATCAAGCTGCTGATCCACCTGACAAAACCGAAATATTTCATCCCTGCTTACGGTGAAGTACGCCACATGATGCAGGCTAAACTGTTAGCCATGCAAACCGGTATTCCGGAAAAGCATGTGCTGGTGATCGAGAATGGCGCGGTTATTAACGTTAAAAACGGAAAAGCAAAAATTGGCGGACAAATTCCGATCAATACGATTTTCGTGGATGGTTCCTGGGTTGGCGATCTGGGGCCGGATGAAATGCGTGACCGCACCATGCTTTCACAGGATGGCATTGTTTTGGTGCACGTGAATATAAACAAGGGCAGCGGCGAGATGCTCGGCAAACCTGAAATCATCAGCCGCGGTTTCGCAGCCTCGCAGGAAGCCCAGGAAATTTACTCTCGACTGGAGAAACCGGTGATCGAAGCCGTGAAATCATCCAACGGCAACCTGGAGAAAAATATCATCCGCACCGTTAAAAGTTACATTTACAAAGAAACACGCCGCAGCCCCACCGTATTGGTGACCATGAGCAGGCTGTAGAGTAAATCATTTTCAGCTAATCGGAATCCTGCCAGCCTTGTTCCCCCCTCAGGGGAACAAAGACCACCGGCAGGATTTCTTTTTTCTCCGAGCCGGTTTTGCGTTTGATCCACAGCTCCAGCATTTGGCGCCAGCGTTCTCCCACCGGGATCACCAGCCTGCCGCCATCCACAAGTTGATCGAACAAACTGGGGGGTAGTTCCGGTGAGGCAGCCGTCACAATGATGCCATCGTATGGGGCCTCCTGCGGCCAACCCAGCGATCCATCGCCCACGTGGATTTGGACATTTTCGCACCCCAAGTTATCCAAATTTTGCCTGGCCAGTATTGCCAATGGCTCGATTCTCTCGACCGAGTGCACAACCGCAGCCAATCTGCTCAGTACGGCTGCCTGGTAACCGCAGCCGCTGCCGATCTCCAGGATTTTCTCATTGCCCTTTAATTCCAGCAAGCTGGTCATCAACGCGACGATATAAGGCTGGGAGATGGTTTGCCCATTACCAATCGGCAGGGGGTGATCTTCATAGGCGTCCGGCTGCAATTCAGCCGAAACGAACAGGTGGCGCGGAACTTCGGAAAACACCCGCAGCACGCGCGCGTCGCGCACCCCCCTGGCCCGGATTTGCGTTTCAATCATTCTCCGGCGCGCACCTTGGTATGGGTCTATTTCCTGCATCGATTTCATTATACAGAAACCGGCCCTGAAATCCTATGATTTCATGAAAGAGAGAGCGAGATCAAGCGGTCCACTTTACCCATTGGGTATTGAGGTAATTCAGAAATCGCTGCCCACTCAATTTGTTCGGCTTCCAGCGCCCGCGGTTCGCCCGCGGTGATTTCGCCCGTGAAAACATGAACCGTTACTTTAAAATGAGTATATGCGTGCCGGAATAACCCTATTTCGTCCCCAACCTTCAATTCCACGCCCAGCTCTTCCTTGATTTCCCTGGTTAGAGCGGTCGAAAAATCTTCACCGCTTTCCACCTTGCCGCCCGGGAATTCCCATAACCCGCCCAGCAAGCCGTCAGCTTTACGCTTATCGATCAGTACGCGATCACATCGGCGGATAACCGCTGCCACCACAATATAGTGAGGAACAGGCGCTTTTCTTGCCTTGACCGGAACCACGTGCTGGCTTCCATTTCCAAACGCCGCGCAGTCCGGGCGCAGCGGGCACCTTTGACAATCAGGATGTCTGGGTGTGCAGATCAGCGAGCCCAAATCCATGACCGCCTGGTTAAAATCTCCCGCTCTTCCGCGCGGCAGCATCTCACGCATAACCTCGCCCAGGGCAGCCTTGCCCGCGGCTGTATTCACCGGCAGCCGAAATTCGGTCAAACGCGCCATCACGCGCAGTCCATTGCCATCCAGGGCGATCTCATCCATGCCAAACGCGATCGATGCGATCGCGCCGGCCACGTAATCGCCCACGCCGGGCAATTTCTTCAGTTCCTGAATGGTATGGGGAAAATCGCCCTGGCATTGTTCAACCAATTGTCTGGCGGTTTTGATGAGGTTGCGGGCTCGCTGGTAATACCCCAAACCTTCCCATAGCTGCAATACCTGTGTGTCGCTGGCCTGTGCCAGGCTGGCCAGGTGCGGAAAAGCTGCCATCCAACGCTGAAAATAAGGGATGACTGTCTCCACCCTGGTCTGCTGCAGCATCACCTCCGAAACCCAAACCCGGTACGCGTCTCTTTCATCCCGCCAAGGCAGTGCGCGGGAATTCTCACGATACCATTCGGTTAATAAAATACCGATCGATGGAAGATCCATATGGATAGATGATGAGCCTGACTTAAAACTGAAAACCACCAGTGGCGGGTACAATCTTGTATTGGTAATTGGTCACAAAATCCATCAAGCGCGCGATCAGTCCGCCCCATTGATCGCTGCTCATAAGCGTATGGATTTGTTCGATGGAAGGCAGGATGGCTGAAACCATGATCTGAGGTTGTTCACCGTAAACGGTAACCCAGGCATCGCTGAGTTGGAAACCCAATTTTTGGACCTGCGGCAGGAATTCCCTGACCACAAACTCAAAATATTCCTGTTCGTGTTCCGGGTTGATGTCCCAGGTCATGATCAACTTGCCCGGCATTTCCAGCTCCTATTCGCGTGGAAAATCGAGCACGATTACCTGAGTTTCCTCCGGCAGCGCAGCTACACTGGTGACTTTCAGCGAGGGCATGGTTTCAACTTCCGATAAACCCATTTCCTTTAAAAACTTCCCAATCGGGTCAAGTTTGAGATTCGTACCCGTGGTCTGGTAATGCATGGGGATGACAATATTGGGTTCGAACAGGCTGATGGCTTCCGAGGCTTTGGCCGCGCTCAAACTGCCGGTACCGCCCACCGGGACCAGCGCAATATGAACAGGGCCAAGTGATTCCACTTCCGCCTGGCTGGGCACCTGCAGCATATCGCCCAGATGCACAATGTTAATTCCGCCGAAATCAATCAGGTAAAGCGTGTTGACCGGTTGGCCGTTTTCACGATTCTTGTGATGGTCAGTTCGCAGTCCAGTAATGAACACGCCGCCGATTTCATATTCGCCCGGACCATTGATGATATACGGTTCGCCTTTGACAGCTTTGACATAACTATGGCTGGGGGACTCATGGCTGATTGTGACGATATCGGCTTTTAACTTCAATGACGGATAGCCGGTATATTGGGAATCATAGGGATCGCACACAACCGCTGTCTGGCCGCGTTCTGTTATCCTGAAGCATGAGTGTCCGTACCAGGTAATTTCCATTCAACCTCCGATTTCGG
>CAZDUN010000127.1:3613-7092 GCA_964508615.1 uncultured Pelolinea sp. | reverse complement strand
GTCAAGGAACTGAGGGAGCTCGAGGTGACTGGAGCGGCGGACATTGAGGCGAATGATATCAAGACCGATACGCTCGACTTGAAACTGGTCGGCGCTTCTAACGTGAAAGTCCTGAATTTAAAAGCGGATACGCTTAAGACTGAAATCCCCGGCGCCGGGAAGGTGCAGGTGGAAGGAAAAGTGAAGGATCAGTCGGTCGTGCTGGCAGGCGCCGGAAATTTCAGCGGCTATAAACTAGAATCAGATACCGCCAAAGTGGTATTAAGCGGGGTTGGCAGCGCCCAATTATGGGTGAAGAAGGAACTGGATGCCACCATTGCCGGCGTGGGCAGCGTGGAATACTATGGCAGCCCGGTCATCAAACAAAGCGTGGCGATGCTGGGGAAAATCACCAGCCTGGGAGAGCCGAAGAATTAAGCGCTTTGTTAAAAATCGCAAATCCCTTGACGACCCTCAAAGGATAGGTGTAAACTCAACCATGAAAGAGAAAAAAATGAGCGAAGAATTAGCATTAGATTTAGATCCTGACCCTAGAAGCAGCTCGGCTCTTTATCCTGTTGAATATGTTTCACCGGGAGGTGAAGCGGTTTAAACCGCACCTTTGAGTGTTAAGAAGGTGGTCTTTGCCCCCGGCAATATTCACAGGATAATGCCGGGGGTTTTACGTTCCAGGGCTCGAAAAATCAAGAGAAATGGAGGCAGAGAATATGCTCAAGATATTCAAGACCACCGAAAATGTTCTAGCCGCAATTCCGGATGTCGTGGAAGGCGCCTGGGTCAATGTGGTCAACCCTACACCTGAAGAAATTGAAAAGACTTACGGATTGGGCATCCCCCAGGATTTCATTACCTATCCTTTGGACCTCGATGAGCGGCCGCGCACCGAGCGGGAAGCGGGAGCCACCTTGCTGCTGCTGCGCACGCCGTATTACCAGGGTGAGACGGAAGATATTCCTTATACAACCATTCCATTGGGGATTGTTCTGTGCAACGACTTTATTATCACGATCAGCAAGTATAAGATTCCATTGTTGGATCTGAATGGTAAAAAAACACGCCATATCTCCACCAACAAGCGCAACCAGTTCATCCTGCACATTTTACTGGCAGCGGCTAACGATTACCTGGCTGCTGTTCGGGAAATCAATAAAAAAGTGGACCTGATCGAAGATCAACTGCAAAAATCCATTCGCAATAAAGAGGTTTTGGAGCTTCTCAAGTATCAGAAGAGCCTGGAATTGCTTTCTACTGCTTTGAGATCCAACGAGCTGGTATTTGAGAAGCTGCAGCGCATGCGTTTCTTCAAAGCCTTCCCGGATGATTCCGATCTGCTGGAGGATGTGATCACTGAAAACCAGCAGGCCATTGAAATGACCGGCATTGCCAGCAACCTGTTGAGCCAGATGATGGACGCGTTCGCGTCGATCATCTCGAACAACCAAAACCAGGTGATCAAACTGCTCACTTCGGTCACGATTGTGTTAAGCCTGCCGACGCTCATTTCCAGCTTCTTTGGCATGAATGTCAGTCTTCCTCTGGAAAATCATCCTTACGCGTTTATCTGGATCGCCGCCATCTGTCTGGTGGTGATGATCACGGCTGTGATCCTGTTCTTTAAACGAGATTGGCTATAGAAAGGGAGGGTTGCGCAAATGCAGTTCTATGAAATTGACGTAGAAAGAATACTCAAGCAAGTCCGCGAGTTATTGGAGCGCGGAGATTCGAAGAGCGCGGCGATCCTGCTGGAAAGCCTGCGCCCGGCAGACCAGGCAGGCGTGTTCGATGATCTAAAACCGGAAGAACAGGATGCCCTGCTGCCGCGTCTGAACCCGGAGGATTCCGCCGATATCCTGGAAGAATTGGAAGACGATGATGCCGCAGAGGTGGCCCATCGTCTCAAGCCGGATTCATTGGCTACCATCCTGGATCATATGGAACCCGATGAAGCCGCTGACCTGCTGGGAGACATCGAACCTGATAAAGCTTCGCAAGCCTTGATTGCCATGCAAGACTCAACTGACGTTGAGCCGCTATTGAAGCATCAGGACGAGACTGCCGGCGGTTTGATGACGACAGCGGCGATTGTGCTGAAATCGAACATGACCGTCGGAACTGCGATTTCGCACTTGCGCAAATTGTCGCCGGATGACGAAGATATCTATTACCTGTTTGTGACCGACCGGCAGGACCGCCTGGTAGGCGTGGTGAATCTGCGTGCGCTGGTCACCCAGCCATCCAGCGCAAAGATCGCGGATATCATGAAAAAAGATGTGCTTTCCGTGCAGGCGGATGAGGACCAGGAAGAAGCCGCCGCCAAGATGATCCGCTATGACCTCCTGGCTTTACCGGTTGTGGATCACGAACAACGCCTGCTCGGCGTGATCACCTATGATGATTCCTTTGATATCATCGAAGATGAAGCCACCGAGGATATTTATCGTTTGGGTGGTCTGGCCGGAGAGACGCCCAGTGATCTGCCGATCGGCGAAGCAGTGCAGAAACGTCTGCCCTGGTTGATCGTGAATTTGTTCATGGCTTTGATCTCGGCCGCGGTCTTGAGCCCTTTCGAGACAACCATCGCCCAGATGGCGGCTTTGGCCGCTTTCTTCCCCATTGTGGCGGGCGTCAGCGGCAGCGCCGGCACGCAGACCTTGACGGTTACTGTGCGCAGCATCGCCCTGGGTGAGGTGGAACCCAAAAACGCGCTGAAAATCATCTCCAACCAGTTCCTGCTCAGCCTGGTCAACGGAATATCCGTGGGATTGATCATCGCCCTGATCGCATTGATATGGAAAGGCTCCATGATGCTGGGTGTGATCGCGGGAATCGCAACCTTGATCAATATCCTGAGCACCGCATTCACCGGCGTTTTCATCCCCATGATGATCCATAATTTCAAATCCGATCCGGCGTTGGCTTCCCCCATCATCGTCACTGCGCTGACGGACGCCCTGGGGTACCTGGTTTATCTGGGCATGGCTTCTGCACTGCTGGTTTGGCTGGTTTAGGATTTTTTACCCCGGATTTCGCTGAGTGGAAGGCGGATGAAAAAGATAGTTCTTTTGTTCTCCGGCAAAATACCGATCGTGCCGTCATGTTTCTCCACGATTGCCCTGGCGATGGCCAATCCCAGACCTGAGCCGGGGTATTTTTGGGTGTTCCGACCGCGATGAAAACGGTTGAAGACCTCTCCCCGTTCCTCCACCGGAATTCCAATGCCGTTATCTTCCACCAATATCAACGCGGTTTTCGGCTCGCTTTTCAGGTTCAGCGAGACTTTACCGCCAGCTGGCGTGAATTTGACTGCGTTGCTTAACAGGTTGCTGACAGCTTGTTGGAGCTGGTCTGCCTGGCCTTCAATGAAAATGACGGAATCTGGCAGATGGAGATTAAACTCGATTTCAGCTTGTTCTGCGGCTGAAGCGTGGATTTCGCTGATCTCAAGCAGCAGTTCATTGAGGTTCAATTTCTTTTTATCG
>CAZDUN010000127.1:0-3603 GCA_964508615.1 uncultured Pelolinea sp. | reverse complement strand
TTTATCGATCTTCTCGTTTCTGGATTCCAGCCGGGAGAGATCCAGCAGGTCGCGTGACAGGCGGTCAAGCTTCTCGACCTGCTCCAGCGAGCGATGAATCAGCGGTTGGGTATCTTTCGTCCTTTTTTCGGATAAAGCTAAATTGAGATCGGCTCGCAGCGCGGTGAGCGGCGTGCGGATCTCATGCGCGGCGTCGGAGACAAAGCGCCGCAATGTCTCAATATTCTGCTCGATGCGCTGCGCCATCTGGTTGAATGTCTCGGATAAAGACGCCATTTCCTGCGGTTTGAAGATGGGCGAGCGGATGGCGTAGTTGCCTTCTTTCATCTCGCCTGCCACCTGTTCCAGGTTGACCAGGGGTTTGATCAACCCGCGGCTGGCCAGAAAGCCGAACAGGGTGGAGACGGCCACGCCGATCAGACTGGCGATTCCCCAGCCCTGTATGACGTTGTCAATGATCTGCTGCCCATATTGGGGGCTTTTAGAAAGCTCCACGTATCCGAGGATGTTCTCCTGCGAATCGTGAAACGGCGCTGCCACCACAGCCGAGGAACGGCTGTCGTATTCATCGCTTGTATCCTGCATGAGCAGGTACCCGAACATATTTGGATTGGCCTGGAAGGAATAGGCCGGTGGATTGTCGTTTTGCGGAGACTGGTTTTCAGAGGGTTCGATGGAAAACGCGGATTGATCTCCGCTTTCACTATCCGGTTGAGGGGGCGGCTCGCCCTCCGCCCTGGGCCGGGGAACGGTGATTTTCCAGCTCCTGGAGGGCGGGCCGGAATCGGCAATCAGGTTGCCCTGCGCATCCAGGATGCGCACGCGGCATTGCGCCAGGAAGGCAGTCACCCGGGCCTGATTTTGAAAAACGTCCTGGTAATCCAGCAGGCTGTCCTGGGGGGAAATCTCGGCGTTTTCAGCGATCCGGCTCAGGCTGTTGGCGGTGCCGCGCACGTTGGCATCGAGGTATTTCTTTTCCAGATCACTGTAATTGCTCCAGATGATGAAAAGCAAAACTACCCCGATCAAGGTGGTGGTCAGCAGGGCAATGACAGCGAAGAAAAACGGCAGCTGCGTGCGCAAGGATTGAAGAATCCTGATTTTTCTCATTATTTCAACTCATATTTTAATTTGATCGCGAAGAAGAATGCCGGCGTTTACGTCACAAGACACTCGTTGCGAAGCTGTCCCTGAATATTGAAAATGCTACTGCGCGCTGATTCCATGCTGCAACGAGACGCTCATTCAGTTCTTTTCATTTGTGAAATCCTGGTAAGTGTAATCAGCCGTCATTGCAGCCGACTGTAATAAGGGTTACAGTTCGTTAATCAAAAAGGGTGCTGTAAACACACAGCACCCTTATTCAAAGCCACTAAACGGTGATTATTTGGTTTCCAGCAATTTGATCAGCGCATCGATCAGGCTTTGCGAAGCGACCTGAAAACCGGCGCGCTCTCCGCCGGGCTGGCCTGCGCCATCCGGCTGCTGCCCGTCGGCGGGTGGCGTGCCATCGGGTGCGGGCATGGCCTCTCCGGAGGGCGTGCCTGCGGGGGGCGTTTGAGCGCCCTGGCCGGGCTGCTCACCTGCGGGCATTTCGATGCCCTCGGCTTCTATGAATGACTTCAGGGCTTCCTGGTCAAGTTCCAGAGCTTCAATGGCGGCCAACTGGTCGGTGGTCAGCACAGCTTCGATTTGCGCGAACAACGCGCTGATTTCCTCGGAATCATCTGCCGGTTGGGCAGGCTCTCCGCCTGCTTCCGGCGTGGCGGCGGGCGTATCCCCGAAATTGTTATCACTGCTCCCTGCCGGCATTTGACCGGGTTCGCGGCTGTAGGCTTTCATGCTGGTCCATAGCGGTACCAGGCTGGCAGCCTGGTCAGCCGTCACGGCCAGGTCGGTGCCTTCCAGGGTGAATACGCCAATGATGAAACGCTCCTGATCAGAAAGCGGGCGTTCACCATCTTTGGCAGCCGCGCCGGGGTCGGCGGCGTCGGGGGTGGGAGTGGTATCGGCCGCGGCTGTATCAGCGATTTTCCCGCTGATTTCACTGTACGAGCCACTGAAGGCCGAAGCAGCCAGCGCCGCCAGCAGTAGAAATACGATGAAATGTTTTTTCATTTTGTCTCCTTAATTTTCGAATTTCATATTTCTTTTGCGATTGTCATTGCCTTTTCCGGTGGGATCGGGGGTGAGCCTTGTGAACCGGTGGGGCGATCTTGATTGAGAATCACTTAATCGATCGTCTTATTAATAATATTTTTCACATATCCTTTCTGAAATTGAGTCTTTTGATTGGCTTTCCCCCAAACAAAATGACAATAATGATACATATAAATCATTTATTGATGATCTCACTTTTGCTAATTATGGCTTCGCGGAGCAGCCCAATTCTTAACGTGTACGATTTCAACCGACCGTAAGTCTAAGCGATCGATCTTTCTTCCCCCTGTATGGCCAGTTACAGTCTATTAATGGTTTTCAGAGTTGACGGATAAGCGGTAACCGATGCCGGGTACGGTCAGGATCAGTTTGGGGTGGGCGGGGTCGTTTTCCAGCTTTTCGCGCAAGCGCCGGATATAAACCGTGATGGTCTGGCTGTCATTGATCTCCTCGGTTTCATAGCCGCGGATGCTGCTAACCAACTGCGAACGGCTGAGCACCTGCCCGGGATGTTTGGCCATGTGCACGAACAGCCGATACTCGGTGGGGGTCAGGTTGATGAGCGCCTCGCCGCGCGCGACCGTGGCGCGCAGGATATCGATGGTCAGGTCGCCGATAAAGATCAATTTGGATTCGCTGGAGGAGAATTCGCCATAAGCGCGGCGCAGCAGCGCGCGGATGCGCGCGTTCAGTTCGTTGGGATTGTAAGGTTTGGTCATGTAATCGTCAGCACCGATTTCAAGGCCCAGCACTTTGTCGATGGGTTCATCGCGCACCGTCAAGATCAGGATGGGTTGGTGCATGCCGGATTGGCGTATCTGGCGGCAGAAATCGAAGCCTGAACCGTCGGGCAGGCGGATATCCAGGATGATCAGGTGCGGTTGGAATTTTTGGGCAGCCTCGCTGCCCTTGGCGCCTGAATCACAAATTTGAATGGTGTAGCCTTCTTTGACTAATCCGTCGTGCAGGCTGCGGGATACCGCAGCATCATCTTCAATGATCAGGATGCGTGGATTTTGGATTTGTAAATTCATGATTACTTCCTAAATTCTCATTCAAAAACTGGCGATATTATAGCTTCCAGAATGTAAATGCATATATCAATCAATTCGCAGCTTATTTATCTCTTGTTAATACCATGACCGAGATTATCGCAGCCGGTCTTTTACCCACAATCATTCATTTGCCAGCCCAATTGTACGCAAAAACAACGAAAAAAACTGGGGATGGTGTAAAAATAATGTAAATCTTCGCTGAAATTGAATTTGTCCTATGGTTATGGTGATTTACATAATTCTCTTTTCATGATTCTTTATATATAATGAAATACAGGAGGGGATTACTGAGCGGAATGAAAACATTCTGATCGATGGATGTTTGTCTTAAATTTTCATGGAAAAGCGCTCATTTTAATAAAATTCTTATGTTTGTGCTATAATTGTA
>CAZDUN010000126.1:3550-7125 GCA_964508615.1 uncultured Pelolinea sp. | reverse complement strand
ATATCGTCGATCAGGATCACGTCCCAGCCGCGACTGTTGGTTTTGTGATCGGCTTCGATGCGCACGAAGCCGCTGGATTCGGACTTGTTGTAGGAGGACACGGACATGAAATCCATGGTGATGGGGCGGCGGATGCGGCGCATCAGGTCGGTGAGGAAAACCACACTGCCGCGCAGCAGGCCGAGCAGCAGCAGTTTTTCAGAATCCTGGTAATCCGCAGTGATGGTATCGCCCAGCGCTTTAACGCGCTCTTCGATATCCTGCGCCGAGATGATCTCGCGTTCCATGAACTCGTAGGGGAAATGACGCGCAGCTTCCATTGTTGAATACCTCTAACACCTTCCTGCCTTTAAATAATCAGCAGCATTAATTGCGTTGGTATAAAGACAATGTATTTTAAACCAAAAAGGCGGGGGTGACGGAGGGGGCGAGATTAAAAAATGCTCCCGGTCAATCCGAGCGGGAAGCCACGCGGAAGAAGTAGATCGTCAGGATCTCGCAGACCAGCGCGATCGCGCACAGGATCCAGTCCAGCAGGCCGAAGGAACGGATTTTCAGCATGGCAATGATCAGGGCGACATTCTGGGTCAGGATGAAAATCCCGCTGGTCGAAAAGACCACCGAGGGGCGGATGCCGCCGCTGCTTTTTTCTTCAGTGCGCCGGGCGGCGCGGGTCGATTCCCAGCGCAGGCCGGGGGCGTATTTTTCGATATTCTCGCGGATGTAGCGCCCGGTCTGGCTGATCATCACGTCGCTCTGCACCCAGGCAGCAGCCAGGAACATGGAGATGATGATGTAGATCAAGGCCAGCGCCGGCGTGTTCAGACCGAAACCCATCAGCGCGCTGGCGAAGGTGAGCGTGCCGAACACGATCGAGTTGCGGATCTCCATGCGCTTGATGATCTCCGCGCGCAGGGCGTTGTATTCCTGCAGACACTCGTTATAAAAATGGTCGGGCAATTTTTGCGGGCCGGGTTTGGGCATGCTTCCCTCGCTAACCTGATTATAGCGTCAGTTCGAAATACACGTCGCCGTCCTGGTAATGGGTGATCTTAAAACCGTAACTTTGGTAGAAAGCGATCACCTCGCTCCAGGTCTGGGTGGTCTCCAGGATCACGCGCCGCAAGCCGCGCACGCGGGCTTCAGCGCATAGCGCCTGCAGGATGCGGCGGCCGAGGCCTGTGCGGCGGGCGCAGGCGGCCACGGACATGCGCACGATCTCGGCCGTACCGGCTGAGCGCGGCACCAGCGCCCCGCAGCCGAGCACCTTGCCATCCTGTTTGGCGACCAGGAAACAGGCGTCTTTATAGCTCTCGGCGATGTCGTTCAAATCCGGGTTTTTATGCGGGTCGAGCGCGCCCCAGTGCTCGGCCAGGCCGGCCAGGATCAGGGCTTTGACGGCGGGCTGGTCGGCGGGGGTGAAGGGGGAGAGAGTGAAGTTGGCGGGCATTGCAGAATTTTACGATGGGTTTGGCTGGCGCTCAAGCCCTTTCTGGCCCCCGTAATTTTACTAACACCCCCTCCCAGCCTCCCCCAAAACCTGGCGGTTTTGGGGGAGGAGATGTTTTATCGATTACATATATTTTCAACAGCTTTCTCAATCATTTGTAGAACTTCTTCAAGATAATTCATTACCTGATAATTCCAGAAGCGCAGGACTTGATAACCTTTTCTTTGCAGTTCGGTTGTGCGTAGTTGGTCGTAATCATTCTGCTCTTTATGCTGCCCCCCATCCACTTCGATCACCAGTTTGAGGCGCGCGGCGCAGAAATCGACAATGTAATTTCCGAGGGGATGCTGGCGGCGGAAATGGACGCCGGCGAGCTGGTTGCCGCGCAAGGCCTGCCATAATTTGGCTTCCGCGGGAGTGGGGCTGCGGCGCAGGTCGCGCCCATAGGCATGGATCAATGGATCTTTGGATGACACGCAATCCCTCCTATTGAGATATTTTATTACACGATCGTTGTTTTACCTTCTCCCCCATTTTACAAGGCGAAAAAGTGGAAGGAGAATTTGTTTTCTCAACTGGTTTTTTTTAGACAGTTAATGCTGTTTTAGATTTTGTGATGGGTTTCGCTGGCGCTCAACCCATCCTACGAACTGAAATCACCCCCTCCCAACCTCCCCCATTTTATAAACAAAAATGGGGGAGGAGAATTTGTTTATCTGAGATTTTTTTTAGCCGTTCTTATTCCTTTAGCAAGTCGCATAGCTCGCGCACGGCGCGTTCGATGCGGTGGGTGCGGTAGAGGCCGGGCCAGCGCACGGCGGCCGCGCCGAGATAACGCGCGCCTTTGGCCAGGCAGGCTGCCCGCAGCGCAGCAACGGTCTGGTTGGCGCCCCAGGAGGGGTGGAAAAAGTGTGTGGCCAGGCAGGCGGCGCGCTTGCCTTTCAGGGAAGCCAGTCCATCCAGGTAGCGGCGCACGGGCGGGGGCGGGCTGCCGCCGCGCACGGGGGTGCAGAAGACCAGGGTATCGTACTTCACGATGAGCGGGCTGTTTTTCAGCCCGGCTTCTTCGTTACTGACGCGGGCGGGGCCTTCCAGCTCGATATGCTCCATATTGACTTCATGGCCATCCGCGGCCAGGCGCGCCTGCAGGCGTTGGGCAGCCTGGAGGGTATGCCCGCTGACGGTGTAAATGATGATGCCGACTTTCATTTCGCCTCCTGTCAAGTCATCAAATCATTCCAGTTTTTTTATACAACTCCTTAATTTTAAAAAGCAAATATGAGAGGGGGCGCTTTCAAAAACTAGGCGCCCCGACCGGCAGCGGCCGCCCGGCCGGCCAATGCCCCGCTGCTGAAAGCAAACTGCAGGTTATACCCGCCGCAGGGGCCGACCACATCCAGCGTTTCTCCAGTCAGGAACAAACCTTTCAGCCGGCGCGATTCCAGCGTGCGCGGATCGACCTCGTCCACTGGCACACCCCCGGCGGAA
The DNA here is from genome assembly GCA_964508615.1 of uncultured Pelolinea sp. Classification (GTDB taxonomy): domain Bacteria; phylum Chloroflexota; class Anaerolineae; order Anaerolineales; family Anaerolineaceae; genus Pelolinea. Next base: position 4,187 of record CAZDUN010000126.1, on the reverse strand, counting down.
ATCTGGCAGTACTCAAAATCCCGCACACCATTCACCGGAAGGCGGGTATCTTTCAATTTTTCGATCAGACCCGCAAGCGCGCCATCATCCACCCGGCTTAGGGGTATTTCATGCGCTAAATGAGCATTCCCAAGGAAAGTGCGGGCAGCTTTGGGCGGGAAAAAGGCGCCCAGGAACACGCCCAGCGGCAGGGGACTGTTCCGTTTTTGGGCGAGCAGATGGTCAAACTCTGCCTGAAAATAAGCCAGCAGGTCAAGCGACAACACCAATTCCGAACGGGGCCGGGCAGAGACATGCTGGCTGATATCCATCACAGCCGGGCCATTTAACCCCCACTGAGTAAAAATGAGGTTCCCGGCGGCGGCGGCCAGGCGCTGCGATCCATGCCACAACGTAACCCCCACGTCCAGGCGGATTCCCTGCAGCGGCTTTAAATCACCCAGGTCGACCAGCAGAGGCGCGAGCGCGGGCCGGATGGGCAGAACGGTATGACCCAAACCTTTGAGCACCGGGAACAATTCCCCGCGCGAACCGAGCGAGGGGTAAGCCCTGCCGCCGGCGGACACGATCACGCACTCGAACTCATTTTCCACTTCCTTGCCGCCGCTGGAAAACTCTACTATAAAACCTTTTCCGC
>CAZDUN010000126.1:0-3540 GCA_964508615.1 uncultured Pelolinea sp. | reverse complement strand
TCCGTCGGTGCGGATCGAACTGACGCGGGTGGAAGGAACCAGCGCCACAGCGGCCAGGTCCAGCGCGCTGGAAAAGGCTTCCACGACCGCGGCAGCCGATTCGGACAAAGGGTAATACCAGCCGTCAGAGGTTTTGCGCACAGGGACGCCGATTTCCGCCAGCATTTCCAGCAAATCACGCACGCCAAAGCGCTTGAGCAGGGTTTCCATCCAGCGCGGATCCGCGCAGGTGTAAGCGGACGCTGCGGCCGCGGCGTTGCTGATGTTGCAGCGCCCGCTGCCGGTCACCAGCAGCTTGCGCCCCACGGCCTGATTGCGTTCGAACAGGGTCACAGCGGCCCCTTTCCAGGCTGCCTGGAGAGCGGCGGCCATGCCTGAAGCGCCCGCGCCGATCACTGCAATGGTCATGTCTCGATTATACCCAAAGGATGCACGCTCATAATTCACGTAAAAAATACTTCTTATTATGAAATACAATACAGAACCTGAGAAAATACTGCAAGGTAATGAGGAAGCCACACCATGTTTGTTGGCGGTGAATTCTACACGGACGAACGCTGGCGGCTGGAGCAGCCTGCGCTCGATACCTCCGGCATGACTTTCCTGAACGGCGGGAAGGCCTGCCTGATCGTGATCGCCGATTATTTGCGCGCGCAGGGCATCGAGCGCGTGTTGCTGCCGGCATACCTGTGCCCGGACATCGTCAGCACGCTGGAGCGCTGCGGCATGACCTGCGAGTACTACGCCGTGCGGCCGGATTTCTCCATCGACCGGACCGACCTGGAGCGCCAGGCGCGGCGGCATCAGGCAGTCTATTTCATCCATTATTTCGGCTTTCCACACGCTGCATCGACGCAGGAGGCGCTGCTGGAGCTACAGCGGCGCGGCAAGCTGCTGATCGAAGATAACGCGCAGGCCGGTTTCCCCGAGCACTGCATCGGCGATTTCGCTTTCAACAGCCTGCGCAAGCTGTGCGCGCACGATGGCGGCTACCTGCGCACGACGCAGGATGTTTCAGCGTTTATCCAGCGCCGCCAGAATGCCCCCAACCGGCGCCTGCCGGTAATACGCGCCTACCGCCAAAGCCTGGCGGGTTACCTGTTGGGCGGCAGCGGCGACTACGACGAACTGGTGCGGTTATACGAACTTTCGGAGCAATACTACAGCGAAGATATGGCCGTGGCGGGTGACCCGCAGGAAAGGGAATTGATCGAACGACTGGACTGGGCCGGCATCCGCCAAAGAAGGCGCGAGAATTACGCTTATTTGCTGGAAGCGATCTCCGGCATCCCCCAACTGAGCCCCATCTTCCCCCGCCTGCCGGCGGAAGCCATGCCGCTGGGGCTGCCGGTTTATGTGTCAGGAGTGTCAAGGGACTGGCTGTGGGACGAACTGGGGAAGGCCGGCATCGGCTTGACCATTCACTGGCAGGATATCCCGCGCGACCCGCGCCTGAACGAGGACGCCACTATAGTTGAGATGGCCGGCCGCATGCTGACGCTGGTTTGCGACCAGCGCACCAGCCGCAAACAGATGGATTACATGGCGGAGACGATCAAGTACTGCTTGCGGAATGCCGGGCCGGCTTAGTTTGAGAGGGACGCAAGGAAGGCCTGGACATCCCGGGTGAAGGCTAGCGTGCCCTGCTCGATGCGCGCGCTGAGCGCCTCCAGATCGCTGAAATTGGGGTCAGCAGCCAGGGTATGCTGCAGGACGGCATCCTCCCTTTCAGGATCGGCCACCAGGCGATATTTACTCCAGCCGCTCTCCTTGATCTTCTGCCAATACTCAGCCTGGATCAGGCGTTTGCTGCCGGAAAGCCAGACCTCGAAGGTGAAGGTTTCGTGCACGAAGACCACGGCGATTTTCAAGGCACGTTCTTTCAACGCGGCGGGCGTGATGGAGAAATAGGTCATATCCATAAAGCCGTAGTACAAGCCGCCGGAAACGAAGTACTCGGGATATTTATTCTTGAAATGGGTTTTCAACGCCAGCATGTAATCCATCAAGCCGCGGTAGGCTTGCTGAAGCAACCCTTCTTCAAGCAAGCACCGGTAGGCTTGCATCGATTCCTGAAAAGTTGTCATAAAACTCTCTCCATTTTGGGATGATTAATTTCGTTGGGAAAGCGGATGATCATCACGCAGCTGAAGCAGATCCCATAGATTGCCGTACAGATCTTCAAAAACCGCCACCATGCCGTAATCGGCTTTTTTCGGTTCCCTGACAAATTTGATTCCACTAGCGCGCATGTCGTGATAATCCCGCCAGAAATCATCCGTGTTGAGAAAGAGAAAGACCCTGCCGCCAGTTTGATGGCCGATGAAAGCTTCCTGTTCCGGTTTGGATGCCCTGGCTAAAAGCAGGGTGGTGCCACTGGAGCCGGGGGGAGCGACTACCACCCAGCGCTTATCCTGTTCCGGCTGATAAGTATCCTCGACCAGCGTGAAATGCAGTTTTTTCGTATAAAAAGCAATGGCTTCGTCGTAATCCCTGACGACCAATGCGACATGCACGATGGATTGTTTCATCTTAATCTCTCTTTTCACTTCGCTCGCGGACATTGCCTGGAAGCAGGGAAAACCCGAATTCTATTCTGTTAATGCCGAATCTTCCGGCGGGCAACTTGGTTCGTTTTCGTGATTCAAGCTGCCCGCTCCTTTTTTTGTTGTCATTTTATAAACGTGTCCCTGACTATCATAGGTCGTCCATGCACCCACCGGTGCGCCATTATCAAAATAGCCCGACCTTTTCAGCGTGCCATCCGGACGATACCACTCCCAATAACCTTGCGCTTTTCCATCCAGGATCTTTCCTTTTGCCACATGGTTTTTCCATTCGCGTGGTACTTGATGGTAAAGCCATCAATAATTTCTGTTTTCTTCACCGGAACAGATTTTTTGGCAGGTTTTTTCGACTCTTCTTCTTCCGGGGGCAATTTCATCATTTCAATCTCTTTTTATTGACTAAGAAAGATTATATATTAGGGAAAATTGGGAAAGCATCAGGAGCTTTGGATGCCCAGGTCGGTAAGCTGGGCGGTGACGGTGGGGCTTTCGGCCAGCTTGACCAGCGTCATGCTGAACGCAGATGCGCAGGCTTACTTAAAGAGTAAGCTTCGCGATCGACTGGCTTAGCCATCGGTCTCATATTAATCACACTCACCCAGCCGACTTAATAAACTTGGGGAAAAATCGACCCACTCTGCGTTGGTATCGCAGATATGCCTCACCAAACAAGGCTACCAATTCCTTTTCTTCAGCTGCTGCTGTGGGCCGCATGCCGATCACAACACACAGGGCAGGCAAGAGCGGCCAGGGAGTTGACAAAGCCAGGCTCAACCCTGCCAAAATGACAACGTAGGAGACATAATATGGATGACGTACAACTGCCAGTGGTCCTTCCTGAATCAATTTGTGATCGGAATGAACATCGGATGTGGAAGGCCGCAGGGATTCCCCAGCAAAAGCAACCGCCCAGGTAAAGAACAAAGCGCCGATGTAAAAAATGGCAAATCCAAGGATTTGCAGGAACGCGATT
>CAZDUN010000125.1:3102-7166 GCA_964508615.1 uncultured Pelolinea sp. | reverse complement strand
TTCTGCCGGGAGTCCAGCAGGAGCACCGCGGCATCATCCGCCACGGCGCCAAGGTGCTGTTCGCTTACTCCGAAGCCAGCGTCCCCAAGGTCAGCGTGGTAACACGCAAAGCCTATGGCGGTGCATATATCGTGATGAGCAGCAAATACCTCGGCACGGACATCACCTATGCCTGGCCGACGGCCGAGATCGCCGTGATGGGCGCGGAAGGCGCCGCCAACATCCTGCACGCCCGGCGCATTCAAAGCGCGCCAGACCCGCAGGCGGAACGCGAAAAGGTCATTCAGGAATACAAGGATAAATACCTGAATCCCTACGCGGCGGCCAATGCCGGTTTCTGCGATGAAATCATTCTGCCTTCGGAAACGCGCATGAAGATCATCAGCGCGCTTGCCATCATCAAAGAAAAGCAAGTTCAGAACCCGCCGCGCAAGCACGGCAACCCACCGGTTTAGGCAGGCCGCGCATGAATAATGCTTTGTTGATCTCACTGATTGGCGGCGGGATGATTTTTATCGGATTGATCCTGTTGTGGTTGATGATGGCGCTGCTGGTGCGCTTGACCAACGGCAAATCCCTTTCGCGTGCCGATGAATCGGCCAGCGGCATGGCTGACCTCCCCGAAAGTGAAAGCTCCACATCGCGCAAAGTTGCCGCCGCTGCTGTCGCGGCAGCGCTGGCTTTACAGAAAGCATCCACAATCAACGCTTCAAGCAGCAAATCAGCCGGCCCCAGCCTCTGGCTCAGCCTGGGGCGCAGCCGCCAGATCGAAGCGAGCAACGCGCTACTCCGCAAGAAAAAGGGAACATTATGAAAATTAACATCAAGATCCAGGATACAACCTACCAAGTCAAGGTGGGAGACATGCAAACCCGTCCCATCCTGGTCGAAGTGGACGGTGAACAATTCGAGGTCTGGCCGGAAGAAGCCGCAACCGCCTCCAATTCTCCCCGCCCCGCAACGGTACCTGCTGCGCTGCCTGAAAAGCCCTCCATCAACGGAAACAGCAACTCCATAACCAGCAAGCCTGGCGCCGTGAGCGCGCCGATCCCGGGCGTGATCATCGAGATCAAGGTAAGTGAAGGCGAGACGGTTGCCTACGGCCAGGAGCTGTGCGTGCTGGAAGCCATGAAAATGAAGAACTCCATCCGCGCCAGCCGGGCCGGCAAAGTAAAAAAAATCCATATATCCGTCGGCGATCAGGTTCAGCAGGGTAAACTGCTGGTCGAACTGGCCGACCAGGCGGCCTGACCATGAATTTCGGCGCGCTTTGGACCTACTTCAGCAACGATTTCCTGACGCTGCATGGCGGCAACCTGATCATGATCGTGGCGGGCCTGCTGCTGATCTACCTGGCCATCGCCAAGGAATATGAACCTGTGCTGCTGCTGCCGATCGGGTTTGGCTGTATCCTGGCGAACCTGGGCATGGCCGCCTCGGCGGATGGCGAAGGATTTCTCTCGGTGCTCTACCGCGCGGGCATCCAATCGGAGCTTTTTCCGCTGCTGATCTTCATCGGCGTGGGCGGTATGATCGATTTCAGCCCGCTGCTGGCCCAGCCGCATCTGGCATTACTGGGCGCGGCCGGCCAATTCGGCATCTACGGCACCTTGATCCTGGCCACCCTCCTGGGCTTCAACCTGAATGAAGCGGCCTCGATCGGCGTGATCGGCGCGATCGATGGACCAACCGCCATTTACGTGGCCGGCAAGCTGGCGCCGCACATGCTGGCGCCCATCGCCGTGGCGGCTTATTCCTACATGAGCCTGATCCCCATCATCCAGCCGCCCGTGATGAAACTGCTGACCACCCACAAGGAACGCTTGATCCGCATGGAATACTCGCCCAAACCGGTCAGCAAGAAAGCCCTGATCATTTTCCCGATCGTGGTCACGATCGTGATCAGCATCCTGGCGCCCACCGCCGCTCCCTTGATTGCCGCGCTGATGCTGGGCAACCTGCTGCGTGAATCCGGCGTGGTGGAGCGCCTGAACAAATCCGCCCAAAACGAGATCATCAACATCGCCACGCTTTTCCTGGGATTGACCATCGGCGGGACGATGACCGCCGAGAGTTTCTTAAACCTGGCCACCCTGCAAATCCTGGCGCTGGGGCTGCTGGCTTTCATCCTCGACACGATCATGGGTCTGCTATTCGGTAAACTGATGGCATGGGTTACCAACGGCAAGATCAACCCGTTGATCGGCGCCTGCGGCATCAGCGCATTCCCGATGGCCGGCCGGCTTTCCGCCAAAATGGCGCAGGATGAGGATTTTGAGAACTTCATCCTGATGCACGCCATGGGCGCCAATACCGCCGGGCAGTTGGGCAGCGTGATCGCCGGCGGCCTGCTGCTGACGCTGGTCATGGCACTGCAATAATCCAGATCCTTAATCAATAAACAGCCGGCTTTTGGAAATCCGGCTGTTTATTTGTTAAAACAAAAAGCGATTGGTATCGCTTTCAATTTAACATCAGGCTTTATTTAGCTTTTTTCGCTTTTGGTCGGCCGCTTGGGTTTTTCCACCTCCAGACGGTAGCCCACCCCACGCTCGGTTTTGATGTAGCGCGGGCGGCGCGGGTCTGCTTCGATGGCTTGGCGCAGCCAGCTTATGTGCACATCCAGCGAACGCGTATCGCCCAGGTAATCCGTTTCCCATAATTTTTTGAAAAGCTCATCGCGCTGTAGCACCTCGCCCGGCCGGCGCATGAAGGTTTCCATCAGGATGAACAGGCGCGGCGTCAGGCGCGTGCGTTTGCCATCGCAATGCACCCAGCGCTGTTTCAAATCCAGCTCGATTGTCCCCACCACCAATTTTTTGTTCTGGTTCATGGCCATATAGGGTTTGAGGCGGTTGAGCAGCTTTTGCATGGTAAAAGGAAGCCGCAGGATCTCATCGGCGCAATCCGGATCAACATCCATCTGGTCACTCGCCACGATCAGGATGATGGGGATCTCTTTCAGCACTTTACGCAGCGCGTTGCAGATGCGCGTGCCGGAAGTGCGCATGGAGGCGGCATCGACGATGACTGCCTTGGGTTCAATGGTGGTGAGTTTTTTTAGCGCCTCGGAACCGGTGCTGACCGAATCGACATCGAACCCCTTCATGCTCAAACCTGACATGTAGGAGGGCCGATCCGCTCGTTTAGCTTCGATAAGCAATAATAGATGTTTCATATAACCAGGCGCTCAAAAGTGTTCAGTTTACCATATCCCTGTTATTTCAGATATTACGATTCCTTTTGCCAATATTATAATAACATCCTGTTTATTGATTATTTATACAAATCCGCGGATTCCCCCTCGCCTGCAAAGATTAAGTAACCAGGGAATTCTTAAAAAATCGCGGCTGTGAAATATTATACACTATCTTAAATTACAGTCTAAATTTGGGTTTCCATCAGCGGCATGTTAGAATAAATTAACCGCGGAGGAGCGCATGCCAGAGCTAATTGAAGTCAAAATCGACAGCCTGAGAGTGAGCCTGACCAACCAGCAGCGCATCGTGGTTTTGAAGCAGGTCGATGCCGACCGCTTCCTGCCAATCTGGATCGGGCCTTATGAAGCCGAAGCCATCACCATCGCATTGCAGGAAATTGAAGTCTCCCGTCCGCAAACGCATGACTTGTTGCATAACCTGATCAACCTGTTGGGCGGACGCCTGACCCAGGTGCTGATCAGCTCCCTCAAGGATGATATTTTCTACGGCACCCTGGTGATCGAAAGAGAAGATAAGAAAATCAATGTGGATACGCGCCCTTCGGATGCCATCGCGTTGGCCGTGCGCGCGCATGTGCCCATCCTGGTCGAACAGCAGGTAATGGACGAAGCCAGCATCATTCCGGAGGAAATCAACGAAAGCGGCGAAGAAGATGAAACTGGCAGGCCAGAAAAGAGCAGCGCTGAACCGGAAGACAACGCCCGGGTCACCTTCAGCGACGAGCGCCTCTCGATTTTTGAGGAGTATTTCAAGAAAAAAAGCGGAAAAGCCTCCAGCGATGACGCCGATTCGGATCAGAAGGATGAAAATCCGGATGAGACATAAAGCCAATATTCGTTTTTG
>CAZDUN010000125.1:0-3092 GCA_964508615.1 uncultured Pelolinea sp. | reverse complement strand
GTTCCAACACCATTCAATCCCAGCCGCATAACCGGCAGGCTGAAGAAGCCGTGCTGGGCAGCGTGCTGATCAACCCTGAATCCTATTTCGACGTAGCCCAGGTGCTGGACGCGGATTACTTCTATATCATCCGCAATCGCTGGATCTGGGAAGTATTTAATCACCTGCACGAAAACCGCATTCCCATTGACATCCTGACACTGAGCGAAGAATTGGAAAACCGCAGCCAGCTGGAAGAGATCGGCGGGCAGGCTTACCTGATGATGTTGATCAACCAGACGCCCAGCTCGCTCAATGCGGCCGCCTACGCCCACATCGTGGAAGAGACTTCCGTGCGCCGGCGCATGCTGGCAGCCGCCAACGAGATGGCCAAGCTGGCTTATCAGGAAGAAAAGCCGGTCGAGGATATCATCAACAGCGCTGAAAAATCCATCTTCGACCTGAGCGAACGCCGCATCCGGCGCGACCTGCAGCCCATCCAGAACGTCATCAATGATTTTTACGATCGCGTTTCGATGCTTTCACAGCGCAGCGACGAGATCGTGGGCGTTCCCACCGGTTTATCCAAACTGGATGACCTGTTAGGCGGCCTGCAGCGCTCCGATCTGTTGATCATCGCTGGCCGCCCCGGCACCGGCAAGACCGGTTTCCTGCTGACAGTCGCCAAGAATGCCGCCCTGAAGCACAAGAAACACGTGGCCATGTTCTCGCTGGAAATGTCCAATGAACAATTGGTGCAGCGCATGATCGCGCAGGAGACCGGCATCAACACCCAGGAACTGCGTTCTGGCAAGATCGCGCCTGACCATTGGGACCTGCTGACGCAATCCATGGAAAACTTAAGCAACTCCAGGATCTATCTGGATGATACGCCTGCCCTGACACCCATCCAGATGCGCACCAAGTGCCGCCGGCTGCACCTGGAGCACCACATTGACCTGATCCTGGTGGATTACATCCAGTTGATGTCCGGCGATACGCGCAATGATAACCGCGTGCAAGAGGTATCCTATATTTCCCGCAACCTGAAGACGCTGGCGCGCGAGTTGAACGTGCCCGTGCTGGCTGCCGCGCAGCTCTCGCGCGCGGTCGAACAGCGCACCGATAAAAAACCCATGCTCTCCGACCTGCGCGAGTCCGGCAGCCTTGAACAGGACGCGGATATTGTGATGTTCATCCACAACAAGGAAGAAATCGCCGATGAAGCGCAGAACAAGCAGATCATCGAGCTGATGGTCGCCAAGCACAGAAACGGCCCCACCAAGGACCTCGAGATGATGTTCATCAAAGACCTGGCGCAGTTCTATGATATGGCCACGATCAAATAAGCCGACGCAATGGATGGAATATTTCAGGGTTTCGAGGAACGGAAAAAGCAGTTCGGCGCCCTGCCGGACCAGTTTTTCAGCGAGCTATTGCCTGCTATCGAGGATGTCAATGAGCTGAAGACCACCATCTACCTGTTGTGGTCAGCCTATAAAACGGGTGATTATGGTTTGGCGTTCAGGGTCAAAGACCTCATGCTGGATGAGATTTTCTTGGAAGGCCTGCAGGGTGGATCATCAAAAGAGGAATTGGCGGCAGAAAGCTTGCGGCAGGCCGCCGCGCGCGGCAGCCTGATCCAGGCGAGCGACCCGAAAACAGGAGAAGCGTTATTCTTTATCAACAGCCCGCGCGGGCGGGCAGCCGCCGAATTGCTGCGGCAGGGCCGGATTTCTAGCGAGGGCGTCAAACCCACGCTGGAGATGACGCAGCCCAACATCTACCGGTTGTATGAAGAGAACATCGGCCCGTTGACGCCCATCCTGACGGACAGCCTGCGCGACGCCCAGCAGACCTACCCGGAAGAGTGGATCAGCGAAGCCATCCAATTGGCTGTTAAAAACAACGTGCGCCGCTGGAAGTACGTTGAAAGCATATTGAAGCGCTGGCAGGAGGAAGGAAGAGATGGAACCCATCGGAGAGACGATCAGGAAGATCACCGCCGCTACCTCAAAGGCGAATATGGAGAAATCGGACAACACTAAAGAAAAAACCACACGTCGCGCTTCCGGCAAAGACGTCTGCCCCATCTGCGGCGGTTTTGGCTGGGTCTATCGCGATCTGCCGGTCAGCGATCCGGACTATGGCAAGCTGGAACCGTGCAGCTGCCAGCTGGAAAATATCCAACGCGCCAGCGTGCAGCGCCTGTACCGCATCAGCAACCTGGATACATTCAAGAATATGACCTTCGACAGCTTCGAGGTCAGTGGGCACGGGAAGCAAAAAGATATTAACAAAACCCTGGAAATCGCGTTTAACACCGCGCGCAATTATGCCCATCACCTGAATGGCTGGCTGCTGCTGATGGGCAGCTACGGCTGCGGCAAGACGCACCTGGCAGCCGCCATAGCCAATGAAGTGGTTTCGATGGGCGTGGAGACGCTCTTCCTGACCGTGCCCGACCTGCTGGATTGGCTGCGCTACAGTTTCGGCTCGGAAGAGACCAGTTATGAAAGCAGATTCGAGGAAATTAAGAATATCCGCTTCCTGGTGCTGGATGACCTGGGCACGCAAAACGCCACCCCCTGGGCGCGCGAAAAGCTGTATCAAATCATCAATCATCGCTATACGCATAAATTACCAACCGTGATCACCACCAATCTCGGGTTGAGTGAAATTGACGAGCGCGTCAGTTCGCGCTTGCAAGACCGCGAACTGGTGATCAAAATCCAGATCGACGCGTCCGATTACCGCAATCCCCTGATCGATTCCAATATTTCGCCGATCTCGTCGCTGGCGCACGTCAGCGATCACCGCACATTCGATAAATTCAGCGCGCGCAAGGAAGAGAACCTGCCGCAAGATGAGCAGAATAGCCTGGATAATGCGTTTTTTGCCGCGCAGCGTTTTGCTGAGCAGCCGGACGGCTGGCTGGTGCTGATGGGCACTTACGGCACCGGCAAGACCCACCTGGCTGCCGCCATTGGGCATTACCGTGCCGCCCTGAACGACGATCCCATTTTCGCTGTGGTACCTGACCTGCTCGATCATCTGCGCGCCACCTTCAGCCCGACCAGCTCGGTTTCTTACGATAACGTCTTCGCACAGAT
>CAZDUN010000124.1:0-7306 GCA_964508615.1 uncultured Pelolinea sp. | reverse complement strand
TATTTACGACCGTCTTTTCTATTCATCCATACAATTTCACAGGTTGTGATACACTACTGGCGGAAATTTAAATCTCACCTCTCTGGAGGGAACCATGACTGAAAAGCGTGCCTACTATCCCATCGAGATCGGCGGGGTCAAGCGCGACCTGCGCCTGTTCGAGATCAAACCGGGCCTGAAAATTGCCATCCTCAACATCCTGGGCGACGTGGAACTGGTCACCGCCTGCGCCAGGGAAATGGCCAAAAAATTGGCCGATAAAAACTACGATGTGCTGGTAACCGCCGAATCGAAAAGCATCCCCTTCATCCACGCGTTGGCCGTGGAAACCCGCAAGCCCTACGTGGTGCTGCGCAAGGATTACAAGATCTACATGGGCGACGCCATCAAGGCTGAAACGCTCTCCATCACAACCGGCAAACCGCAAACCCTCATCCTCGATGAGAAAGACATTTCCTTAATAGAAGGCAAGCAGGTCGCCATCGTGGACGATGTCATCAGCACCGGCTCGACCCTGGGCGGCATGCGCAAGATCCTGGAAAAAGCCGGCGGCCAGATCGTCTTCTCAGCGGCCATCTTCACCGAGGGCAACCAGGACGACTGGAAAGAGGTCGTCGCGCTCGGTCACCTGCCCATTTTCACCGATTAAAAAAAGGCGGCTAAGGCTAAAGGTGGAATGCCGCCCTATGTGCTTGTCGGTTTGTCATCCTGAGCCCCAAAGGGGCGAAGGATCTCGGCAGGAATCAGCTTATGTGTAAAAAACGGCGGGATTACTCAAAAAAGCTGAGTACAGGTGGAAGCCCGCCTTTTATGTTCCCGCCAGGTGCGCGCCGCGCGAAGGCTGGCACACGTAAACCTGCGCCTGCCGGCCAAACTTCTGCCGGTATTGGCGCTGCAGCTCTTGAGAAAACGCGCCAGCCGCATCCTTCTCCACCAGGTTCACCGTGCAGCCGCCGAAACCCGCGCCGGTCAGGCGCGCGCCGTAACAGCCCGTGATCGACAGCGCCGCCTCCACCAGCCCGTCCAGCTCCGCCAGGCTGACCTCGAACAGGTCGCGCAGCGAAGCGTGCCCGGCTGCCATCAACCGCCCGAAACTGGGCGCGTCTTCCTGCGCCAGGCACATGGCTGCCTGCCGCACGCGTTCGATCTCTTCCACCACGTGCCGCGCGCGCTTGCGCTCGTTTTCCGTCAAACAATCCGCATGTGCGTCCAATTGGGCGGGGCTGACATCCCGCAGCGATTGGATGCCGGGCAGGCGCGCGCTCAAGGCGCGCGCAGCCTGTTCGCATTCCGCGCGGCGCTGGTTGTAGCCCGAAGCGGAAAGCTGCCGCCGCAAACCCGAATCGGCGATCACCACGGTCGTGCCCGGCGGCATGGGCAGCGGCTGCCATTGCAGGCTGCGCGTGTCGAAAAACAACGCGTGGCGCGCCACGCCGTGCGCGCAGGTGAACTGGTCCATCAGGCCGCAATTGACCCCCGCGTACAGGTTCTCTGCGCGCTGGCATAAAAGCGCCAGCGCCATGCGCTCCATGCTCCAGCCGGCCGCGGCGCCCCAGGCCAGCGCGAAGGCCAGCTCCAGGGCCGCCGAGCTGCTCAAGCCCGCGCCGATCGGCAGGTCGGAAGCGATCACCGCCTCCAGGCCGCGCACTTTCAGCCCGCTTTCACGCAGCGCCCAGGCCACGCCCGCCGGGTAGAGCGCCCAGCCGGCCAGCGGCCGCCCGTCTGCGTCAGCGCGCTGTTCCAGACCGGCCAGATGGAATTGCGTTTTTTCATTTAAATCCAGGGATTCGATCACCACCAGGTCATCCGCGCGCGGGCGCGCCGCCAGCCGCACGTAGCGGTCGATGGCGATCGGCAGCACCGGCCCCTGGTTGTAGTCCACGTGTTCGCCCAGCAGGTTCACACGCCCGGGCGAGATCACCTGGATCTCCCAATCCGGAAGCGCGAATTTTTGATCAGGCATGCATGTTCTCCGTAAAGGTTTTGATCAGGGCGGCTTTTTGCTCGCGGTTTTTTCTCTTCAGGGCGCGTTCCCGGCGCATGGCTTCCGACTGGCTGTCCAACTCTTCGTAATAGACCAGCGCCACCGGCAAGCGCGTGCGTGTGTATTTGGCTCCCTGCCCGCGGTTGTGCACCGCCAGCCGGCGCGTGACGTCCTTGGCCCAGCCGCAGTAGTACGTGCCGTCCGCGCATTCCAGCAAATAGCAGAAAAATGCCACGTTCCTATTTTCCCAAACTGAGAAATCGCTCCAGCGCCCGCTTTTCCTGTACGCTTTCGCTGGTTTTTCCGCTGCCCTTCCCGCGCTCCTCCGCCTGCGGCGTGCGCTCTTTCAGCCAACCCAGGCGCGCGTCCAGTCCGTCCGCCAGCAGGTTCTCCAGAGCGGCGCCATCCTCGCGCTGCAGGGTAGCTTGCATCTGCCGAATGGCAGCCGTCAGGTCGTCCAGCAGCCGCAGCGTGTTCTGCCGGTTGGCGAGCGCCTCCCCTGCCAGCGCCCCAATCGACATTTCGGCTAACGGTGCGGTCGCTTGCGCCAGCGCGCGCCCCGCCAGCTGCCGGCCGTCCTGCCAACTGGGCTGGCGGCTGACCGCCGCCATCAGCGCCGCGCTGGTCAGCACGGGCAGCAGCAGGTTGGCCGCGGCCAACCCTTCCACTTCGGCGGCGTCCGCAAAGACCGGCAATCCGCCCAGCATTAAAACCAAATCAGCTGCCAGGTCCAGCACAGCCTCGTCAGTATCCGCGGGAGCGGAGATATAAATAACCGCCCGTGCAAAAAGGTCCTCGCGGGCTTCGTCCGCATCATCCCCGGCTTCATTTAACGTATGTGGGTGATAAGCCGCCAGCAGGCTGACAAACTTCGCAGCGCCGCCCAGCGCTTCCCGCGCCCATTGAGCCGGCTGGACGTGCAGCGCGGACAGGTTGACAAGCACCGCCTCGGGACTGAGATTTCCTTTTAAACCACTCAACGCAGCTTGCAAATCCCGCGCGGGCAGGTCCATCAGCAGCACCGGCGCGCCGGGCGCAATTTCTTTAATATGTTTCGATAAACCCTGGAATGCCCTGGAACGTTCGCCGGCGGCCAGCCGGTGCGGGTCGCGATCCCAGCCTTTGCATTGGATTTCATTATGCCTGGCGCGCAGCGCCAGCGCAGCGGAGATGCCCGCGCGCGTCAGCCCAAGCACGGCAACTTGTACGGCCACTAAAAACCTCCCAACAGGAATCTGGCGAAAAAGTGGATGACCGGAGCCAGCACCGTGTCGATCAGGCTGAAACCAATCATCGGCCCAATCAACAGCAGGAACAGCAGCAGGTAAGGCCCATACGGGCGGATGGTCTCCCATTTACGCTCCCATTCCGCCGGCAGCAGGTACAGCAGGATCTCTTCGCCATCCAGCGGCGGCAGGGGCAGAAGGTTGAATACCATCAAGCCCAGGTTGGTATATACGAAAAACAGGCTGAAATAATAAGGCGTGGGCAGGAAACTGATCAGGCCCGCGCTGGGCTGCAGCCAGCCGAAGCGCAGGGGAATAGCAGCCAGTGAAGCCAGCAGGAAATTCGCCAGCGGCCCGGAAACCGCCACCAGCATCAAGGCGGAAGGCGATTGCTGGCGGATGCGGTTTGAGTTGACCGGCACGGGTTTGGCCCAGCCGAAGCCGGTGAAAATCAGCATCAGGCTGCCCATTATATCCAGGTGCCGCAGCGGGTTGAGGGTCAAGCGCCCGAACAGGCGCGGCGTATCGTCGCCGAAACGCGTGGCCGTCCAGGCGTGCGCGAATTCGTGGAACGTGAACGCGATCAACAGGGTGATGATGGCCGAGATGAGATCGGCAGGGGATTGGCTCAACATGGCTTAACTATAATCGCAAAGCGCCCCAAAGACAACTTGCGATATAATCGAGCCATGCTCCCCGACCTGGATATGAACGACATCCTGCAGCTGAAGAAAGCGCATCCCTGCGGGGGCTATACCTGGAAAGTGGTGCGCCTGGGCGCGGATATCGGGCTGGAGTGCCTCACCTGCAAGCACCGCGTGCTGTTGACGCGCAGGGAGCTTAAAAACCGTTTGAAGAAAAATCTGGGCAAATCGACCGTTGATGACCAATAATCACAAAAAACCTCACATCCTGTTTCTGTTTTCAGATACTGGCGGCGGCCATCGCAGCGCGTCGGAAGCCATCATCGAGGCGCTCGATCTGGAGTACCCGGGTAAATTCAGCTGGGAAATGGTGGATTTCTTTGCCGATTATTCCCCGCCGCCGCTCAACCTGGCCGGCCCCACCTACCCGGCCATGTCGCGCCTGGATGACCTGTGGAAGCTGGCTTTCGAAACCACCGATGATCCCCACCGCATGCGCATGATCTACGCCACACTGTGGCCTTATATCCGCTTGTATATTTACCGCATGCACCGCCTGCATCCCTGTGATGTGGTGGTTTCCGTGCACCCCCTGATTAACACTCCCTTTTTGCGGGCTCAAAAAAAGAAAAACGACCCCACGCCTTTTATCACGGTGGTTACCGATCTGGTTTCCACGCACTGCGCCTGGTTCAACAACCAGGCCGACCTGATCATCGTGCCCACTCCGCAGGCCCGCCAAAACGGGATCGATCTGGGCATTGCAGCGGAAAAATTGCAGGTGATCGGGCTGCCGGTCGCAGACCGTTTCTGCCATCCAGCCGAAGATAAAAAAACCTTGCGCCGCAAGCTCGGTTGGCCGGAGGATAAACTGGTCATCCTGCTGGTGGGCGGCGGCGAGGGTATGGGTCCGCTGGGCGAAGTCTCGAAAAAGATCAACGATGCCCGCCTGGATGCCGCGCTGGCGGTGATCACCGGGCGCAACAAGCGCCTGAAGGATAAACTGGAAGGGCATCACTGGAATAACCCCACCTTCATTTACGGCTTCGTTAAAGAGATGCCCGAATTCATGCGTGCCGCGGATGTGCTGGTCAGCAAAGCCGGCCCCGGCACCATTTGCGAAGCGCTGATCGCCGAACTGCCCATCATCCTGTACCACCGCATCGCCGGCCAGGAAGAAGGCAACGTAACCTACGTTACGGATGAGGGTGCGGGCGTTTGGGCGCCGGAGACGGAGGACATCGTTGAAACGCTACGCGACTGGATCGATCATCCCGAGAAACGGCTGGAGGCAGTGGCCAACGCCACGCGCCTCGCCCGCCCGCACGCTTCGCGCGAGATCGCGCGCGCCATCGCTGCCAAAGCCGGCCTCTAAACGCCGGTTAAAATAGGACTATGCCGATTCTGGATGCCCACTCGTTTGAATTCATCAGCCGCAGCCCCGAGCAAACGCGGCGCATCGGCATCCGCCTGGGATCTTTCCTGCAGCCCGGCGACGTGGTCTGTCTGAGCGGTGAATTGGGCGCCGGCAAGACCACCCTGGCGCAGGGCATCGCGCAGGGCTGGGGCAGCCTGGACGCGGTCACCAGCCCGACCTTCGTGCTGGTCAATAATTACCGCAAAGCCGGCGGCTTCGAGATGAACCATTTCGACGCCTACCGCGTGCAAGACGCACTGGAAGCCGAAGACCTCGACCTGAATGGCATGATCGCGGACGGCCCGTTTTTGGTAGAATGGGCGGAAAGGGTAAAAACCGCCCTGCCCGCGCAGCATCTGTGGATTGACATGAAATACCTGGATGAAGAGCAGCGCAGCTTGTTATTCAACCCGCGCGGCAGGCGTTTTGAAGAAATGGTGGAACAATTGCGCATGAACGTGATGAAAGGCTTCGCATGATCCTGGCGATAGACTCCTCGACCCAATGGATGGGCGTGGCGCTCCTGCAGGATGCGCACATCCTGTATGAAAAGGTCTGGCGCACCAGCCGCCGCCATACGGTCGAGCTGGCGCCGGCCATCCAAAACGCCATCAGCGACTGCGGGATGCGCGTCAGCGATCTGCAGGCAGTGGGTGTGGCGCTCGGCCCGGGTTCTTTCACCAGCCTGCGCATCGGCCTGGCGATCGCCAAAGGCCTGGCGCTGGCGCTGCGCATCCCGGTCATCGGCATCCCCACCCTGGATATCAGCGCGGCCTGCCAGCCGCCGCGCGACATAGCGTTGATCGCCCTGCTGAAAGCCGGGCGCGAACGGCTGGCCGCGCAGGAATACCGTGCTGCATCGGGTTCCTGGCAGCCGCAGGGTGAGATTTTCATCACCAGCGCCGTGGAACTGGAAGCCCGCCTGACCAGCCCCGCGCTGATTTGCGGCGAGCTCGACGTGGAAGAACGCCGCATGCTGGAAAGGCGCTGGCGCAACGCCATCCTGGCCAGCCCGGCCGAGAACGTGCGGCGGCCCGCGCGGCTGGCGGAATTGGCCGCTCAAAAACTGGAAAAACAACAGGTGGATGACGTCGTAACGTTGGCCCCCATCTACCTGCATACGCTGAACACGCCCGCTGAAGCATGAACGGTAAGCAGGTGAATGGAATGATGAATTATAGGGAAAGGAAAGACTGTGGGCGCTGAAGAAACCTTACGGGAGATCGCCAACCAGATCCAGCAGTGCGATCATTGCATTTTGAGCCAATCGCGTAAAAACGCCGTGCCCGGCGAGGGGCCGGCCGACGCGCAGATCATGCTGATCGGAGAAGGTCCGGGTTTTCACGAAAATGAGCAGGGCCGTCCTTTTGTCGGCCAGGCCGGCATGTTTTTGAATGAACTGCTGAACCACGGCGGTTTTGAAAGGGAAGCGGTCTTTATCACTAACGTGGTCAAGTGCCGCCCGCCCGGCAACCGCGACCCGCAGCCGGAGGAGCTGGCCGCCTGTCAGGATTACCTCGACCGCCAGATCGCAGCCATTAACCCGCTGGTGATCGTCACGCTCGGCCGCTTTTCCATGGCGCGCTACTTCAAGGACGCCAAGATCAGCGGCATCCACGGCCGCCCGGCCTGGATCGGGGAACGCTTCATCATCCCCATGTACCATCCCGCCGCCGCCCTGCACCAGCCGGCGTTGAAGCAAACGCTCATCCACGATTTTTCGCAATTATCCGCCCTGGTTGAGAAAGCCAGGCAATCCGCGGCCGAGCACGCGGCAGCCCGGGAACCCAAAGCGCAAGACGACGCTACCCAACTCAGTTTTTTCTAACAGGTGAAGCATGGATCAGGCACAGGAATTAATCAAAAAATTGGAAAATAAAACCGCCAAGGTGGCTGTTTTGGGGCTGGGTTATGTCGGCCTGCCGCTGGCGGTGGTTTTCGCCGAAAGCGGTTTTCAGGTGACCGGCATCGACCCGATCCAGTCCAAGGACTATCATATCAACCAGGCCAATACCAACTTGAACTATAACAGAAC
>CAZDUN010000123.1:0-7370 GCA_964508615.1 uncultured Pelolinea sp. | reverse complement strand
TGGACTGTAGTATATGAATTCTCGCACCAAAAATGGTTGACGCGGCGCGTCACCCGAAAATTGATGTCAGAACTTATACCAATGTTGAACGCGTAGAAGGCTACGTCGGTAACTTCAAGGTGCAGCTGCGTGAAAAAGCGCGCTACGTGCGCGCGGACCGCTGCAACGGCTGCGGCGAATGCGCCAAGGTCTGCCCCATTGAAGTCCCGAATTATTTCGAAATGAACCTGGCTCCGCGCAAAGCGGCTTACGTTGCCATGAGCCAGTCTGTTCCATTGCTTTACACCATCGACCAGGAAGCCTGCATCCACTGTTACAAATGCGTGGAAGCCTGCGGCGCGCTGGACGCAATCGATTTCAGCCAGGAGGATAAAACCGTCTGGGAAGATATCGGTTCGATCGTGGTGGCCACCGGATTCAACCACTTCGACCCGAGCGTCATACCGGAATACGGGTACGGGCGCTACCCGAACGTGATCACGGCGATGGAGATGGAGCGCCTGAACAACTCGGCCGGGCCTACGGTTGGCGACCTGACCCGCCCCAGCGACGGACAGAACCCCAAGCGGCTGGCGATCATCAACTGCGTCGGCTCGCGCGACAAACGTTTCAATCCCTGGTGCTCCAATTTCTGCTGCATGTATGCGATTAAAAATGCCGTGCTGCTTAAACAAGCGAATCCAGAGTTGGATATTGCCATCTATTACATGGATATCCGCACGCCCTCCAAGGGCTATGAGGAGTTCTATGACCGCGCGCGCGGCATGGGTATCCGTTTTATCCAGGGGCGCCCGAGCCTGATCACGCAGGACGACCAGACCGGCAACCTGTTCATTCATTCTGAAGACGTGGCGCTGGGAAAGGTGATGGAGCTGGAATACGACATGGTCATGCTCAACCAGGCTGCCGTACCCCAACCGGACGTGGACACGGTCAGCTCGGTTTTGAACATTTCGCAAAGCCCGGGCGGCTGGTTCATGGAATATCATCCCAAACTTCGCCCAGTGGACAGCCCGACCGATGGCATTTTCCTGGCGGGCGCCTGCCAGGGACAGAAAGATATCCCGGCGTCCGTTTCTTCCGGGTTGGCCTGCGCTTCGCGCGCGGGGCGCATCCTGCATTCGGATGAATGGCAAATTGAACCAATCATCGCGCAGGTGTGGGAAGACCGCTGCATCAGCGCGCAGGGCAAGCAGTGCGGTTTGTGCGCCAAGGCTTGCCCGTACGGGGCGATCCAGGTGGAAACCGGCACGGCCGCCCAGGTAACCACTGCTAAATGCCACGGCTGCGGCGGATGCGTGGCGGAATGCCCGCATAACGCCATCACCCAAATGCATTTCACCGACGCCCAAATCCTGGCGCAGATTCGCGCCCTGCTGGCTGACCGGCCGGAAGAGAAGATATTCGCTTTCCGCTGCCAGTGGTGTTCTTATGGCGGCGCTGACCTGGCTGGCACCAGCCATTTCGATTATTCCGCCAACGAGCGCGGCATCCGCGTGATGTGTTCGGCGCGCATGGACAGCGACTTCATCTATGAAGCCTTCCGGCTGGGGGCGGGGGCGGTGCTCTATTCCGGCTGCCATCCGCAGGACTGCCACTATATCACCGGGCAGCGCGTGGGGGCCACGCGCGCCGACCGCCTGATGAAAGCGTTTGAAAAAATGGGCATGAGCCCCGGCCGCTTCCGCATCGAGTGGATCTCGGCGGCGGAGGGAGACAAATACTCGCGCGTGATCAACGAAATGCAGCAAACCATCACGGAAATCGGCACTGAAAAATTACATGAGGAAATCGAGATGCTCAAACCCGAGATGGAAAAACGCGCCCGGCGCATGTATGAAACGCCCCAGGTGAACGAAGCAGTGGATTATTCCGACCAGATGAAGTTGGTCATGACTATAACAGAGGTTCAAGATGGAAAGTGAGCACGCGCTGACTTTCGCTGACCAGGTGCGCGCAGTTCCAGGCGGTGAATACCTAGATATGTGTTATTCCTGCGGCACTTGCGTCAGCCGCTGCCTGATCCAGCAGAAGGTGGAACCGGATTACAACCCGCGCCGGCTGCTGCGCATGGTGATGTTCGAAATGCGCGAGGAAGCTTTCCAAAGCGCGACCACCTGGTTGTGTTCAGCTTGCGACCTGTGCTATACGGCTTGCCCGCAGCAAATTCATATCTCCAGCGTGATCAACGCGGTCAAACACCTGGCGGTGGAAGCCGGATATCAACCAGTTGTGCAGACTGCCAAAGTCAATTCACAGACCTGCGTGGGGTGCGGATTGTGCGCGCAGGCTTGCCCGTATGAAGCCATCACGCTGGAAAAAACCAACGTGCCCTTCAGAGGCAAAGAATTAGCCATCGCGCAGGTCAACGCTGAGAAGTGCATGGCCTGCGGGCTGTGCGCTTCGGTCTGCCGCTCCACTTCAATCGAGTTGGCTGCGGTTGAGTCCAGTGAAGCGTTCATTGAGGACCTGCGGCAGTATATGATGCGGCATACGGATGAGGTGGGGGGATGAAGCGCAAGCCGGTGATTATCCTGTTCCAGTGCCAGTTCTGCCTGGCAGCCGCGGAGGATCAATCCTGGGTGGAAACCCAACTGCCCGAAAACGTGAAATTGATCAAAACACCCTGCACTGGGCGCATCAGCCCCTTGTTTATCCTCAACGCTTTTCAGAGCGGAGCGGACGGGGTGCTGGTGAGCGGCTGCATGCCGGAAAAGTGCCATTATATAAAAGGCAACCTGGGCGCGCGCCGCCAACTGGACGAATTCACGCGTTTGCTGGAATACCTCGGCATGGACGCGGGGCGCGTGCGCTTTGTCTGGATGGGAATCGACGAGCGCGGCAAGATCCAGAAGGAACTCGCTTCTTTCGAACAAGAATTGGCAACGCTGGGCAGGTCACCGAAGTTTGCCGCCCAGCCGGTTATGGAAAAAGCGGGAGGCAGCCATGACTGATATGGACGCCCTGCGTAAAGAAGCGAGCCGCATCCTGGCAGAGAAAGTTGTGGATGTGGTGCTGGGCTTTGAGGATGGCAGCCTGCCGATGCGGGCGCAGCCGGTTTTTATCCATAAGCCTGCCGAAGCAAAAAAATTGATCCTCAACGGATTTTGCGCCAATAACCTGGCGGCGCTCCTGAAAGGGCGACCGAATACTGAAAAAATTGGCGTCATCTGCCGCGGCTGCGAAAGCCGCGCGATCCTTGCGCTGACGGTTGAACAGCAGGTTGTCCGCGAAAATTTGTACCTGATCGGCGTCCCCTGCGAAGGCATCCTGGAATGGCGTGAAATTTCCCGCGCGATTGGTAAGGAAATCATCGAAGCAAGCGAGGATGGACAGGACGTGATCATCACTTGCGCGGATGGCCAGCGCAAGCTGGCGCGCAGCGAATTCCTGCATAGCGCCTGCCGCCAGTGCCGGCAGCCTAACCCGCTGGACGTGAACGTAGGAATTGGCGAATTTCCAGCCAACCCCGATCCAGCCGCGCTGCCCTCGGCTGCGGCGGAATTCTCCACCCAACCCGCGGAAAAACGCTATGCATTCTTCGAGGAAGAGACCGACCGCTGCATCCGCTGCTACGCCTGCCGCGAGGCCTGCCCGATGTGTTACTGCGCGGAATGTTTTGTGGACCACATCACCCCGCGCTGGTGCGAGAGCATGGTTTCGCCGGGCGGCACGCAGGCCTGGCACATCATCCGCGCCTTTCACCAGACCGGGCGCTGCGTCGAATGCGGCGCCTGCGAACGCGCCTGCCCGATGGAAATCAAGATGGAATACATCACTGACAGGCTGAACCAGGATATGCGGGAAATGTACGGGTTTGAGGTTGGCGCGAACGATCAGGACCAGCCGCCTTTCGCGGCTTTTTCACTGGACGACCGGAACAGGTTCCTGGAATAGAGGCTGGCGATGACATATAAAACCTTACCCAAGAATCAATTCTCCAAGGTAATCCGTAAATGGATGAAAGCATATGATGTCGCCGCCCCGCGGGAGGAAAAAAACGGGTTGAAATATGGAATCATTACCAACCCCGAAGAAGCGGTTCTGAATCATTACGAAAACACAACCTTCCCGCCCAAGGCTTTTTTCTTGCCGCAATCTGAAAGATTGTTCGCTTGTCGAAATGGGCGTTACCAAATGCCGGAAGTTGCCGATCGGCCGCGGCTGCTGCTGGGCGTACGGCCTTGCGATGCCCGGGCTTTTTGGCTGCTCGATCATGTTTTCATGGCGAAAGGCGAGGAAGATATTTATTGGGAAAAACGGCGCGAGAAATCTTTGGTCATATCCTTTGGATGCGATGCGCCCTGCTCGACCTGTTTTTGCACTTCAGTGGGGGGAGATCCGTTTGGCAAGCAAGGCTCGGATGTGCAAATCACGGAAATGGATGGCGATTACCTGTTCGAGGCCGTGAGCGATAAAGGCGCGCGCCTGATCGCTGATCTGCCGGACGCGCCGGAGATGGTGGAAAAAAAGGTCAGGCAGCTGCAAAAGAAAAGCGCTACCAATATGCCAAAGCAGTTCGAATCAAAAGGTTTGCGCGATCATCTATACGATATTTTCGAAGATGATTTCTGGCGGGAGATCTCGCAATCCTGCCTGGGCTGCGGCGTGTGCACCTTCCTTTGCCCAACCTGCTACTGTTTCGATATTGTGGACGAGGTGCAGCGCAGCGAGCGCGTGCGCAACTGGGATACTTGCATGTTCCGTGTGTATTCCCAGGAAGCTTCCGGCCACAACCCCCGCCCGACCAAGGCGGAGCGCACCCGCCAACGGGTCATGCATAAATTTGCCTACTGGGTGGATGCTGTGAAGGAATTCGGCTGCACCGGCTGCGGCAGGTGCGTGGTCAACTGCCCGGTGAACATCGATATCCGCGAAATCGCGCGGGCTGCCCAGGAGCGCAAAGCCGCCGTGGAGGTGGGGAAATGAATCTCTATCAACCCATGCCGATGCGTGTGGACAAAGTAATCGACGAAACCAATGACCTGTCCCTGCGTTCGTTCGAATTGTCATTTGAAAACAAGGCGGATATTAGGCCTTTCTTTGAAAAATACCAACCCGGTCAGTTTTGTCAGTTATCCATTTTCGGCAAAGGCGAAGCGCCCTTTGGAATTGCCTCGGCAGCCTGGGAGGGCGAATTCGTGCGTTTCACCGTTCAAAACGTCGGTTCGCTCACGCGCGCCATCCACCAATTGAAACCCGGCGACCTTGTCGGCATGCGCGGCCCTTTGGGTAATGGTTTCCCGCTGGAAAAACTCAAGAAGCGGAACCTGGTGATCATTGGCGGAGGCTGCGCCTTCTCGACGCTGTACGCGCTGACCAAGCACATTATGCATAAAGCCAACCGCAAAGATTATGGCCAGCTCACCATCATTTACGGCGCGCGCACGTCCGGCTTATGCCTGTATAAGGCTGATATCGAATCCTGGTACGACCGCAGTGATATGCTGGTGCACCAGGCCATCGATGTTCCGGAGGAGGGCTGGGATCACCACGTCGGCTACGTACCGGATGTGGTGAAGAAAGTGGCGCCCACTCCCAAAAATTGTTCCGCCATCGTGTGCGGTCCTCCGATCATGACCAAATTCACGCTGCCGATCTTGGTGGAATTGGGTTTCCCGCCCAGGGAAATCTATACCTCACTGGAAAAGCGCATGAAATGCGGCGTGGGGAAATGCGGGCGCTGCAACATCGGACCCAAGTACGTCTGCAAGGACGGACCGGTATTCACGCTGGCAGAATTACAGCAGCTTCCGCAGGATATTTAGGAGTCAAGCATGCCTGGAAGAGGATTAACCCAAAAAAGAA
Organism: uncultured Pelolinea sp.; assembly: GCA_964508615.1. Lineage (GTDB taxonomy): Bacteria > Chloroflexota > Anaerolineae > Anaerolineales > Anaerolineaceae > Pelolinea. The sequence continues at coordinate 1,562 of CAZDUN010000123.1, read as the reverse complement.
CCAGTCCGAGCGAGATCGTTCTGGAGCGCGCCATGGTGACGCGCCATTACCTGATGCGCTGGGACCTGGAGCGCTGCGTGGGCTGCCAGATCGGCCCGACGGTCTGCCCGCAGAATGCAGTCATTCACGTGGACGCGGTTTTGCAGGATGGGCGCATGACCGGGAAACAGGTCGTAGACGTGGACGCTGAAAAATGCATTTTCTGCGGCGAATGCGTGGAGATGTGCCCGTTGAACGCCATCGAGATGACTGTCAATGGCGAGCCGGAAAACCCGGTGATCCGGTATGAGGCGTTTCCACGGCTGACCCAATCGACCGAATTCAACAAGGATAAATTCGACTGGTCGCGCAAGGATTTCGTGATCGACAATTGCCCGACGGATGTGATCAGCTACGATGAAAAGGAAAAAACGCTGGTGGTGGACGATGCCAACTGCATCCGCTGCCGGCAGTGCGAAGTGGCCAGTGACGGCGCGTTCAAAGTACAGCAGCCCTGGAAGGGCAGCGTTGAACTGCGGCGCGAACTATGCGTGGAGGGCTGCCTGGCTTGCGCGGATATCTGCCCGACGCGCGCGCTGCACATTAACGAGCAGGGCGAACTGGTGCTGGCGGATTACTACTGCATCAAATGCGGCGCTTGCATGCAGATCTGCCCGGTAAAGCCGGAAATGGAAGAATTCGAGATCAAAGTGGAGGCCTACGGCGTGAGCAAGCGGGTCAAACATCAGCGCATCGTCAATACCGAGGAATTACCGGTGTTCGTCGAGCGCTGGCGCGTGGCGCATGAAGAAGTGCAAAGCGGCGCCTGGATCCAGGCCTTGCTCAAGCTGGCGGATAACAAGGCCGGCATGGTGGAAATCGACCGCAAACGCGCGCTCAAACGCCGCGACTTGATCCGCTCGCTTAAGGGCGGGCGCGAGTCTTAATTATTCTTAAAATAAATACTCCATATAACCTTTTTTTGATTTAAGAATTTATAATTACCTCATCATGAAAACAGAACATATTTGTATTTTAGGTGATTCTAGAAAGATGGATCTGGTTGAAGACTCATCAATCCATTTGATAGTAACTTCACCTCCATACTGGCAATTAAAAGATTATGGTTCAGAAAGACAGATTGGTTACGACGATAGTTATGAAGAATATATCAACAATTTAAATCTTGTTTGGAGTGAGTGTCTTCGTGTTCTAAATCCTGGATGTCGATTAGTAATAAATATCGGCGATCAATTTGCACGATCTGTATATTATGGTCGATACAAGGTGATCCCTATTCGAACAGAAATAATTCGCTTTTGTGAAACAATAGGTTTTGATTACATGGGTGCGATTATTTGGCAAAAAAAAACCACAATGAATACAACTGGCGGAGCATCTGTAATGGGGTCTTTCCCATTTCCAAGAAATGGGATTGTTGAAATTGATTATGAATTCATCCTCCTTTTTAAAAAACCAGGGCAGATTCCTAAGGTTAGTAAAGAAATCAAAGATTTATCAAAAATTGGAAATGAAAAGTGGAAAAAGTATTTTATAGGTCATTGGTATTTTGGAGGAGAACG
>CAZDUN010000122.1:0-7391 GCA_964508615.1 uncultured Pelolinea sp. | reverse complement strand
GAGTTGACCACTGATTTCATTCCCCGTTCGGACCTGGTATTATTCGTCACATCCGTGGACCGCCCCTTTACCGAAAGCGAGAGAAAATTTCTGGAAAGCATTCGCGATTGGGGCAAGAAAATCGTGATCATCATCAATAAAACCGACATTGTCGAGAATCCCGCAGACTTGGATAAAGTTCAAACGTTCGTACGCGGCAACGCGGAAAAACTGCTGGGAATTATTCCCAATATATTCACGATCAGCGCGAGAGACGCGTTGAAAAGCAAACTTGAGGCAGGCTTGCCCTCCGATCAGATGCGGGCGATTGAAGAGTACATCTTTCGCACGCTGGATACCCGGCATCGCTTCAAACTGAAACTGCTTAATCCGATTGGCATTCTCGAAAACCTCACCCACAAATACTTCTCACTGAATAGCGAACAAAAAGATTTGATCCGGGAAGATGTCCAGCTTCTGAATGACCTCAACTCCCAAATGAACCTGTTTCGGGAAGATACACTGCGTTCATCTAAATTCCGTTACGCTGAAATCGATAACGCCTTGCTGGAATTTGAAAAACGCGGTCTTGAATTCTTTGACAATACTTTTCGCCTCAACCGCGTAATGGATTTGCTGAATAAAGAACGAATTAAGAATGAATTTAACCATGTGGTTGTTAAAGATCTTTCTCGTGAGATCGATCAAAAAGTAAATAGTTCAATAGGCTGGCTGGTTGAGGAAGACCTGAAACAATGGCAAATCGTGACCGGCAAGATCAATCAACGCAGCGCCAAATATGAGGACAGAATATTCCAGGATCCTGCCGCGCAGCAGATCAGCCTGGAGCGCCAAAAAATCATCACCTCAATCAACCGCGAAGCACAGCGCATTGTGGAACAATTCGACCGGGACGCGGAGGCCAACCAAATTGCCGAGGAAGCGCAAATGGCTGTCACTGCTTCAGCGGCAGTCGAAGTGAGCGCCTTGGGGCTAGGCGCGCTGGTCACACTGCTGGCCACAACCGCCTCCGCTGACTTAACCGGTATCCTGCTGGCTGGCTTGACCGCTGCCCTGGGGTTCTTTATCATTCCCGCCAAGAAGAAACAAACCAAAAATCAATTTTCCAGGAGTCTGGCCGACCTGCGCACTAAACTGGCGGATACCATGCAAGCCGAGTTCGCGCACCAGGTGGACAGCATAATCGAAAATATCGAAACGACCATCCAGCCTTATAGCCGCTTCATACGCACTGAGGAGAGCCGGCTTACGGATGCCGCTGGTCAATTAACTGATCTTTCATCAAAAAGCAGGCAATTACGCCTGGAAATTGACCAACTATAGCCCGGTGCGTCGCATTCACTGCCATTTTCTTTAGTTTTACTTCTGACTAGCTACTTGACGAATATTGCTCAACTGGATAAAATCGATGCCTGTCTTAATACTCAAGCGAAGGTAGCCCCAAGCAGGGCAAGAGGCGCGAAAGGAAAATATGGAAAAAGTCACGATCAATGCCGAAAAGAGATCTCAAACCGGCAAACAAGTAAAAGTTTTAAGGCGTGAAGGAAAAATTCCCGCTGTGATCTATGGAAAAGGCGTGGAATCCACTCCCATTGTCCTGGACCTTAGAGATACCACCAACACGCTCGCAAAAATATCCAGCTCCACCATCCTGAATATTAACCTGGCCGGGAAGGAACAACCCACCCTGGTCAGGGAGATTCAGAAAAACTACCTAAGGAACGAAATCATCCACATCGATTTCCTGGCAGTCTCTCTTAAGGAGAAATTGCGCACCGCAGTCGGCATCAACCTGATTGGTGAAGCCCCTGTCTTAAAAGAGTTCGAAGCCTTGATTGTTTCTGGTATCGAGCACATCGAAGTGGAGTGCTTGCCGCAGGACTTGCCTGAAGCCATCGAGGTCGATCTGTCAGTCCTCAAAGAAATCGGCGACGCAGTGTACGTCAAAGACCTGCCCATGCCAGCCAACGTACAATTCCTGACCAATCCAGAAGACCTGGTGGTTGTGGCTTCCGCCGTCAAGGAAGAAGCCATCCCCGAAGAAGAAGTTGTGGAGGCTGAAGCAGCCGCTGAACCGGAAGTGATCGAACACGGCAAGAAAGAAGAAGAAGGGGAAGAAGAAGCCTAGTCTTTCTTTGATCCAAAAAAGAGCGAGGCTTTTCAACCTCGCTCTTTTTTCTTAACAATTAACATGTAAGCTGCTCAGTCTGGTTTCGCCAACCTCATTTTCCAAATCATGACAGGTCGATCAACTGCCTGGTGATTTCAGCGGTAATCCCCCATACTTTTTCACCCTCATACTCTCCAAATGTCCATACCTGATGAATTTCTCCATTCGAGCCGCAATAATCTTCTTGATGCAGGTTTGCCGGGTTACGCAGCCAGTCAAATGGAATGCAGAAAATCCTTTCCACCTCATCCAGGTTCATTCTCAGGCCGTTCAGATCTTTGATAAAACCCACGAACGGGAAGATCATCAACCCAGTATGAGACCTGAACGTTTTCAATTCTCCAATAATCTCAATGCGCTTTTTGTCGATTCCAATCTCTTCTTCGGTTTCACGCAACGCGGTTTCAACAAAGTCGCGGTCAACGGGTTCATTCATCCCACCCGGAAAAGAAACCTGCCCGCGATGCGTAGCCACACGGTTCGAGCGATGCGTGAACAAGATCACCAAATCTTCGTTATGAAGAGCGAAAGGCACCAACACGCACGCCACCGGCTCCCCTTCACGCGCAGACGGGATTATCTCTTCTCTGGATAAACCCATTAATTTCTTGCGAATTTGGGCAAGGCTTTCCGCAGTCATGCTTCATTCGTCCCCAGGATTGGCCGGGCGAAGATCAGATAACCGGAATGCGCCACCATGCGGTCCACCGGTCGGAATTTTTCCGCTTCGGCTTGATAAAAGCGCATGATGATTTCACACACATCCACAAATTCGAAAGTGTTTCGGCGCAGCTCCAGTAGAAGTTTGCTGACCTGGTTGGTAGTCGGCAGCAGCGCGCCGAAATAACCGCCTGGAATCAGGGCCGCTTTGACTTGCGGGATGTAATCATATGGATTCGGCAGATCGAGAAAAACCGCATCGATATCTTTCTGCTCGAAACCTGCTTCGATATTCCGGGTATAAAAAGTTACATTATCTCCCCATCCCATCTTTTCAAGGTTTTTTCGCGCCAGGTTGGTCATCTCTTCACGCCGCTCGTAACTGAAAACATGCCCTTCTTTTCCAACCATCAAAGATAGGATCTGCGTCAAGCCACCCGAACCAGTACCCGCTTCAATGACGTTTGTGCCGGGGGTAATGTTCATTTTCATCAGAATGAATCCGATATCCTTTGGATACATGATCTGGGTATTGCGCTTGGTTGTAGACAGGATTTCATAAATTCCCGGCTTTATTAAATAAAACGGACTTCCGGTGTGACTGAGTACTTCACAGCCCCATTTCATACCGATTAATTCATCATGCGGGATAACACCACGGTGCGTTTGAAATGAGCCGCCGTGTTCCAACCGGAAGATGAAATAATTGGTTTTTGTAGAGACCAGCGCGGCCAAATCACCTTCTTGAGCAATTTCGCTTTTTAGTTGCCAATCCACTGATCCACCTCAAAGAACCAAATTTATTCTTCTTCTTCCTTGTTTTCCCCCGAAAGCCAATATCCGAATAGCGAAGCTGCGCTGCTCAGCAGGACTGATGGCCCGTAATTGATCTGCCCATATGAAAAGATATTTAATCTAAAGCGTACAGCCAGGTAATTGCCGCCCCAGAAACCGATCCAGGCAAACAGCATGCAAAAGATCAAGCGGATCAGCTTGCCGCCGGCAATCAGATGCACCAACGCGCCGATCAACCCGGCAATGATGCTGCCCAGAATGAAAGTCGGAAAGGTTATATTGAACATATTTACGGCTGCGACCTGGTGATCATACCGCCGCCCAGAACCTCATCACCGCGGTAAAAAACCGCATATTGTCCAGGCGTAAGATCACGGATTTTTTCAGTAAATTGAACATGGTATTGGCCTGGTTTATCTTTCTTGTTTACGCGGCATCGGAAGAGTTTTGACCGATACCTGATTTTAACATCACAATCCAGACTTTCATACGATTTTCCGGATATCCAGTTCACCTGCTCGACCGCCATATTGGTTTTACCCAGATCAGCAAAAAACCCAACTATCAGGCGGTTTTGAAGCAAGTCTTTATCAACCACGTAATAAGCTTCTTTTGCGGCGACGCGGATTCCTTTTCTCTGCCCAATCGTATAAAGCGCCAAGCCGTCATGCCTGCCCAATATTTCACCCGAGGAATTCACAATGTCACCGGGTATCAAAATTTCCGGGCTCGATTCTTTGAGAAAATCTTCATAGGTATGGTTATTGAGAAAACACAAATCCTGGCTTTCAGGCTGGTTGGAAACCGATAAACCAAGCTCGAGGGCTATCTTCTTGTTCTCGCTTTTTTCCGAATCACCCAGCGGGAAAAGCGTGCGCGCCAGGATTTCCTGACTGAGGGAGCTTAACATGTAGGATTGGTCTTTCTTAAGATCTCGTGCTTTGAATAAACCATAGTAATTTTCTTTTTCATTATGCTGAATTCTGGCGTAGTGCCCGGTTGCGAGCCTTGCGAGTTTGTGTTCATCGGCAAATTTCTGCAATAATCTGAATTTCAACATCGGATTACAGCGGATGCAGGGACTGGGGGTGAGCCCTTCCACGAGCTGCTTGCGAAAATCATCGATAATAATGGATTGCATCGCCTGGCCTGCTTCAATGGTGAAATATTTTATTTTGGTAATTTTTGCGATTTCTCTCGCGCGTTCTTCGATGGCGGCATGGTCAAAAGCATCTCCACGCCATTTCCACATGCGCAAATAGACCGCATGGACATCATAGCCCGCGCGCGATAATTGGATGGCAGCCAGGCTGCTATCCACACCCCCGCTGAATGCCAATGCTATCCCTTCTGGCATATGACTTTACTCCTGTTTATTTTTATCGCTTGCATGCCGACCTCAATTGTAGTGCTGATTGATATAATATCAAGAAAAACAATCCTGGAGGATGAATGCCCGTAAAAATAAGTTTCGGTACTGACGGCTGGAGAGCAAGAATTGCTGAAGATTATACTTTTGATAACGTCAGGCGCTGTGCTCAGGGTTACGCAACCTACCTGAAAACCCTTCCCTTCCAGAATCGCAAAATTATTATCGGTTATGACATGCGCTTTCTTTCCGAGCATTTCGCCAGGTCAGCCGCCGAAGTGCTGGTTGGCAACGGTTTTACCGTATTTTTGACCCAGTCAGCCACGCCCACTCCTGTTATCTCCTTCGCGGTCACCGAACAGAAAGCCATCGGCGCGATCAACATCACTGCCTCCCACAACCCGCCTGAGGATAACGGATTCAAGGTGCGAGATGAAAATGGCGGCGCTGTTCCACCTGAAAGCTTGTTAAAAATTGAAAACTTGATACCGGGTGACCGGAGCGCAATAACCTGGATGGACGCAGACGCAGCCCGGGCCAAGGGATTGATCCAGGAATTCGATCCCACCCCGGCTTATGTCAAGCATATTCAAAAATTGGTCGATTTCCGGCCGCTCAAAAACCAGGGTTTGAAGGTTTTGGTGGATGCCATGTGGGGCAACGGCGCTGGTTGGTTTCCCATGCTGCTGGCTGGGGGGAAGACGATTGTGGAGGAGATACACAACCAACGCAACCCTTTGTTCCCGGAAATGAAACGCCCTGAGCCGATCGCTCCTAACGTGGATGTTGGCTTGCAGGAAACCGTCAAGCGAAACGCTGACGTGCTGCTGATCAACGATGGCGACGCTGACCGCTTTGGGCTGGGCGATGAACGCGGCCAATTCATCAACCAGCTGCAGGTGTACGCGCTGTTGGCATATTACCTGCTGGAAGTGCGCGGGCAGCGCGGCGCGATTGTGAAGACTTTATCCACAACCGGCATGCTTGAAAAACTCGGCAAAATGTATAACGTTCCGGTTTATGAAACCGGCGTTGGGTTCAAGTATATCGCCCCAAAAATGATGGAAACGGATGCCATGATCGGCGGAGAAGAATCCGGCGGGTTCGCGTTCCGCGGCCACGTCCCCGAACGGGATGGTATCGTGGCTGGATTATTCATCCTGGATATGATGGTGCAGCTGAATAAAAAACCCTCCGAATTGCTGGATCTGCTCTTCAGCAAGATCGGCCCGCATTATTACGACCGCGTCGATACCCGTTTCAGCGGCGATCGCAAGGAACGCGAACAAAAAATCATCTCAGCCAAACCTGAACAAATCGCGGGGTTGAAAGTGACCGGATTGAACACAACCGACGGGTTCAAGTTCTGTCTGGAAGATGGCGGCTGGCTGCTTATCCGTTTTTCGGGAACCGAACCGTTGATGCGCGTGTATTGTGAAACCACGCATGGTGACAAGACCCAGGCCATTCTGGAAGCAGGCATGCAGATCGCCGGGATCAAGTAATTGCCTTCTCTATACGATACCCACTGCCATCTCTACCTGAAGGATTACGCTATTGACCTGGAGAGCGTTATCCAGCGCGCGCGGGAAAGCGGAATTGAGAAGATACTGGTTCCAGGCGTGGACATGGCATCCAGCCGGCAGGCAATCGAACTGAGCGATCGTTATTCCGGTACCCTTTTTGCGGCTGCAGGCATCCATCCCAACGATTCCAGCGGCTGCACCAATGAAGAAATCCGGCAAATCCGGGATATTCTCAACACCCATCGTGAAATCTGCGCGGTTGGCGAGATTGGCCTGGATTTCTACCGCACCTGGTCGCCCTGCGAGGATCAACTGTATGTTTTCAACGAAATGTTGAAACTGTCAGCGGATTTCAATCTGCCGGTTTGTCTGCACGTGCGAGAAGCAGCAGAGGAAGTCATCAGCGTGCTGGAAGGCTGGCATTCCGACCTGCTCAAGCACAACCATCCCCTGGCTAAAAATCCAGGGGTATTCCATTCTTTTGACGGTAATCCGTTGATTGCTCAATGGGCTGTTCAACATGATTTTATGGTTGGTGTAAGCGGTACGGTGACATATCCCAAGGCGCAAAATATTCGCGATAGTTTATCTGCTATCGGGATAGACCACATCATTACCGAGACTGACGGACCTTATCTCAGCCCTCAGGCGCAGCGCGGGAAGCGAAATGAACCGGTATTTGTTCAATACACTGCTGAGGAAATATCCAGGTCGCTTGGAATTGATTTAGAAGTAATTGAGGAGAAAACCAGAAAAAACGCGGATCATTTATTCAAATGGCCTGTTGCTTAAAATAAAAAACGCTGGAGCGTTTTTAGTGCGCTGGGGGGGATTTGAACCCCCACGCCTTGCGGCACATGGCCCTCAACCA
>CAZDUN010000121.1:0-7440 GCA_964508615.1 uncultured Pelolinea sp. | reverse complement strand
AACCCCAGCCCCTCTCTTTCCAATAAAGAAGCCATGTTGGTGATTTCTTTATTGTTAGACTTGTTTTCTCCTGTGGTTTGGATTCCGTTTGGTTGGTCCATATGATTTTAAATAGCTCCAATACGATGTGATAGTAGCGTCATTATAAGATGTAATGATTAACTTGACAACCCTGCCATCCGCCCGCGCCAACCACGCGCGTATTAATGCCGTTTATGGCGCTTCTTTTTGTTTTTTTTGGCTTTGCCGGTTCCGCTTTGGGTGGGCGCGCTTTCGTTTTTTGGCGTTGAAGCGCCTTCCGCGACAGCTGTCTGAGGCCGGGCGGGCTGCAGCCGGAACATGCGGCTGATCACGCCCATGCGGATATCGGCAAACAAGTCTTTAAAGGCGTCCGTCGAGCGGCTCTTGTATTGCACCAGCGGATCGAGGTGGGCGTAGGCTTCCATGCCGATGGAGATACGCAGCGCTTCCATGCGCGTGAGTTGTTCGATCCACAGGTCGGAGATGGCGCGCAGCAGGATATGGCGGTAGATGGTCTGCTGGGTGAATTTTCCGAAAGTGCGAATGGCGTCTGGATCATTCTCCGAATATAAAGTCGGAAGTTCCTTATTTTCGAAAGCCACTCTGGCTGCGTCATCCATGAAGGCTGCCAGATTGGATCGGTATTCTTCAGGAAGCCCGCTGAAAACAGGGTTGTTTTCCGCGATCCTTTGAAGCTCCATCCTGCCCCAAATGGTTTGCATGCGCGCCTGGATGTCCTCCAGGTGTGCGAGGATCATATCCGCGATAACCTGCGGATCTTCGTTTTCGATCTGCAGCGCTGCCAGGTAAATGTAATTCAGCAGGTTGACGCGCCGGCTGACGCGCTGGCGCGTGCGCGCATCGATAACCATCTGCGTCCCCATGGATATACCAGTGGCCAGCTCGTATGCGGTCAGGGTGCCGGAGGAATCCTTTTGCTTGCGGAGCAGGGCGTCGATATTCTGGCGGATCTGACTCTCCGGTTGGCGCAGCTGCTGTATCTTCTCTGCGAAGTTTTTATCTACGCTATCCAGCAGCCTATCCTCAATGGCGAGCCAATCCAGATCAGCCAGTGTATCGATGTCCGCCGTCATCCGGCTGTTCAAGCGGCGTTCAATGGTCATCACCAGGCGCGCCAGTACGATCTTCAGCAAAGCCTGCTCCACTTCGCCGCGCAGCACGCTGGATAAGTCTTCAGGCGATTCTTTTAATGAAGCCACGCTGGCGCTATCCAGGTTGAGCTTCAAATGCACCTGGGTTTGCAGTTGGTTGAAGAATTCGCGCGTATTCTCAGTGAAAAGTTCCTGGTTGTTCTCCACGAAGATGTCTAGCAATTCCAGGCGCTCGTCGGCTTGCTGCGAGAAGCTCTCGGCAGTGCGCTGTATGAAGGCGCCAGTCTGGCCGCGCACGTGGCGGCTTTCTGCCTTGAGGGTGTTTTCAGCCAATTCCAGCAGGGCTTTTTCCAGGTTTTCAGGGTCATCGCGATCCTGGATCAGGTTCTCCAGCGTTTTGGCGATCAATGATAGCGTGAAAGACGGCAAATTCTCGCCGTACTGCGGGTAAAAAATGGTCGGCTGGATTTCTTCCAGGAATGCCAGCAATTTCCATGGGCCTTCTTCATCAGCCAGTGCTTCCGGAATGCGTTTCTGCAATTCGGTGCGCAGCATGGCCAGCACGTCCTCTTCCAGATCCTGCTTGACCAGCACGCGGTCGCGTTCGCCGTAAATACGCTCGCGTTGGTCGTTCAGTACGTTATCGTAATCCAGCAGGTGTTTGCGCACGTCGAAGTTATGGCCTTCCACGCGCTCCTGGGCTTGCTCCACCAGGCGGCCCAGCATTTTGCTTTCCAATGGAATGGACGGATCGATGTTGAAAACGCGCATCAGGTTCTCTGCGCGCTCCCCGCCGAACATACGCATCAGGTCGTCTTCAAGGGATAGATAAAAACGGGATGAACCCGGATCGCCCTGGCGCGCGGCGCGGCCGCGCAGCTGGTTGTCAATGCGGCGGGCTTCATGCCGTTCGGAACCGATCACGTGCAGCCCGCCCAACGCGCGCACGCGCTGCATGTCATCCATGAAAGCGAGAAAAGTGCGGATGGATTCGGCGAATTCCCCATACTGATCTGGCGCAATGCGCTTCAACTGGTCAGCCATAACAACCTGGTTCAAGCCGTACGGGTCGATGCCAGCCTGGTCGAGGAAGTGGCGTACGTCTGAAATGACAGATTCATGAATCTCGCCGCCCAGCTTAATATCCACGCCGCGCCCGGCCATGTTGGTGGCGATGGTCACCGCGCCGAACGCGCCCGCGCCGGCGATGATCTGTGATTCCTGGTCGTGTTTCAAAGCATTCAACACCTGATGCTGGATGCCGCCGCGCACGGCTGCCTCCAGCCTTGAGCGTTGTTCTTCATTTAACGAAAAGTAAGCCAGGATGTCGTTCAGGTTTTCCGGGCTTTCCGGGTTGATGGATGGCAAGTTGAGGCCTTGTGCGAAGCGGCGCAGCTCGTCCGGCGTCAGGCTTGGCAGCGGTTTGTTCAGGAACTCCAATTCCGGGATGACCCGTTCCGGCGTTTTGATATTGTTTTTTTTGAGCCAGGCTTCCCGGACAATTACCGTCATCAACAAGCGCCTCAGCAATTCGGCGGACAGGCGCGCGGATAACCGCTCGGAATGCTCAATGGAGGTGGTACCCACCAGCAGCGGCCGGCCGATCACGTGAAATTTCAGGATTTCCAGCACAATGGCGCGTAATTTGGCTTCCTCGCTGCGGTAGACCACGTCCGGATAATCCTTGCGTTTCCAGAAGAGCGGATTTTTTGCCGGATCGCTGCCGGAGGCGTAATAGGTGAAGGCATAACCTTCTTCGTCCTTGTCCTGGAAGATCTGCAGATCCATTTCGGGGCGGCTGGCCTGGTAATCCAGGTTGGTGGGCATTTCCACGCATTCCAGCTTATAGATGGTCGCGAATTCTTCCGCTTCGGTCAAGGCGGTGCCGGTCATACCGGCCAGCTTGCCGTACTTGCGAAAATAATTCTGCAGCGTGATGGTGGCGTGGGTGACGTTTTCCGGATTGACTTTCACGCCTTCTTTGGCTTCCACCGCTTGGTGCAGCCCTTCCGACCAGCGCCTGCCCGGCATTAAGCGTCCGGTGAACTCATCCACAATGATGACCTGACCGTTCTGGATAATGTAATCCTTGTTCTTCTTATACAAAAGCTGGGCTTTTAGCGCCTGCTCCAGGTGACCCAACAAACGCGCCTGTTCGGGGGTGATATCTTCCGGCCGGTCAGGATCGCGCAGCGGGATCTGCAGCAGTTCTTCCACGTGGGATTCGCCAATCTCGGTCAGCGCCACACTGCGGTCTTTTTCATCGAAATCGTAATCTTCAGGATTCAACTGGCGCACCACCGCGGACATGCGGTTGTACCACTCCACGTCCTCGGATGCCGGCCCCGAGATGATCAGGGGCGTGCGGGCTTCATCGATCAGGATGTTATCCACTTCATCAATGATCGCGTAGGCATGGCCGCGCTGCACCCGTTCTTTCAGGCTCATCACCAGGTTGTCGCGCAGGTAATCGAAACCGAACTCGTTATTGGTGCCATAAGTGATATCGGCCGCGTAAGATTCGCGCCGGTAAACCATGCGCAGTTGATCATCTTCTTCTCGGTTGTCGCGCTTCTCAAGATCGATCATGAAGGCGAAATGCGCGCTTTCCGTGCGGCTGGACATCTGTAGCACGCCCACGCTCAATCCGAGATAGGCGTAAATGGGCGCCATCCAGCGCGCGTCGCGGCGCGCCAGGTAATCATTGACGGTCACCAGGTGAGCGCCTTTGCCGTTCAGCGCGTTTAAATACAGCGGCAGGGTGGCGACCAGCGTCTTGCCTTCGCCCGTGCGCATTTCAATGATCTTGCCTTCGTGCAGGAAAATACCGCCGATCAGCTGGATGTCAAAATGGCGCAGACCGGTGGTGCGTTTGCTGGCCTCGCGCACAGCCGCGAATGCTTCCACCAGGATTTCATCCAGGGTTTGCCCATCTGCTAAACGCTGTCGGAATGAATCGGTTTTGGCGCGCAATTCTTGTGGGCTAAGTTTTTCAAACTCGGGTTCCAGTTGATTGATCTGCTGAACGAGCGCGCTGGCTCTATCGATGTCGCGTTTTTGGGGATCTCCACCCAGGGCTTTGGCGATATTTTTGAACATGCTTTAACCTTTCCGCAGCGATTATAGCACAGCGATTTTTAAGCAAAAAAGGCGCGCAGCGCGCGCCTTTACGTTTAATGAAAAAAGCTAGATATTGACTGATTGCCCCTCGACTGCTTCGGCAGCTTCCATAATCGCCTCGCTCAGGGTCGGGTGGGCATGGATGTTATGCGCGATTTCCCCAGCGGTGAGTTCCATCTGCTGCGCAAGCGTCAGCTCAGGCAGCAATTCGGAGACTTCCGGGCCGATCATATGCGCGCCCAGGATCTCGCCATACCTGGCATCGCTGACGATCTTGACGAAACCGGTGGTTTCTCCCAGTCCCAGGGCTTTGCCGTTAGCCTGAAAGGGGAAACGGCCAACCTTGACTTCCTTGCCGGCAGCTTTGGCTTGCGCTTCGCTCAAACCGAATGATGCCACTTGCGGCTGGCAGTAGGTGGCATGCGGGATGCTTTGATAATTGATCGGCGAGGTATTTTTTCCGGCCAGCGCGTCCGCACACAAGATGCCTTGCGCGGATGCCACGTGGGCTAGCAGTACTTTCCCGGTGATATCGCCGACCGCCCAGACACCCGGGATATTGGTTGCCTGGCGCTCATCGGTCTCAATGTTACCCTTCGCGTCCATCGTGACGCCCAATTCCTCCAATCCCAGTCCGGCGGAATTGGGGCGGAAGCCGATGGCAGACAATGCCTGTTCCGCTTCGAGGGTCTTCTCTCCGCCATCGCCGCTGACTTTGACGATCACACCGGATTTGGTTTTTTCAACTGCTTCCACCTTGTGACCGGTGAGAATCTCGATGCCGCGTTTTTTAAACGCTTTAGCCAGCTCCGCGCTGATTTCCTCATCTTCAAGCGGCAGCACGTTCGGCAGCATTTCAACCAGGGTGACCTTGCTTCCGTAGGAACTCCACACCGTGGCGAATTCTGCCCCGATGGCGCCTGCGCCGATGATCACGGCGGACTTGGGCAATTTTTCCTGCAAGATGGCTTCTTGGTAAGACACCACTTTTTCCCCATCCGCCCCCCAGGCGGACGGCATGATCGCGCTGGAGCCGGTGGCGATCACAATATTCTTTCCGCTGACCTGTTGCGTTTTGCCTTCAGTATCCGTAATGGTGATTTGCTTGTCCTTGCCGATTTTGGCTTCACCCATGAAGACGTCCACTTTATTCTTCTTCATTAAAAAGGAAACTCCGCGCGTCAGCCTTTGCGAAACTTCGCGACTGCGCTTGACTGCCGCGCCATAATCCAGCTTGAGGTTATCGAAGGAAATGCCGAATTCCTCTGCGCGTTCACGCAAAGTATGCGCCAGTTCGGCGTTTTTCAACAGCGCTTTGGAGGGTATGCAGCCAATATTCAGACATACGCCGCCCATCCATTTTTTATCGATGATGGCGGTCTTTAGACCGTTTTGAGCAGCACGAATGGCGCATACATATCCGCCCGGACCTGCGCCGATGACAACAACATCATACTCGTTCATGAACACCTCGTTCCCGAAATGCAGCAAATTTTGGGTTGAAATGCGAACATTATACTTCCGAAAGGTGTCATCATAATATAAGCGAAATATAATCACGAATGTGTGCAGGTTTTCTTTTATTGACTTTTCGATGAATGGGTATTAGTATAAAAAGTCATTAATTAAACCCGAATGGGCAGTTGTAAATGAAACGTAAAGTTATTATTGAGAATGAAACAACGGACGCGCAGCAATCATTAGAAACCATCCTGCGGCTTGAGATCGAAGTGGCGGAATGGATCTCGAATGCCAGGGACCAGGCAGAGCAGAAAGTGAGCGCGGCTCAAAAAAGCACAGCCGATTTGAAAACACGAATGGTCGATGAGGCGCGCGCCGAAAGAGACCACTTATTCTCTGAGGGAGTGGCCAAAGCGCGCGCGCTGGCGGATGAGCGTTTGAAAAAAGCCGGGCAGGAAGCTGGGCACTTCAAAGAGGTTGGAAAAGCATATGAAAATGAAGCTGCTGATGTTGTGCTGCAATTGATCATGGGCGTTCCACCAGCGCGGGGGGATGCATGATCCTCGAAATGAAACGAGTTCAGATTTGGGGGATGAAAGCATACCTTGAACGGGTAATCCCGGCGCTGCACAACTTTGGCAACATGCAGTTGGATGACGTGCGCGATATCCCCGATGTCACAGTGCAGCCGTTGGTCTTGAGTGAGCAGCAGCAGCGCGAGCGCGAAGAAGTGGATATCCTCATTGCCAGCATCAATGGCCTGGTTGACCTTTTCTCAGGTCTGAGCAAATCGGAAGCGCAGGCGCCGCTGACCAAGGATGACGATATCCTGTTCATCCACAGCAAAGTTAACGATGTCACTTCGCAAGTTCAATACCTGAATAACCGCAAGAAGACCCTGCAGGATGAACTGATCTCGCTTTCGAAATACAATGATATGCTCAAGGTAATCGCGCCGGTGATCCCGCAGTCCGCTAAAAAATCCGGCAATGCCTCCCTTCGCGCGCTGGTTAATTCTTCCCAAATGCGGGAGATGAACCTGCTGACCCAGCAATTGAAACTGCTCACGCGCGGAAAATTTGAAATGGTTTCAGTCAAAGTTGGCGAATCCACCAACGCGGTGGTTGGTATTTTCCCGTTGGAATTGATTTCCCAAGTGGAAACTTTCATGCGCAATGAAAAGGTTACGCAGCTGATCCTGCCGGAGGAATATGCCTATCTCTCCACCGAGGATGCCCTGCGGCATATCGAAAAGAAAGTGCAGTTAAATCATCAAGAGTTGGACGAGATCGATGATCGTCTGACTCGCATCGCAGTTCTGTGGCTGCCGCGTTTACGCACCTGGCAGCTAGTTTGCCGCGACCGGGTGGATGAATTCGAGGCCTATTCCCGATTGGGAGAAACGGAATACACATTTACAATTTTCGGCTGGGTGCCGGCCGAAAAAATGGATGAACTGCGAAAGATCATCGCTGTCAATTTTGGCAAAAACGTCACGATTAACGTAATCGATATCCCCAAGGAGATGAATGACCGCATTCCGGTGGCCACGCGCAATCCCGCCGCTGTTGAACCATTCGAGGATTTTGTGAAAATGCGCGCGGTTCCGAAATACAGCGATATCGATCCCAGCAATTTGGTAGCGTTTTTTATGCCGCTTTTTTTTGGCATGATGGTTGGTGATATTGGTTACGGCGCGTTGATGTTGGGCTTGGCGCTGCTTTTT
>CAZDUN010000120.1:4432-7508 GCA_964508615.1 uncultured Pelolinea sp. | reverse complement strand
ATTGAGAACCATCGGTATTCCGTAAAAAAAATAAATAAATTTTTGGAGGTATGTATTATGCGCAGCTTTATGGGACGTGACATTCTTTCGCTCAAGGATTTCGAGCGGGCGGAGTTCTTCCGCGTGTTCGAAGTGGCCAGCGAACTGGAGCCGATCGCGCGCGAACGGCGCAACTCGGACCTGCTGGCCGAAAAGACGCTGGTAACGGCTTTCTACCAGCCTTCCACCCGTACGCGCCTGGCGCACGAGGCGGCCATGCACCGCCTGGGCGGGCACGTGACCGGTTTCTCGGACGCCAAGATGACGCGCGCGGGCGACTGGTATCAGGAATCCATCAAGGATACCGTGCACATGCTGGAATACTACGGCGACGTGATCGTGATGCGGCACTTCCAGCAGGGCGCGCCGGCCGAGGCGGCCAAATATTCCAGCGTGCCGATCATCAACGGCGGCGACGGCTGGGGCGAGCACCCCACCCAGGTGCTAACGGACCTTTACACGGTGCTGAACGAGATGGGCACCATCGACGGGCTGACCTTCCTGTGCATCGGCGATATGCGCATGCGCACCATGCATTCGATCTCGTACGCGCTGACGCAGTTCGACGCGCAGGTGATCTACGTGGCGCCGCCGGAAATGTCGCTGACGCCTGAATTCAAGAAAGAGCTCGAGGCTTACAACCTGCGTTTCACGGAAGCGGAACACGTGGCGGACGTGATCGACCAGGCGGACGTGATCTACATGGAGCCGGTGGTGCAGCCGGATTACACCAAGGCGCGCCAGGAAGCCAGCGCGGACAAGGGCTTGACGCCGGCCAATTACCAGGTGACGCGCAAGCTGCTGGCGGAGAAGGCCAAGAGCGATTCGATCATTTTGCATTCGCTGCCGCGCATGGATGAGCTTCCCTCAGACGTGGACAGCACGCGGCACGCGCGCTATTGGGAAGAGGCGTTCAATGGCGTGGTGATGCGTATGGCGCTGCTGGCGCTGGTTTTGGGCGCGATGGAGTAGGCCGCTGCCCGTTTTGGCGGCGATTGGTTGTTGGAAGAGCACTTTAACAATTGAGGATGATTTGGGATGTGAATCCCACCATACGGGTACTTGGAAGTAGTCAGGTCAAGATTGCTTCCTTACGTTTCGCTGAGGACAGGCGACCCGCCCTTCGACAGGCTCAGGGAACGGGTCTCGCAATGACAACAAAGAAAGGGGCGAGGCTCGCAAAAGCAGTTTTTATTTTGTCATGTTGAGCGCAGCGAAACATCTCGGCGTGCTGGCCGGGATTCCTCCCCAAAAGAGTGGCTGCTTGTACCCCTTCCGATGACAGCTTGAGGCTGTCTCGGAAGGAGTATCTCCGCTCACTGCTCCCGCAGTAAGCTACGAAGATCGCTTCCCCACGCTTCGCTGAGGGCAGGCGACCCGCCCTTCGACAAGCTCAGGGAATGGGTCTCGCAACAACTTTGATAAAAAATAAATAGACAAGTATTCAGAACGAGATCGCCACGCCCGCCTAAGGCGGGCTCGCGAAGACAAATTTAAGGAGGTATGTATGCAAACATTTTTACACGGGCGCGACCTGATCGGGGATCTAGACTTCTCGAAAGAAGAAGTCGAGACCGTGATGGACGTGGCCTTCGACCTGAAACGCAAGCGCGCGCTGAACGAACCGCACGCTTACCTGCGCGACAAGGTGCTGGCGATGCTGTTTTTCTTCAGCTCGACGCGCACGCGCGGTTCGTTTGAAGCCGGCATCGCGCAACTGGGCGGGCACGGCGCTTTCATTGAAAGCAAAACCACGCAGATCGCGCACGGCGACACGCCCAAGGAGATCGGCGAGATCTTCGGGCGCTATTTCGATGGCATCGCCATCCGCCACTGCGATTGGGGTATCGGCAACCAATACCTGAACGACGTGGCCAAATACTCGCGCGTGCCGATCCTGAACATGCAGTGCGACATTTACCACCCCTTCCAGTGCCTGGCGGACCTGATGACCATCTGGGAGAAGAAAGGCCGCGACCTGCGCAAGAAGAAAATGGTGGTTTCGTGGGCGTACGCGGAATCGTATTCCAAGCCGATTTCGGTGCCGCAGTCGCTGATCGTACAGATGCCGCGCTTCGGCTGCGACGTGGTGCTGGCGCGCCCGCCGGAGTTCAAGCTGATGCCGGAGATCATGAACATGGCCGAGGCGGAAGCCAAGAAAGCCGGGGTCGGGTTCGACGTGGTGGAAGACATGGATGAGGCCTTCAAGGACGCCGACATCGTTTACGCCAAATCGTGGGGCCCGCTGGTGCACACCGCGGACGCCAAGGAAGGCGAGACGATTACCAAGAAGTACGCGGACTGGATCACCAATGAAAAACGCATGAAACTGGCCAAAGAAGACGCCATCTACATGCATCCGCTGCCCGCGGACCGAAATGTGGAAGTTACGGACGGTGTGATCGACGGCCCCAACTCGGTGGTGTATGACGAAGCGGAAAACCGCTTGCACGCCCAGAAGGCTGTCATGGCGCTGACCATGGGTTAAGAGAAAAAGGAGATATATGACGAACCAAGTTGCGGTAGTCGCCATCGGCGGCAATTCACTCATCAAGGATAAAACCAAAGTTTCCGTTGAGGATCAATACCAGGCAGCCAAGGAAACCACTTTCCACATCGCGGATATGATCGAAGCCGGCTGGAACGTGGCCATCGGGCACGGCAACGGCCCGCAGGTGGGATTCATCCTGCGCCGCTCAGAGATCGCCAACAAAGTCGAAGGCATGCACGAAGTGCCGCTGGACGTGTGCGGCGCGGACAGCCAGGGCGCGATCGGTTACGCGCTGCAGCAAACGCTGCAGAACGAACTGGGCAAGCGCGGCATCCAGAAACCGGTCTCCACGGTAATCACGCAGGTGCGCGTGGACGCGGAGGACAAGGCCTTCCAGAACCCCAGCAAGCCAATCGGCGGCTTCATGGAAGAACCCGAAGCCAGGAAACGCGAGGCGGAACTGGGCTGGAACTTGGTCGATGACTCCTGTCCCGTCAGTCGTCGGGTTGTGGCTTCGCCTATCCCGCAGGAAGAGTTGTAAATGCC
>CAZDUN010000120.1:1982-4422 GCA_964508615.1 uncultured Pelolinea sp. | reverse complement strand
TGGTGGAACTGCCTTCGGTGCTGGAGTTGATCAAAGCCGGGCACATCGTGGTAACGGTGGGCGGCGGCGGCATCCCGGTGGTGCGGGAAGGCGGCGAATTGAAGGGCGTGGCGGCCGTGATCGATAAGGATTACGCCAGCTCGCTGCTGGCGCGCGAGATCAAAGCCGACCTGTTCCTGATCTCCACCGCGGTGGAAAAGGTGGCGCTGAACTTCGGCAAGCCGGACCAGAAGTTGATCGACCGCATGACGCTCTCGGAAGCCAAGGCTTACCTGGCGGAAGGCACCCATTTCGCCAAAGGCTCGATGGCGCCCAAGATGCAGGCGATCATCTGGTTCCTGGAGGCCGGCGGCAAACAGGCGCTGATCACCAACCCGGAGAACATCGGGCGCGCGCTGAAAGTCGAAACCGGGACCTGGATCGTGCAAGATTAGATAATCAATCTCAATATTGTTGGACATTAAGCTTAAAATATGTCTAGACAATTGATAAAAGAAGTGACTTAAGTTAGAATGCTCCGCTAATTGACAGAGCAAGCAATTGCTCTACAATTAAGTGGAGCGTTTTTATTTCGAACGCCAGGAAAAACGGCTCTATGACTGTCACATAAAAAAATGGAGGAGTTAATGAGCATGAAAAAGTTTTTCAAGATTTTGCTTCCCATGATGGCCTTTGCGCTTTTGCTGGCTGCTTGCGCGCCGGCAGCAGCGGCCGAGGAACCCGCCGCGGCTGAACCCGCGGTTGAGGAACCCGCAGCGGAAGAAGCAGCTCCGGCAGAGGAAGCTGCCGCGCCTGAAGAGTTTACCTTCGGTATGCTGATGGTGGGCGCGTATAACAACAAGGGCTGGGATCAGGCGCATTACGACGCCGGCTTGTACGTGGAAGAGCAAGTGCCCGGTACGAAGATGATCTACATCGACAAAGTCAACGTCGCCGACCGCCCGGGCACCACAGCCGCCCAATTGGCGGAAGAACTGGTTTCCAAGGGAGCCAAACTGATCATCTTCAATTCGGATGACATGAAAGACAGCGCGGTTGAATTCGCGGCAGCGCATCCTGAAATCTTCACCATCTTCTCCACCGGCGACACGCAGTGGCAGGACGGCGCGAACTATCAGGGATTCGCCAACATGCAGAACCCGATGGGCAAGATGGAATACGGCAAGATGATCGCGGGCTGCGCAGCCGCCCTGACATCCGAGACCGGCAAAATCGGTTACCTCGGCCCATTGATCAACGATGAAACCCGCCGCCTGACATCCGCGGCCTACCTGGGCGCCAAGTACTGCTGGGAAAAGTACGCTGAAAAAGACCCGGCCGACCTGACCTTCGAAGTCAACTGGATCGGCTTCTGGTTCAATATCCCCGGCGTAACCTCGGATCCTTCACAGGTCACCGACGATTTCTTCAACAGCGGTTATGACGTGGTCATCTCCGGCATCGACACCACCGAAGCGCTGGTGGAAGCCAAGAAATTCACCGACGGCGGACAGGCCGTGTTTGCCATCCCCTACGACTACGAAGGCGCCTGTGAACAGGCTCCCGAAGTCTGCCTGGGCGTGCCCTACTTCAACTGGGGTCCGGCATACAAAGCAGCCATCACGGCAGCCATGGACGGCAGCTGGACCAACGGCTGGTCATGGAATGGACCGGACTGGACGGACATCAACAATAAAGACACCTCAGCGGTGGGCTTTATCAAGGGTGATGCCCTCAGCGCGGAAAACGGGGCCATGGTGGATGAATTCATCGCCGAACTGGCCGGAGGGCTGAACCTTTGGACTGGCCCGCTGAACCTGCAGGACGGAACCGAATACCTGGCGGATGGCGTCGCAGCCACCGATTACCAGGTCTGGTATCTGCCGCAACTATTGGAAGGCATGCTGGGATTAAGCTCAGCGGCTGAATAAACCCTAACCCAATGCGGGGGAAGGACGCCTGGCGGGTCCTTCCCCTCTTCATTTATATCTATGCAAATTGAACTCATTGAAATTCATAAATATTTCGGAAGCGTGCATGCCAACAACGGCATCACGCTGACCATCGCAGCGGGACAGATCCTGGGCGTGCTGGGGGAAAACGGCGCGGGAAAAAGCACGTTGATGAAAATTCTCTCCGGCCTGATCTGCAAAGACAGCGGAGAGATTTTGATTAATCAGCAAAAACAGGCTCTCGACAGCCCCTCCGAGGCGCTGCGCCTGGGCATCGGCATGCTGCACCAAGACCCGCACGACTTTCCCTCCATGTCGATCAAGGAAGACTTGCAGATCTGGAGCCAGCGCACGGGCGCCGAGAAGAACACCAATGATTGGCAGAAATTAAGTGAGATCCAAAAAGACCTGGGATTCATTTACTACATAACGGGCATGGGGGGGGAATGTCCGTGGGCCTAAGCCATCATCATTGAATTTACCGTGATCCGTTGCTGGGGGTGGAGGTG
>CAZDUN010000120.1:0-1972 GCA_964508615.1 uncultured Pelolinea sp. | reverse complement strand
CGCCAGCAGCTTGAAATGACGCGGCTGCTGTGGCTGGGGGTGGAGGTGCTGATCCTGGATGAACCCACCACCGGCATCAGCGCCGCCCAGCAGGAAGTGCTGTTCGCGGCGCTCAAAAAACTGGCGGGGCAGGGGAAAACCATCATCTTCGTCTCGCATAAACTAGAAGAAGTGAAGGAACTGTGCAGCCGGGTGGTGGTGCTGCGCAAGGGCTGCCTGATCGGCGAACGGCAGGCGCCCTTCGACGAGAACGACCTGGTCAAGCTGATGTTCGGGCGCCAGATCACGCGCAAACGCACCGGCCAGGCTGGAAGCGGAGATATCCGCATGTCGATCCGCGATCTGGGAATCGACGATTTCCGCATCCGCATCGAGCAGGTCAATTTCGACTTGTTGGCGGGCGAGGTGATCGGGCTGGCGGGCATGGAAGGCTCGGGACAGCGCCAGTTCCTGCAAACGCTGGCCGGCCTGAAACAATCGACCAGCGGGCGGATTGAATTCGGCGGCGAGGACATCAACGGCAAGAACTGCTTCGAATTCCAGAAACGGGGAATTTTCTACGTTCCCTCGGCGCGCATGGAGGAAGGATTGGTGCCGGGCTTGACGCTGGAGGAGCACTACATCCTTTCAGACTGCGAAAAGCGCATGTTCATCAATTCCAAAGACAGCCGCGCGATCACGGAAAAACGCATCGAGCGCTTCAACATCAAGGGGAAAAGCGCCACCTATTCAGAGGAGCTTTCGGGCGGCAACCAGCAGCGGCTGCTGCTTTCGCTGTTGAAAGAACCGGCCAGCCTGCTGCTGCTGGAAAACCCGACGCGCGGGCTGGACATCGAATCGGCTAACTGGATATGGTCGATCCTGCGTGAACGCTGCCAGGCAGCCACCTCGATCATCTTCTCCTCGGCCGACCTGGACGAGCTGACGTTTTACGCGGACCGCATCCTGGTGTTCTTCAGCGGGCGCATCTCCGAACCGCTGGCATCGGCGGGATTGAATGAAGAAAAACTGGGCCGCATGATCGGCGGAAAGGGCTGGCCGAAATGAACAAAAAACGTGGACTGGTCGATTTCCTTTTCCGCATATCCGGCGTGCTGGCGGCGCTGCTGTTCGCAACCCTGATCCTGCTGATCGCGCACGCTAATCCGCTGGAAGCTTTCCTTAACTTATTCAAGGGCGCGGTTTCGACCCCAATCAAGATCGCCGATTCTTTCGTGGCGTGGGTGCCGCTGATCCTGGTCACCTGCGGACTGGTGATCACCTTCACGGCCGGGTTGTGGAACATCGGCATCGAGGGGCAGATCACGCTGGGCGCCATCATGACCACATGGGCGCTGCGGCTGCTGCAGGAAAGCGCGCTGCCGGCAACGCTGATCATCCTGCTGGGTTTTCTGGCGGGGATCGCGGGGGGCGTGCTGTGGGCGCTGCTGGCGGGGGCGCTAAAATTCTACGGCGGCGTGAGCGAAATCTTCGCCGGGTTGGGCTTGAACTTCATCGCCACGGCGCTGACGCTGTGGTTGATCTTCGGACCCTGGAAGCGGCCGGGGGTGGCCTCGATGAGCGGCACGCAGCCATTCGACATGGCCATCTGGCTGCCGACGCTTGAAGGATTCCGCCTGAGCCCATGGGCGCTGCTGCTGGCTTTCGTTTCCATCATCGTGGTGTTTTTCCTGTTGAACTTCATGGTGGTGGGGCTGCGCTTGAAAGCGGTGGGCAAGAACGCCAGGGCGGCCATCCAGATGGGCATTTCGCCATCCAAATACATGCTGCTGGCTTTTATCCTGTGCGGTGCCTTCGCCGGCTTGGCGGGGGCCATGCAGGTGCTGGCCGTTTACCACCGCCTGATCCCGTCCATTTCTTCAGGCTACGGATTCCTGGGGCTGCTGGTGGCCATGCTGGTGAATTACCAAATCCTGTGGGGGGCGCCGGTTGCGCTGCTGTTCGCCGCGCTGAACATCGGCGGCATCCAACT
>CAZDUN010000119.1:0-7519 GCA_964508615.1 uncultured Pelolinea sp. | reverse complement strand
TGCCATGGTCGCGCCTTTGCGATCTTTCAGCATTCTGTAAATTGTGTTCATCTCTACTCCTTTCTTCATTTCTTCCCGTTCATCTCAATACAATTTTGATGACCTTACTTTGGCATCCCTCATCCGGATGCTTTCGCCAAACGCTGTTTTAACCAATCCACAGCGCCGCTTAAAAATGATTTGACCTTTGATTTCAGGTTTTCCAGATCGAGACTGACCAGCGGGACAGCCTGGCTTTCAACCTGAACAGGGATCATGTAAAAATACAGCGCCTTGATCCCGATCCAGTTCACGCCCAGCTTTTGCGCGGCCGTTTCGATCTCGACCTCGAACCATTCGTGCACGCTCTGGTTGGAGCGCTCCACGACCTGCATGCGGCCGGGGCGCGAACCCAGCAGCGGTTCCACCAGCTTGGCCACCTTGCCGCGCTTGCGCTCGATCTTGCGCACTTCGCTGCGCAGCCTCGTTTTGGGCAGCGGACTGACGATCAGGCGCACGCCTTCGGTGGTCAGAAATTCCAATGCTTGCGGGTTCTCCAGCCTGCGCCCTATTTCCACCACCGTCAGGCTGACCTGGCTGCCAATCCACTGCAGCACATCCGGCATGAGAATTTCTTTACGGTACGACTCGCGCCGGTCGCGCATCTGCGCCTGATACCAGTCTTCAAGCACAAGGCGCATCTGTTTCATGATGCCGGCCTGGCGCTGGTTGGAGATAAAAATCACAACCGTCATCACCACAATCAGTGCTACTGTCAGACTTGCGAAAAAATCAATCATTCATCATCCTTTCCAACTGACGCGCGCTGCGTTCCATATGAGAATAGCGCGCAACCGACAGGGTCAATTCCCGCAGCGCTTTCCTGCGCGGGTCGTACATGGCTGCCAAACCCAGGCTGAGCAGTACGCCGCAAAGAGCGAAAATAGGCCAGGTATGATTGAGAACCGTGATTGGATAGCTGGTTTCGGCCAAATTGCCTGCCTGATCCAGCGCTTTTGCCTTAACAATGTATTCGCCATCCGTCAAACCATCGGTCTGCCATAGGGATGACCAGTTCCCTGTTTCAAGTTCCGCCCTCCGCCAACCACTGCCAACATCCACCCAAACTTGTTCAATTCCGGAATCCTCATCCAGCATCATTCCAGTCAATTCGATGTCGCCGAAATATTGGTCGGGAGATTCGACCTGCAGCAGCGGCGCAGTCATATCCATCGTAATTAGAGTTTCCACCAAGGCACGGTTGCCAGCCAGGTCTTCCACGTAACCGCTGACCTGGAATGTCCCGGATTCCTTGATCTCAAGTTCGGCATTGGCTTCATCCAGCGCAGCGCCGCGAATGAGATCCTGAGCCGCATTGGTTGACGCAATCATCTCGCGCGCATCCAGCCAACCTGCCTGAAACGGGTCAAGGCTGCCCTGCGCCGCGAGGCTGGTGCGGTAAACGCCGGAGAGGGCATCTTCGCCATTCAGGGTCAGCTTCACCGGCTGGACGTGCCAGTCATTTTCACCACCGGCCTCCGGTACAACGAAATCCACGACAGGAGCGGTCATATCCACCTTGATGACCTGCCAGGTGGTGGCAATATTGCCGGCTTTATCGGATGCTTTTCCGATGACTCTATAGGTGCCGTCTTTGCGGATGGTCAATGAACGTTTGTACCAGGTGCCCCCGCCCAGTGAAATTTGCACATTTGAAACACCTTTGCCGCCATCCCAGGCATACACATAAATGGATACCGGTGCGTTGTACCAGCCGTTATTGCCGGTTGGCTCGGGAAGCGACAGCATCACGGTCGGCGGCGTGCGGTCTTTTCCGGCAGGTTTCAAAAGCGTATAGGCCGGGCTGAAGACCAGCATCACAGCTGCAAGCGCGAGTAAAACCAGGCGGGTCATCTTTTT
This sequence comes from uncultured Pelolinea sp., assembly GCA_964508615.1. Classification (GTDB taxonomy): domain Bacteria; phylum Chloroflexota; class Anaerolineae; order Anaerolineales; family Anaerolineaceae; genus Pelolinea. The sequence goes on along the minus strand of CAZDUN010000119.1, from coordinate 5,620 downwards.
ATCCATCACCACACCCCCGGAATGAAACGGCTGCGCACTTGCTGCCCATACTCCTGGTATCCCAGGATAATTTTTTCTTCCCAGCGGATGCGTAAAAGCATGGTTGCCATTAGCGCGAAAATCACCAGGAGATTGCGGACTGAAAGATCTGCCGCCACAATGACCATCACGGAGAACAACTCGCTGGCATACATGGGATGGCGCAGCCAGCGATAAGGGCCATGTTTCACCAAGCCACGATCTGCCGGTGAGACATCGAATGATTTTCCCAGCGCGGCAATCGTCCAGATCGCCACACCCACGCCCAGCATGGAGAGAACGCGCAGGATCAACGGAACAGGTTGGTTGATTTGGATGGCAAAAGGCAGCAAAGCTGAAACCCAGGCCGTCAGGCGCTGCAACAAGGGCGCGTGGCGGGCGGTTTTACGATGCAGCACAAGCAGCAGAGCCGAGTGCTTGGCATGCGCGAACAGGGGTAGCGCCCACCATTCACCGGCGAAGGCTTGGGTTTGGGGTAATGGGGTTTGGGCCAACATTTACCGGGGTATGCCTGGTTTAAACGCGCCCCGCCGAGCAAAGCCATGATCACGATTCCGAAATAATCCAGCAGCATCATCAATCCTTATCTAATTCAACGCGCTCGTAAACGACACCATCACCGGCGTCAGGATGGAAACAATGAACGGCAGAAAGAAGAACAACGTCATTGGGATCAGCAATTCATTTTCCATATTGGAAGCCGTTTGTTGAATCTGCGATTTATATTCACGCGCCAAGCCGCGCGCGATCTCGATCATGATCCTGGGCGCGTCCACGCCTTTGGCAGCCACGCGATCCAGCTGCATGGCGAAGCGCGATAACTCCGGCAGGCCGTGCTGGCCCAGCTCTTCCATCAGGATGCCCTTGCTGGCGCCGCGGCTGAACATGGCGCGTTCACTTTGCCTGGATTTCGAGACGGCATCGTTGATCACGGCGCCCAATGGACCGGGGAGCTCGCCCGCGCGGCTGACTGCCTGGCCGGCCGTGCTGCCGGCATCCATCTCGGCCGCGATCACGGTAGCCGTCTCCGGCAGCAGACGCTTGACCAGTTTCTTGGTTTCATTGGCTTTACCATTCACCAACATATAGGGCATGAATACGCCAAATGGAACCAGCAGCCAGGAGAAGAACGGCAGCCCAAAAATGATGATGATAAGACTGACCAGTAAGGCGGCTGCCAATCCGCGAGCCAGCATGCCGCCCACTGACCAGTTTTCATAGGAACCGCTGATTTTTGCCCAATAGAGGCAGGTTTTCCATGAGGTAAAGAAACCGCCGCTCATCCTTTTCGCCAATTTCTCGCCGCTGCGATCGAAAATGGAATTCGCGCTGTCACCAACCATTTCACGCACGCGTTTGCCGGCGGATTTCTCGATCTTTAGCTGATTGGAAAGCAGGTACACCACCATGGCAATCGCTATGGCCGAACCGTATAACAAAACCTGTCTGATCAAATCCATATCCATCGCAGCCTCACATCAACGTATCTACCATATTGCCCATGAAACCATAGCCAAAGATCATCATCAAGATCGACATGGCGTAAACCGCCTGCACAACCGGTGATTCCATGGATGTCCTGAAAACCGGGTTGCGCGCCATGACCAGGATGATGAACAGCGTAACGCCAATGAGCAGCTTGACCGCGCCCTTGGCGGAGTTGCCGGCAGCCAAACCGAACAAACGCGCCTCCATCACACCTTCCAGGTTGGAGGCAGCCAGGGCGAACGAACGCTTCCATTCCATGCCGCCTGTGCGCCACAGACGGCCGATCAGGAAGATCATGATCCCCAATGAATTGGAGATGCGGAAAGCTTCTTCCACCAGGTCATCCAAAACGGAGATGCCGCGTTCCTGCCCCAGGCGTACAAAGCGCTCTTGCAGCCATTTTTTAAGCGGGCTATTGACCGCCAGCACGCCCGACTCCTCTTCCACAGCCTGCAGCACGTTGGGGTTAACCTGAATAGTGGAGGTAAAACCAGACAGAAAGATGGGGATCTCTTTATCGATCTCGTTGCACATCTTGACCCAGGCGGCAGCTGCGAAGGAATTCACGATCATGATGCCGCCGATCCCGCCGGCCATGCTGGTGATCAACGGCAGGTTGAAAATGAAGTGCATGGCGGCGATCATCAACATCGCCATAATGAAACGCGCCATATTCAACGCCAGAGACTCGCGCTGAAAAACATCGATGTTGTATTTCGAGAATGCCAGGCGGATCTTGAATTCCGGTGAGCCGAAATCGGACGGCTTTACCTTTTTTTCCTCAGCCTTGGCGCCAACCAGTTTCTTCACGCGGGCGGAGGTATTCTGCTTGAAGACGTTTTTCGAAAGCTGCTGCCCGATCACGTAGATCACATACGCGACCAGCGCGGCGCCGATAAAAGGAATAATCTTTAGGGCAATCTCGTTTACTTTTTCCATAGCGCTCACCTGACCGTCATCGGCTGCATGTCTTCGTCTCCCAACCGATAGAGAGGATGGATAACCACTTCATAATCCTTCAGCATCTTTTCCACTTCCCATACACCCAGGATGCGGCGGTCCTTGCCTGACCAGCCCACCTGCACGATGATATCCACTGCCATGGCGAAGGTGCTCTTGGCATTGCGCATATCGGTTTCCTGCGTATCGGAAATCAGCAGGTTGCCGACGCGGTAGATGGCGTAATCCGGGCTTTCCGCGTGGAAAGTGGAAAGGCCGGGATGGTCGCTCATTTGGGCGCGGAAAAGCGTCAGGGCTGCGTCACCGGTGCGCACCTCGCCCACGATCAGCCAATCGGGCGACATACGCATGGCGTCATCCACGCCATCCTTGATGGTGTAGGGGGGAACGGATGATCCGGGGGGCGCCGGGCGGGCTTCCAGGGTGACCACATGGTCATGCTCCAGCCAGATCTCTTCAGGATCTTCGATCTTGACAATGCGGGCGCCCTGGTAGATGCCGCCGTTGCATAAAGCAGAAAGCAGGGTGGTCTTGCCGGTGCCGGTGCCGCCCACCACCAGCATGCGGGCTTTCTTGCCGATGATTTCCATGAGCTTCTTGATGACGATTTCAGGGGCTACCTGCCAGCGGATGATATCCTCCGGGCGGACAGGGGCGGTTTGGTATAGGCGGATACTGATGGAGGGCAATTCAGCCTTGCCGGTGGCGATGATGGGATGGATCAGCTTGACGCGCGCGCCGCCCATTAATCCGGGCAGGGCTTCGATGCGCGGCAGCTTGGCGTCCACCGTCGGAGTGGCTTCCGAGAGTGCGCGCCCGGAGGTGCGCAGCAGCGCTTCCACCACGCGGTCGACTTCCTGGGCAGCGATGTTCTTGCGCACGATCTCGAAAGTCTTCATGCCTTTCTTTTGAATGCGCAGGGTGCCATCCGGATTGATGAAAATATTGGAAATATCATCTCGCTTGAACAGCGGCATGAGGAATTCAAGGCCGGAAACGCGCGCGACCAGTTTCTGCGCGATACTGGCAATGGTATCCACGTCGGCGTCGATGCGATTTTCGTTGAGAACTTTTTGGATGATTCCGCGCGCGGTCAGATGCAAACGGTCGAGGTCGACCAGATCGCGGAAGGTCAATCCGTCCGACATGCGGGCGGCGCCCTCTTCGAGGACCTTCAGCGTTTCCTCATCCGTTATGGTGCGATAGAAAGTATCTAGCATGGCTTACGCTCCTATGGCGCCTTTGCGAATGCGGATTGGGCCGAAGCGCATCACTTTATGGTCTTCGCGCGAAGCGCCATCTCCGCCCCCGCCATACAGGACATCGCCCAGGCGATGGATCGGGGCGGCGAAATCATCCCCGGATGTCAGCACCGAACGGCCGGCATTGGCCGCCAGCGCCACTTCCGGCACCTCCGGGATCACTTCCGCCACGGGCGGGAAGTGGCCGATGCCCATGGTCTGGGCATAGGCGTCAGCGGCTTCATGCCATTCATTCGAGCTCAACAACCCTGAGCGGTAACGGTTCAGCACCACAAAGACGTTGCCTACGCCGATGCGATGCTGGTCGCGCATGCGCTTGAAAGCCATGCGGTAGGCTTCCGCCGAAACCACCGCCTGATCCAGCATGGGCGTGCTCACCATCACCATGGTGTTGCTGGCCGAGATGGCATTGAAATACGCGCCTGAGACAGGCGTATCGAGGATGACGATGCTGTAACCGCCGAAGGTGGCGTTGATCACCAGTTGATTAATGGAAGCTGGATCTTCAGGCGGCTTGACCAATTCTTTTTCCTTGATGCCGTCCTGCAATCCCACCAGCACATCCAGCAATCCCTTGGATTGCACGTTCGGGTGGATGCCGCCTTCAAATGAAGGGCTGGCCATCCAACCGAACAGGTTGGGCGTTGTTTTTAAGTTCAGAAAAGTGGGCAGCGAGATATCGGGAACGCTCAACCCAACCAACAGGGTCTTGATGCCGCGTTGGGCTGCTTCGAGCGCCAGGGCGGCAGCTATTGTGGATTTCCCGCAGCCGCCGGTGCGGCTCCAGACCGTGATTACGCGCAAGCCTCCGGCGATGCGCTCGGTGCGGTAGCCTTTCCCGACTTGCGCCAGCGTGGGAGCCTGGTTGCGCAGCGCCACCACTTCCGCGTAGATGCGGCCGGCCATTTGCGCCAGGTTGATATCATTGACAAACAGACCACGTACCGCAGGAAGTTCGTTCAATGATTTGCGAATATCGTCGCCTGCCTCGCGCGGCAGGATGACATAAACCGCGCTGCTGGTTTTGGTCAAGAAACGGATCAGGTTTTCAGGGCCGCTGAAAATGGTAGCGTCCAGCAGGATGGCTTCCGGGTTGTAGCCGATCTTGTTTTCCAGATCCTGCGGATCGGTGGAGAATGTATTCACGCGGAAGCGCGAATCCATCTGCAGCGAGGTGAACCAGGCGTTCACGCGTGAAGGCGGACCCGCCAGCAGCATAACGACTGCTTCGTCGCTGTTTATTGCTTCGTTGTTTTCAGCGTTCCATCCAGCCATGATTAGTTTCCTCCACCTGCATCCATCACTGGCATCGGCGTTTCCATAGCAAATGGGTTAACCGTTGGGGTTGGTTTATAAGGTTTGATCAAAATTACGGCCACCACAAGCCTTAATTTACAATTTACACCGGGTCCCCGGGAAAAAGTAAAAGGAAAAAAGGCAAAACAGCAGGAGAACGAAAAAAAACTTATTTGCCTTTTGCCTTGTACTTTTACCTTTTGCCCTTTACCTTTTTCCTTATAAATTAAACGATAAACCGATCGTATCAAGAAAGGATATGAAATTTATGAAGACGTATAAAATCGCAATCATCGGCGGCGACGGCACCGGGCCGGAAGTGACAGTCGAGGCGGTGAAGGTCATGGACGCTGCGGCGGCCAAGTTCGGCTTTAAAACTGAAAAGAGCGATTATGATTTCGGCGGCGAACGCTACAAACGTACCGGCGAAGTGCTGCCTAACGGCGCCATTGATGAGCTGAAGAAGCATGACGCCATTCTGCTGGGCGCCATCGGCCACCCGGATGTCAAGCCGGGGATTCTGGAAAAAGGCCTGCTGCTGGGAATGCGATTTGCGTTGGATCAATATATCAACC
>CAZDUN010000118.1:5825-7555 GCA_964508615.1 uncultured Pelolinea sp. | reverse complement strand
GCCCGCTTCCGAGAGGAACGCCGCCCGGATGAGCAGCCTGCTATAGTAAACGTAATTCACCGAGCGCGGGTCGATTTGCATCCCGGAATGCCAGGCCTGGATGCCGGGCTTGCCAAGCGTGTAGACCAGCGGCATGCGCTGGCCCAGGCGGGCTGGCCGGCCCAGCTCTTCCAGCTGGCGGGCGGCAATGGCGGCCGGCGAGGGCACGCGGTAGGCGTCCAGTTCGCGCCCCATGCGTTTATGCACCACCAGGTCGGGCGGGGCCACCTCGCCCCGGCGCAGCCGCTTGTAACGGCGCAGCACCAGTTCCAGTGCCTGCGGCAGGCGCGCGTGCAGTTCTTCCAGGTTACCGGCGCTTTTCAGCAGCTCCAGCAGGCTTTCCTGCATTCTGGCGACATAGGGGGCGGTGTCATGCGTGCGCAGTTCAATGCCGCGCACGGTGGTGCTGCCGTCCTGTTTGGCGCCGAAATAGCGGTTGGGCACGCTCAGGCCGCTGTTGTGGCGCGCGGGCAGAAAAGCTACCCAGCGGTAGACACAGTCCAGCGCGATGGGCAGTGCGGTGCGGTCGACAATCTCGTTCAGCAGGGGCAGGAAATCATCCGGTTCGGCGCAGCCTTCTTTTTTGACCCAGATGCCGTCCACGTACAGATGCAGCACGGTAAAGCCCAGGTCTTCCGCCGCTTCCTTGGCTTGCAGCAATGCCTCGCGGCCCAGGGCGGAGATGGCCTCGTGCGATTCGATGCGGCCGAATTTGGCCGCCTTGTAACCCATGTAGCCGAAGCAGCAGACCAGCAGCATCTTGAGGGTGGACGCCCTGGCTTTGTTCAATTGCCGGGCAGGGTCATCGGGCGGCAGGGCCAGCATGCGCTGTTTCAGGGCGACCCTTTTTTCCAGCAGCGGTTTGAGCGTGATCGGGATCAGGCCGGGCGGATAGGGGGAATTCCCCAGGCGCTGCGGAACCGGCAGCTCCGGCGAGATGTTGCAGTGGGTCATAATGCTGGGATAGAGCGAGATGAAATCGATCATGCCCACGTTTTCGTATACGCCGGCCGTGGGTTGATAGACCAGGCCGCCCTGGTCGCTGTGCAGCATCTCGTAGGCGGTCTTCACTTCTTCGCCGTGGGTTTTCTGCCAGGGCACCAGCACCTCCTGCCGCAGGGCGGTATAGATTTCCATCATATTGATGCCTGTGCCGGGGGAGCAGCGCGCGGCAGTCTGGATGGGCAGGCGCGAGACGCGCGCCATCTCCAGGGCGCTTTCCAGTTCATAATCCTGCCACAGCATGGCGTTCTGGCTGTCGATGTGGCAGCGGCCGAAGAAAAGCGCCTGCTGTCCGCGGTAAACGATGCGCCCGTAGGAGAAATAAGAGCCCTCTTTTTTGATCAATACTTCGCGGCCTTCTTCGCGGTTGAAATTCAGGGGCGCTTTGGCCTGCCGAGCTATTTCCAGCAGGCGCGGGATCAGCCAGGTATCGCCGCTGTTGGTCAGCACCAGGTCGGGGTCGCAGCGGGTCAGCAGTGAGTTCAAACGGATGAGCGAGGAGCGCTCGTGGCGCAGCGGCAGGCGGTGTTCCTCCTCCCCGAAGCGCACGGTCAGCAGCGCGGGTTTTTCATAACGCGGGTCGCTATCCAATCCCATCATGAAGACGCGCAGGGGCGGATGGGGGGGTGGTTTTCCCAGGGTTAAACCACCCCCGTTTTGGCCACCATGGCCCCTTGCCGGGGGGACCC
>CAZDUN010000118.1:0-5815 GCA_964508615.1 uncultured Pelolinea sp. | reverse complement strand
AATCCAGCACCGTGATGGCCAGCAGTGCGCCTTGCGCGTGGGTCACGCGGCAGCGCGCCAGCGGGAACGTACCGTAACAGGTAGCGTGGCGCACGAACAGGGGAATGTCGGCGTCATAGAGGTCCAGGTCGGGGAAGCGGCGGGAAACCTGGCGGACCAGCTCCCCCAGGCGGGCGGGCTGCGTTTCCACTGCCAGCACCGGCAGCAGATCGCGCCGGTAAAGGTCGCGGCGCCGGGTGTATGCGCTTTTCAATGCGGCGGACTGCGAGCGCAGAAAGACGCTCAGGTTTTCCAGCTCCCTGGGAGAGCCTGCAGCGTAAAACGCGACTGTGAAGTTCTGATGCAGCCTGAAGCGCTCTCCGGCGCTGCCGATGAACCACAGGGTGATGCCGGAATGTGCGTCTTCGAACAAGTCCAGCAGCCATCCGGAAAATTCAGACATTGCTTTGCTGTTCGAGCAGTTCCTCCACGAGCTGGCGCAGCCGCACGACCTGTTTGTGTTCTTCCAGCAGCATGGCCAGCAGCGCGGTTTCGAACGGCAGCGCGTGGGCGGCGTAGGAGATGGCAGCCGAATGTTTGCGGGCCGAGGTGAACAGGTCGTCCAGCACGAGCTGGTCGCTGCGGCGCAGCGCGCGGCGGAATTGGCTGAAGGCTTCCTGTTCCTGGATCAGGTATTGGTTGGCGGAGGGAATAGTGCGTCCCATGGCTTCACTCCCACAGGGCTAGCTGCAGCGCCTTGGCCGTCTCGGGCTGCCACTGCCAGGTGCGGTCGGCTGCTTCCAGCAGGGTGTCGATCAGGAAGGGGCGGTTTTCAGCCTTGGGCGGCGGGAACACGCTGACCAGCACCGGCGCCGTGGCGCTGCAGCGCTTCAGGTGCCCGATGCAGTGGGCCAGCAGCCGCTGGCTGGTTGCGTCGTTGACGCTTTGATCGTAGAAGGTGTTGAGCAGGTCGATCACCAGCACGGGGTTGAGCGGGGCGGGCAGGTCGTGCAGCATGGATTCCATCTGGAAGCAGGTGAAGGCGCGCGAGATGTGAACCTGGCGCAGTACCTTTTCCACGCCGGCGGTGCGGCGGCGGATCATGCGGTTGAGGCTTAAAACGTTGAAAAGATTGCCGCCGTCGATCACGCGCAGCGGGCCCCGTACGGCCGTATCGGCGGCCAGCGAAAACAGGTCCCGCATCGCGCGGCGCGGCAGCGCCAATACCACCAATTGGTTGCGAGAAATTGCCGGTAAAAAAGTGTTCATACCCCAATTATAGAACAAAAGTTCTATAATTGCAACGACGCAGCAATCGGCTGGCGCGGGAGTAGTTTGAGGGGATGAGGAATGCGCTTACTGCCCGGCGGGCTGGATGCACTGCGCTCCATCCGCCTGGGGGCTGTTGACGGTCAGCCCCACCGGGTGGGCAGTCATGCGTTCAGCGGGGAAGGGCGCCAGCAGGGATAGCAGCTGGTCGAGAGGATGCTCTCCCAGCCAGGCCCGGCCGCTTTCGCCATCCAGCATGACCGGCATGCGTTCGTGCACGGGGCGCACTAGTTCGTTGGGCATGCAGGTGATGATGGCGCAGGTGGCGGCGGGTTGTTCATCCGCGCCGCGGACGGATTCCCACACACCGGCGAAGGCGAAAGGCTTGTTCTCCCGCAGGCTGAAATAATAAGGCGTTTTGGGAACGCTTTTTTGGGTGGATTTCTGCCATTCATAAAAACCGCTGGAGAGGATCAGGCAGCGTTTGCCTTGCTGCACCAGGCGTTTGAAATAGGCTTTTTCGTTGATCGTTTCGGCGCGCACGTTGATCAGGTTGAATTTGGCAGGGCTGCCTGACCAGGTGGGGATCAGCCCCCACTGCATCAAACTGACCGCGCGATCAGCTTCGGTTGTGACGACCGGTATGGGCTGCGAGGGAGCTACGTTGTAACGCGGCTTCCAGGCGCTCTTCATGGAATCGTCCATTTGAATGTCGAATTCCATTTGGTATGCAACCGGATCGGATATGATTGTGAATCGTCCGCACATGGCAAACCTTCTTTTTTGTTAAGACAATTATATAGAGTAATTTTCTTGCCCAGTCAAGGATGAAAAATAGATTCGCAGGAGATGCAACCGCCAGCCTCGAGAATCCGTATTTCTTAATAGAAACAATGCCAAAGCCTGTATTTTCCCACGGGCGTTATAATTACCCTGATTCAATTTTTAGAAAAGATGAGACAACCCGAAGAAAAAACGATTTCTCCAAAATGGAGCACGGCCACCAAAGCCATCGTATCGCTGTTGATCGTCACCGCGGTGGTGGCGCTGATGATTCGTTTTTCGAGTCTGCTATCCACCCTGATCACGGCGGTGATCCTCGCTATCCTGTTCCATCCATTGGCGGAGGGGATCCACAAGAAATTGAAGATCTCCTGGGGTTGGTCGGTCACGATCGTCTATCTGCTGACCCTCATCCTTGTTTTCGGGTTGCTGACTCTGGGCGGGATTGCGGTTATCGACCAGATCCAAAGCCTGATCGCGTTTCTGCAGGCCAGCCTGGATGAAATTCCTGCGTTTTTTGAACGGCTGACAGCTACCGTGATCACTATTGGCCCGTTCGAGCTCGACTTCACGTATATCAACTGGACCGACATCGGCAACCAGCTGCTTTCCACCCTGGAGCCCATGCTTTCCAACCTGGGTAACTTTATCGGTGGGATCGCTTCAGGCACAGCCGGGTTTATCGGTTCGCTGTTCCTGGCGTTGGTGGTTTCTTTCCTTTTATTGAATGAAAGCGGAGGGACGCGCAGAAAGATATTCTCCATTGAGTTGCCAGCTTACCAGGAGGATTTTGTCATCCTGGGTGGAAAGATCAATACCATCTGGAATACTTTCCTGCGCGGCCAATCCATCGTTTACCTGATCCGCTTCATCATTTACCTGATCATCCTGAGCGTCTTCCGCGTGCGTTTCGTGGTCGGCATGGCGCTGATCGCCACCATCGGCAACTTTATCCCCTATATCGGCGTGGCCATCTCGTGGATTACGATTTTCCTGGTCTCCCTGCTGCAGGGCAGCACCGCCTTTGGGCTGAATGCATTGCCTTATGCCCTGATCGTGATGGGCACCGGCTGGATCACTGATAATATCTACGATACGTTTTTCAGCCCGCGCTTTTTAGCCAATGCCCTGGATGTCCACCCGGCGGCGATTCTGGTGGGGGTATTCGTTGGGTTGAATTTATTCGGTTTCTGGGGTATGGTGTTGGCCGCGCCGATCATTGCTACGTTAAAACTGGTTTTGGCATACGTTGGTAAAAAGCTGACCGATCAGGATCCCTGGGAGGAAGCAACCGGAGTAGTAAAAGGAGAGAAAATCTATACCCCCTTGGGAAAACCCTTGAAATCCATTACAAGCTGGGTTAAAACCAGCTATAAAAAAATAACAAAAAAGTAAACCATAGCCAATAAAATCATAAGGAGAAGAAAATGAGCGAGCAGCCCGAAACCAATATTGAAAGCATTGTCGAGACTGAGGATAATTTTTTCTACACGGCGCACGAACCGGATGGCGAGATCACCTATCACCTGCAGTTTAATAATGTCACCATGCACTTTTTCACGGAAGAATGGCAAATTGCGCTGGATTTCCTTGAAAAAGTTGTGCAGGCTTCCAAGAAAATGAAATAACCCACGGGATCGAAAAAATCATGAATTTGGATCATGCAGCACAATTCAAGGAACTCGACCTCAGCAACATGCTGGGGGCTATCCAGAGTTTACCCGATCAATTACAACAAGCCTGGGAGACTGCGCAGCAACAACCGCTGCCGGATCAAAAAGAAATTTCGCGGGTCATCATAGCCGGCATGGGCGGTTCGGCCATCGGTGCGGATATTTTGGCTGCTTATATATTTAATGAATGTAAAATCCCGCTAACTGTACTGCGAGGCTACCAGCTGCCGGATTGGGCTGGCGGAGCGCAAGATCTGGTGATCTGTTCATCGCATTCCGGCAACACGGAAGAGACATTGGCAGTTTTCCAGGAAGCGCAGGAAAAAAATTGTACGGTGATGACCGTTTCCACTGGCGGGAAGCTGAGCCAATTGGCCCAGGAGCAAGGAAAAATTGCCTGGAGTTTCCAGCACCACGGCCAGCCGCGCGCTGCGGTGGGTTTCTCGTTTGGGCTGCTGCTCAACCTGTTCTCGCGCCTGGGCTTTATGCCGTAACAATCCGGCGAAATCGCGCAGGCAGTTGCCGGTATGCGCAAGCTGCTGCCCGAAATTGACGCTGAAGTACCAACCGTGAGCAATTTCGCCAAACGCATCGCCGGTCAGACGATCGGCCGCATGCCGGTGGTGTTTAGCGCTGAACATCTGGAACCGGTGGCGCGCCGTTGGAAGACCCAGTTGAATGAAATCGGGAAATGCCCGGCGCAGTTCGAATTCATTCCCGAGGCGGATCATAACACCCTGGCGGGGTTGGTTTGCCCCGAAGACTTGTTATACAAAACTTACGCGCTTTTTCTGACCTCTGACCGATATCACGAACGCAACCGAAAGCGCTTCGACCTGACCGCCGAACAGTTCATGGTGGCGGGCACCTGCATCGACAAGATTGCCTGCAAAGGCGTCACAAAATTGGCAGAAATCTGGAACGCCATCCTGCTGGGCGACATGATCTCGTTTTATGCAGCCATGCTGTATGAGGTCGATCCAACCCCGGTGGAGGTGCTGGAAGATTTCAAGCGCGCCATGCGACGATGAACCTCACGTGAATGACGAAGTAAAGCAGTGGCGACACTGCTTTTTTGCTTTATAAATTACGGGTTAATAATATAGAACATAATTGCTAAACGAGTAAAAAAACCCTATAATATAGAAAATGAACCGCAAGATTTTGCACTTGGATCTGGACGCTTTTTTCTGCGCGGTGGAGGAGAAGTTCGATCCTTCATTGAAAGGCAAGCCTTTCGCCACCGGCGGCTCGCCGGAGGGGCGTGGGGTGGTGACCTCCTGCTCCTACGCGGCGCGGAAGTACGGCATCCATTCCGCCATGCCGATGATCCAGGCGCTGCGCAAATTCCCCGGCTTGATCACGGTACGCAGCCATTATAAAGATTACGTGGATCTGTCGCGCCAGGTCATGGATATTATCAGGCAGCTTACGCCGCTGGTCGAACAAATCTCCATCGACGAAGCCTTCCTGGACGTAAGCGACCTGCCGCAGGATGCTGAGGACATTGCCCGCGGTTTACAGAAGAAGATCTACGATACACTGGGGCTGCCCTGTTCAATTGGCGTTGCTTCGAACAAACTGATGGCCAAAATTGCCACCAATATCGGTAAATCGCGTCATAAAGAACCAACCTCTCCCATGGCGATCCTGTGCATCCCGCCCGGGACGGAAAGGGACTTTTTGGCTGAGCTGCCGATTGAGGAAATGTGGGGTATCGGCCCAAAATCCGCTGAGCGCTTTAAATCGTTGGGAATTTCAAAAATTGGGGATATCCTGAAATATCCGCTGCCATGGCTGCAGCAGCATTTCGGCAAGCTCGCAGCTGACCTTCTGGAGCGCGCGCAAGGGATCGACGACCGCCCGGTGGCGGATTATGAAGGGGTAAAGTCCGTCAGCAATGAAGTGACCTTTTTCGAAGACCTGGGCGACCGGCAATTATTGCTGCGCACCATGCGCGGTATTTCCGAAAAAGTCGGTGAACGCTTGCGGCGCAAGGGGCTTTCAGGCAAGACCGTGAGGGTTAAGATCCGCTGGCCGAGTTTCGAAACCATCACGCGCCAGATCACCCTGGCGCAGCCAACCGACCAGGATAAGGTCATTTTCCAGAC
>CAZDUN010000117.1:7263-7651 GCA_964508615.1 uncultured Pelolinea sp. | reverse complement strand
GCCCCGTATTTTCGCGTTTTCAATCCCGTGCTGCAAGGCCGCAAGTTCGATCCGAACGGTGCTTACATCCGCGCCTGGCTGCCGGAACTGGCCAATGTACCAGATGCTTACATTCATGCACCCTGGCGCATGCCGCCGGATATTCAGGCAGAATGCGGTGTTCGCATCGGCAGGCAATATCCAAAACCAATCGTCGATCATTCATTTGCGCGCGAACGCGCGCTGCAGGCTTACCAAACAGCAGCCCGGGCATGATCACCCGGGCTGAATTGATTTCAACTAAGTTTGTCTTTACTCCAAAAGCATGCGGCAATCCAGCGCCAGCGCGCCCTGCCCCTCCGGCAGCACCAGCAGCGGCTGACGCCCTATATCAAACTGCCCGACGTTC
>CAZDUN010000117.1:6384-7253 GCA_964508615.1 uncultured Pelolinea sp. | reverse complement strand
CAGCACCAGCAGCGGATTTACCTCGATTTCCTGGATTTGCGGGAAATCAAACGCCAGCTGACCCAGGCGCAGGATGTTTTCTGTGATGGCGCGCAGGTCATATTTCTCGCCGCCGCGCCAACCGGACAGCAGTTGATAAGCCTTGGTGCCGGCGATCATGGCCTGCGCATCAGCTACGGTCAATGGCGCGACCCTGAAAGCCACGTCCTTGAACAGCTCCACGAACACGCCGCCCATACCGAACATCATCAAAGGCCCGAAACCCGGGTCGCGCTTCATGCCGATGATGACCTCCTGGCCTTTGGGCGCCATTTTCTCCACCAGCACGCCCTCGATGCGCGCGCCGGCAGCATGGCTTAATACGTTGCGAGTGATACGCTCGTAGGCGTTCCTCATTTCCTGCTCGTCGCGGATGTCCACCGCGATGGCGCCGAATTCGGATTTATGCAACACGTCCTGCGAGGCCACTTTCATCACCACCGGATAGCCCAGCCGATCTGCTGCTTGCAGGGCTGCTTGAATGTCTGCGGCCAGTTCGCCGGCCACCAATGAAATGCCATAGGTTTGCAGCAGCGGGCGCGTGGCGTGTTCTCCCCACACTTTGGAAGCGGCAGAGCGCATGATTCTCTGCGCTATGTCAAAATCTTTGTTCACTTCAAAGCGAACATCCGATTCCTTTGCCGCCTGATTTTCCGCGTACTGGCGCAGCGCGCCGAATACCACGCCGGTTTGTTCGGGGTAATCGGTCATCGGCAGGCGGTTGGCGTGCAGCAGCGCGCGCGCCTCCTGCACGCTGAATGAACCCATCAAACAAGCCAGCACAGGTTTTTCGCTTTTCCGGGCTGAATCCACAAAAGACTGCGCCACTT
>CAZDUN010000117.1:2829-6374 GCA_964508615.1 uncultured Pelolinea sp. | reverse complement strand
CCGGATCGACCAGCGACTGCGGTACCAGCACCGCCAGCACCATATCCACGCCCTCATCCGCCAGCACGCAATCCAGCGCGTACCCGTACTCGCTTTCCGTCGCTCCCCCCAGCATGTCCACCGGGTTAGAGACTTGCGCGGCCGGGTTGAGTTTCTCGCGCAACTTGGCTTGCGTTGCGGGATTGATCTGCGCCAGTTTAATACCGTTCTCCGACAGGCTGTCGGATGCCAGCGCGGCCGGACCGCCAGCGTTTGTGATGATCGCCGCGCGCTTGCCCTTTGGAGGCTTCAACCAATCCAGCGCCATGGCGGCATTCAACAGATCGGCGGCATTCACGACTTCAATCACGCCGCCTTGCCGGAAAGCTGCCTGGTAGGCGGCGTGCGAGCCGGCCAGCGAGCCGGTGTGCGAGGAAACCGCGCGCGCGCCTTCTTCGCTGCGCCCGGCTTTCAGTATCAGCACCGGTTTCTTGCGCGTCACCTGTTTGGCAACCTCAATGAATCGCCGCCCATCGCGGATGCCTTCGGCATACACAGCGATCACGGAGGTGTGCGGATCATCCGCCAGGTATTCCATTATATCCGTTTCGGTTACATCCGCTTCGTTGCCTAGGCTGAGGAAGTGCGAAAAACCCACACCCTTGCCCAGCACGTGATCCACGATACCGCCGCACACCGCCCCGGATTGCGAAACGAATCCAATCCCGCCGCGCGCCGGCAGTCCCTTGATAAATGTTGTATTCATACCTGTGACCAGGTTGAAAGTGCCCACGCAGTTCGGCCCGATCATGCGCATGCCGAATTTCTTGATGATTTCGAGAATTTGTTTTTCCAGTTCTTTGCCCTGCTCACCCACTTCCTTGAATCCGCCGGAAATAACCGTTACGGCTTTTACACCCCGTTTGCCGCAGTCTTCCAGCACAGCCGGGATAGCCGGCGCGGGCAGGATCACCACCGCCAGTTCCAGCGGATCAGGCACCGCGCTGATATCGGGATAGCAGGTCAATCCCAGGATTTCATTGCACTTGGGATTGACCGGGTAAATGCCGCCACTATAGCCGTATTGCAGCATATTTTTCAGAATGCCGTGGCTCAGTTTATCCGGCTTGTCAGACGCGCCGATAATGGCCACGCCGCGTGCTTCAAAGAAGGGTTTAACAGAGGACATAGATTTTTACCTTTTCAATCAGGAGATTAATTTCCGCTGGACGGTTTGGGCAGGCGCGGCAGCAGCCAATCCAGGAAGGCGCCCATGCTGCGGGTTTGCAGCAGGATCTTGCCCGGCCCGCTGAGATCGACCACCAGACCCTCGCCGCCGAAAACAGTCGCTTTCAAACCGCCGATGGTGCGCACGCGGAAACCGATCTTTTCCGTGAAAGCCACCAGGTGGCCGGTATCGACCGTGAAGGTCTCGCCTGCCGCGAGATCCATTTCATGAATCGCGCCGTAACTGGAAAGCACCAGCGTACCGCTGCCTGAACAGCGCAGCATGATCAGCCCCTCTCCACCAAAGAATGTGCGCGCGCCGCTCCATTTGGTGTCCGTCACAACTCCCTCGCTGGAGGCCAGGAAGGAACCGGATTGCACCAGATAAGAATCGCCTGCCAATTGCAGGGTGAACACATCGCCGGGCATGGTGGGGGCCAATTGGATGCGCCCGCCTGCGCTCGCGGCTTTGTAAGTGTTCATAAAGAAAGACTCACCGCCCAACATCGAACGCGCCAATGACTGGATCAACCCGCCTTTCATCCTGGTTTCGACCTGCAGATCGGTGGACATACCCACCATCGCACCGGATTCGACCACGATGCTTTCGCCGCCCTCCAGGCTGACATCTGCCAGGGAATAGGAAGGTTTATACAATATATCGACTTTCATTTTTCCTCCTCGACTGCTGAGTATGGATAGATGAGCTAATTATAAGAGAAAAAGATTCCCGGAGCTTTGCGCAAAGGGGTCATTTTTAGCTTTGCGCTAACAAATGAAAATAGCTCCTACTCAATTTGACCGCTTTGTGTTAAACTAATCGCCGGCAAGTTAACCGCTTCTAGTAACGGTTACCTTTCCGCTCTCGAGCCAGTCAACGGCCGGCATCGAGGGCATACCCGTGGAAAGGAGGAATCCTTTATGAACAACTATGAATTGATGGTCATTATCCATCCCGATTTGGACGAAGAGGCTACCAACCAGGCTCTGGACAAGATCAAGGACTGGATCGCCAAAGCTGGCGGAAAGATCGAAAAAATTGACAACTGGGGTAAACGTCGTCTGGCTTATGAAATCCAGAAGCAGAATGAAGGCGTTTATTTCCTGCATTACGTCAGCATGCCCGCATCGGCAGTTGCAGAAATGGAAAAGAATCTCCGCATTCTGGAACCCGTCATGCGATTCATGATCGTTGTTAAATAATCAGTTGAAAAATCATTGCGCCAAGGCTAGAGAAGCCTTGGGGCAGTAGAAGGAGTAAAAAATGGCTGAAGATAATTATCAAGCCTCACCGGAACAAGGCCCACGCGGCGCGGGTAATCGCAGATACACACCCAAACCCCGTTTTTGCCAGTTCTGCTCAGACGCAACTCTTGAGATCGATTACAAGAACCACGCTCTGCTGCGAAAATTCACCACCGAAGAAGGCAAGATCCGCCCGCGCCGGCAAACCGGTACCTGCGCCAAGCACCAGCGCGCTGTCGCGCGCGAGATCAAGCGCGCACGGCATATCGCTTTGCTGCCATTCGCCGGTGGAACCTGGGAAGAAAGAACCCGATAATATAATCCGGAGAAAACATCATGTCTTCCACAAAAAAAGAAGAAGAGGTCGTGAAAAGGCCGACTATCCATTCCGCCCGTGAACAGAAGCAGAACCGCATGATCATCATCGGTTTCATCATCACGGCTGCCCTGATCGTCGGAATGGTGGGCTACGCGCTGCTTTATGACACCGTCTTCAAGAACTACATTCCGGTCGCCAAGGTTGACAACCAGAAAATCGACAATGATTATTTCGTCAACCGCGTGCGCCTGGAACGGAACGCCTACATCCAGCAATACAGCATCGTTTACGCCCAATACCAGATGTTCGCCGAGGAGCAATCTTATCAGGAATATTTCCTCAGCCAATTGGGTCAGATTCAAAGCGTGCTGGATGAATACGAATCATTCGGTGAGACCGTTTTGGATAATATGATCGATGATCAGGTGCTCGCCCTCGAAGCCAAGGAAATGGGTATCGAGGTAAGCGACGCCGAGGTGGACGAGTTCATTCAGGGCCTGTTCAACTATTTCCCCAACGGCACTCCCACCCCCAAGCCTACCACCACGCCTTACGCCACACCCACAGCGTCGGATGAGCAGATTGCCATGTTGGGAAGCACATCCACCCCGGATGTAACTGCAGTCGAGGAATCGGCGGCCGATGACGCAATCCCCACTGAGGCCGGTGAGGCTGCTGCCGAAGCGGAAGACGATCAAGCAGCGGAAACGCCGGAACCGACCGCCACCGAACTGCCGGCCACCAGCACACCTGCGCTGACTGCCACACCCTTCAC
>CAZDUN010000117.1:0-2819 GCA_964508615.1 uncultured Pelolinea sp. | reverse complement strand
ACTACCTGTTGGATTATCAGGAATATATCGACAGCCTGAAAGAAATCAACGTGGCTGAAGAATACCTGCGCGAATATATCTACCATTACCTGTTGAATCAGAAAGTCCAGGAAAAAGTCCTGGCGGATACTCCGGTTGAACAGGAACAGGTTTGGGCGCGCCACATTTTGGTGGAAACCGAGGATGAAGCCAAACAGGCGCTGGCGCGTTTGGATGCCGGTGAAGACTGGAACGCCATCGCCGCTGAAGTCTCGCTGGATACCAGCAACAGCGCCAACGGCGGAGATCTGGGTTGGTTCACGCGCGGCGCGATGGTCGCTCCCTTTGAGGAAGCTGCTTTTGCCCTGCAGGCCGGCGAGATCAGCCAGCCCGTGCAAACCGATTTTGGCTGGCATATCATCCAGGTCGTCGGGCATGAAGTCCGCCCGCTGTCCGCGACCGATTACGCCTATGCCCAGCAGACCGCTTATGAAGAATGGTTGACCTCGGCCAAAGAAGTGAGAAATATCAAGAAAAACGACGTCTGGAAAGACCTCGTACCCAAGGAACCCAGTATTTCAGCTGAAATGCTGGTCAACTAGCAACCAAAACGCTCCCTGAGATTCAGGGAGCGTTTTTGCTTGTTTAGTAAGTCAAAATTCATTTATTGAACCATCTCATCGGTCAGTTCGTCCATGCGCAGGCTGATGACCTGGCTGACCGTGTCCTTGCCCATGGTCACGCCGTACAGCACATCCGCCAGCTGCACGGTATTGCGGTTGTGGGTGATGACAATGAATTGGGTCGTTTCGCTCAATTCGCGCAGCAATTCTCCAAAACGCACCACGTTGGATTCATCCAGCATGGCATCCACCTCATCCATGACGCAGAAAGGCGTCGGCGAGATCTTCAGCAGCGCGAAAATCAAAGCCACCGCTGTCAGGCTGCGTTCGCCGCCGGAAAGCAGCGCCAATTCCTGTTTGCGCTTGCCGGGCAGCGTGGCTTCGATTTCGATACCGGACTCCATGATATTCTCTTCATCTTCGATGATGATGCGCGCTGAACCGCCGCTGAACAATTGTCCGAAGATATTCCTGAATTCCTCCTCCACTTTCCGGAAAGTCTTCAAGAATTCCTTTTTCATTAATTCATCCAGCTCGCCCACAACCTGCCGCAGGTCTTTCTCAGCTTTGTCCAGGTCTTGCAGCTGCTCGGTCAGGAAAACGACCCGGTTGAATACTTCATCATATTCCATCTCTGCGTCCGGATTGACCGGACCCAAGCGCCGCAGGTGAGATTTTTGCTGCTTGATCTGCTCGTCCAGGTTTTCCGGCAGGATCTCGATCTCGGGCAGCATGGCAATCATCCCATCGATCGGCAGCGGCTTCGGGCCGATTAAGCCCTCTTCGGTTTCTTCAGGCAGCAGGCCGAAATCTTCCTGTATTCTCTTGCGGAGATCCTCCAGCCTGTCGCGTAGTTTATCCACCTTCATCTGCGACTGCAATGCGTGGCGTTCAGCAATCGAATACTGGTTGCGGCAGGCATCCACCTCTTCAAGCAGGCTGCCTTGATATTTAATCCCGGATTCAACCTCTTCTTCCAGAGGTTTGATCTTCTCAGATAAAGTGGCAATCTCGTCAGATACGCTGCCATCTATCTGACCCAATTGTTCTTTCTCCTGCTGGATTTTTTGGAGCGTTTGCGCCAACTCGGTCAAGCGTCCGCGCTGGGTATCGATCTTGTTTTGGGTTTCCCGCAGGATTCGTTCTTTTTCCTTGACGCGGTTGTCATGCTGGCTGGCCAGCTGCTCAACCACAGCTTTATCGGATGTCAACGCCATGACATTCGAGCGTATCTCTTCAATCGGCAGCGTATTGAGCGCTTGATACTGTTCCTGCAATGATTTCTGCTTCTCTGCCAATTGATTTTTCAGCTCCTTGAGATTGTTTTTCAAGGCCGCATTTTCTTTGGAACGGTTTTCAAAACCTGAGTTGATTTGTTCCAGACGTTTGCGAATTTCCTCCAGCTGGTCTTTTTTGTGGTTTTTCTCAATCTCGGCTTTGTGTTTATCGATGCCGAGCTGCTGCAACTTTTTCTGATTCTGTCCTTCCAGGTCAGCCAACTGCTTAATTTCTTCGTTCAACTGCTCCAGGCTGGTTTTTTGATCTTCCAGGTCTTTTTGCAGCGATTGCGCATCCTCTTTAAAAGAGGCTAGTTCTGTTTCGATAACCTCTTTTTCACGCTTGCGGCTCAAGTTCTTTACGCGGAATTCACTACCCGCGGTGATGGTCCCGCGCGTGTCAAAAACCTCGCCCCGCTTGGTGACCACTTTCATCCCCAGCGGCAGTTTCTGCACCAGTTTTTCGGCTTCCTGTGGACTATCCATGATCAGGGTGGTGGACAAGATGCCCTTGATCAGGCGCGCGTGTTCACCCGCTTCCTCGATTAAGTCAGCAGCGCGCAGGGCTCCATTTCCGGGTATTCCCTTATCGGTTGTCTCAACATGCCACCATTGTGGCAGCAAAACCGTGCGCGAGGTTTTACTTTTTTCAAGATAATCAAGGATTTCGCCGGTTGAAGTGCCTTCCTCCAGGATAACGCCTTCCAGCATATCTCCCAACGCGGCGCTGAAAGCCAGTTCGTATTCCTGCGGGACTTTCAAGTAATCCAGCAGCAGTGCGAAACGCCCGCGCACCTGATTGCTGCGCGCAGCCTGGATGAATTCCTTTGAACCGGATGTGAAACCTGCCAGGCTTTCTTCCGCTTCGCGAATGACCTTCAATTCGGCGCCCAGCCTGGAGATTGTCAGATCGACTTCCTTGAATTTACGTTCAAGGGAT
>CAZDUN010000116.1:743-7656 GCA_964508615.1 uncultured Pelolinea sp. | reverse complement strand
AAGGGACTCTTGCTAAAAAGGTAGCAATGGAGAATATCCTACCTTTTACAAAAAAAATCTATAATTGGTCAATTTCTGAGTATAAAGGTGGAGCAAAATTTCGAAATTGTGACACTTTGTTTGCCCGTATTACTCCTTGTCTTGAAAATGGTAAAACTGCTTACGTAGATTTTCTTGATACCAAAGAAATAGGTTTTGGGTCAACCGAATTTTTAATATTCCGACCAAAAGAAGAAATATGTTTATCAGAATACTTATATTACTTAACCTTATCACCGGAATTTAGAGAGACTGCTATTGCTTCTATGACAGGAAGTTCGGGACGCCAACGTGTTCAGGTAAATGAAATTTCAAGCATTGAATTTGAATTACCCCCTCTTCCCGAACAAAAAGCGATCGCGGGGGTGCTCTCGTCTCTGGATGACAAGATCGACCTGCTGCGCCGCCAGAACGAAACGTTAGAAGCATTGGCGCAGACCATCTTCCGGCAGTGGTTCATTGAAGAAGCGGAAGATGATTGGAAGGTTAGTACATTATCGGAAATTCTTACAGTAAAAGGAGGTTCAACACCTAGTACAAAAATATCTGATTATTGGAATGGTGCAATTAATTGGGCAACCCCGAAAGATCTATCAATTAGTGAAAGTTTATTCTTATTGGATACAGAAAGAAAAATTACTGAAGCAGGCTTGGCAAAAATAAGTTCTGGATTGTTACAAAAAGGTACTTTACTTTTATCATCACGCGCTCCAGTAGGTTATCTAGCCATTTCAGATATTCCTCTCGCGATTAATCAAGGTTTTATTGCAATCATTGATGATAAGGGGTTTTCAAATTATTTCATTTATCTGTGGTTGAAAGAAAATATGGATTATGTAATAAGCTATGCAAATGGATCAACTTTCATGGAAATCAGCAAGTCTGCTTTTAAAACATTAAAAGTAAATATACCTCCAAAGAGCAATAGAAAAAAATTTGATGCATTTGTATCAATTCTATTTGAAAAAATAAGAAGTAATGTGTACCAGATTAGAAAACTCGAAAACTTTCGAGATTTACTGTTACCAAAACTGATGAGCGGGGAGGTGCGCGTGCGCTATGAAGCGCATCACTGAAAGCACGGTCGAGGAATTGTGCATCCAGCGCCTGGAGGCGCTGGGCTGCCGCTATCTGTACGGGCCGGAAATCGCCCCGGATGGAAGCCAGCCGCTGCGTGCGAGCTACGAGGAGGTGCTGCTGCTGGAGCCGCTGAAAGCCGCCCTTGAGCGGCTTAACCAGGCTATGCCCGGCGCGGCGCGCGCGGATGCGCTCAGGCAGCTGCGGAACGTGCACAGCCCGCAGCTGATCGACGCTAACGAGATCTGCCACCGCCTGCTGACCGAGGGCATCCGCGTGCAGTACCGGCAGGGCGGCGGCACGCGCGGCGGGTTGGCGTGGGCGCTGGATTTCGAGCACCCGGCTAACAACGATTTCACGGTTGTCAACCAGTTCACGGTGGTGGAGAACGGCATCTGCAAGCGCCCGGACGTGATCGTGTTCGTCAACGGCCTGCCGCTGGTGGTGATAGAGCTCAAGAATCCGGCCGATGAGGGCGCCAGCCTGCGCACGGCCTTCCAGCAGCTGCAAACCTACAAGGCGGAAATTCCAAGTCTGTTCTTTTACAACGGTTTGCTGGTCATTTCGGATGGGCTGGAAGCGCGCATGGGCGCGCTTTCGGCTGACTTCGGGCGCTTCATGGCTTGGAAGACGGCTGACGGATTGAGCGAAGCCGACCCGCTGGTGGGCCAGCTGGAAACGCTGATCGCGGGGCTGCTCAAGCCGGAAACGCTGCTGGACCTGATGCGCCATTTCACCGTCTTTGAGCGTTCGCGGCGCGAAGACCTGCGCAGCGGGCAGGTGACGGTGGAAAAGGTCAAAAAGACCGCCGGATACCACCAGTATTACGCGGTAAACTGGGCGGTCAAATCAACCCTGCGCGCCGCGGGCTTTGGCGAGCATGCGCCTGTGTTCAGGGAGCGGCCGGAAAGCTATGGGCTGCCTTCCACCGCCGAACAGCAGAGCGGCGACCGGCGGGCGGGAGTGATGTGGCACACGCAGGGCAGCGGCAAATCGCTTTCGATGGTCTTTTACGCCGGCAAGATCGTGCGCCTGATGGATAACCCCACCATCCTGGTGATCACCGACCGCAATGACCTGGATGACCAGCTGTTCGATACCTTTGCCGCTTCAACGCAGCTGCTGCGCCAGACTCCGGTGCAGGCTCGGGATCGCGAACATTTAAAAGAACTGCTGCGGGTAGCCGCAGGCGGGGTGGTTTTTTCCACCATCCAGAAATTCCAGCCGGATAACGGCAGCGAATACCCGCTGCTTTCTGACCGCAAGAACATCATCGTGATCGCCGATGAAGCGCACCGCACCCAGTACGGCTTCAAAGCGCGGGTGATCGATGAACTGGATGGGCAGGGCAACCTGATCGGCAAGAAGGTGGTGTACGGCTTCGCGAAATACATGCGCGATGCGCTGCCCAACGCGACCTTCATCGGCTTCACCGGCACGCCGATCGAAGGCACGGACATCAACACCCCGGCGGTGTTCGGCAATTATATTGACATTTACGACATTGCGCGCGCGGTGGATGACGGCGCTACGGTGCGCATCTATTATGAAAGCCGCCTGGCGAAGATCAAACTAAGCCAGGAAGGCCGGCGGCTGGTAAAAGAACTGGACGCCGAGCTGGCGCATGAAGATCTATCTGATACGCAGAAAGCCAAGGTCAAATGGACGCAGCTGGAAGCGCTGGTGGGCAGCCCACAGCGGCTGGAGAACGTTGCGCAGGATATCGTTGCGCATTTCGAACTGCGCGAACAGGCTTTGCGCGGCAAGGCTATGATCGTGACCATGTCACGCCGCATTGCCTCAGAGATGTATGAGCAGATTGTCAAACTGCGGCCAGGTTGGCACCAGCGCGATCTGGACAAAGGCGCGATCAAGGTGGTAATGACGGCCGCCTCAGCGGATGGACCGCTGATGGCCCGCCACCACACCAACAAATCCCAGCGGAGGGCTCTGGCGGAGCGCATGAAAAACCCGGATGACCCGCTTAAGCTGGTGATCGTGTGCGATATGTGGCTGACCGGCTTTGATGTGCCCTGCCTGCACACGATGTATCTGGACAAGCCCATGAAAGGGCACACCCTGATGCAGGCCATCGCGCGCGTGAACCGTGTTTACCCCGAAAAAGAGGGCGGGCTGGTGGTGGACTACCTGGGCATTGCCGCTGACCTGAAGGAGGCGCTGGCTTTCTATTCGGACGGCGGCGGCAAGGGCGACCCGGCCTTGATGCAGGAGCAGGCGGTGGAGCTGATGCGCGAAAAACTGGAAGTGGTGCAGGGCATTTTGCACGGCTTCGATTTCAGCGGGTATTTCGCAGCTGGCACATCCGCCAAGCTGACCTATATCCTGAGAGCAGAAGATTTCATCCTGGGGCTGGAGGATGGGAAGAAACGCTTCGTGGACGCGGTGACCGCTCTGGCCAGGGCGTTCGCGATCGCCATTCCGCATGCAGAAGCGCTTGCAGTCAAAGAGCGGGTGGCTTTTTTCCAGGCGGTCAAAGCGCGCCTGGTGAAGTTCGACAGCCCGCTCAGCGGGCGCAGCGATGAAGAGATCGAGACCGCCGTGCGGCAGGTGATCGACCAGGCGCTGGTTTCTGAACAGGTGGTGGATATCTTTGACGCGGCCGGGATCAAGAAGCCGGACATTTCCATTCTTTCGGAAGAATTTTTAATGGAGATCAAAGGCATGCAGCATCAGAACATCGCCCTGGAGACGCTGAAGCGCCTGCTGAACGATGAGATCAAAGCGCGCGCCAGGAAGAACCTGGTGCAGAGCCATACCTTGATGGAGATGCTGGAGGTCTCTATTCAGCGCTATCACAACAAGATCATCACGGCGGCGGAGGTGATCGAAGAACTGATCAAGCTCAGCCGCGAGATCAAGGAAATGGACAAACAGCCCGCGGAAATGGGTCTGACAGTTGAGGAATTCGCCTTCTACAGCGCGGTGGCGAACAACAAAAGCGCGCGCGAGCTGATGCAGAAGGAAACTTTGCGCGAGCTGGCAGTGGTGTTGTATGAAAAGGTGCGCAAGAATGCCAGCATCGACTGGACCATCCGCGAAGGCGCGCGCGCCAAGCTGCGCGTACTCATCAAGCGCACCCTGCGCAAGTATGGTTATCCGCCGGATATGGAGAAGCTGGCGACCGAAACTGTGCTGAAGCAGGCGGAATTGATCGCGGAGGAATTGGTGAGGGGAGAATAGGGGTATTGTGCGGTAGAAAACCAGAAGAAATAATTGGGAGGCAAAAATGGCATTAACTGAAACTCAGAAAAGCAAGATTGCACAGTATATACCAATATTCAATAACTATCTTTCGGCTGAAAGGCAAGCTGATGATTTAAATGCCAGGAGAGAGCGAATTGAGCTTTACGAGGAACTGCTATCATCAAGTGGTATCGAGGCCATGAACGAGTTAGATTTTGGCAGGGTGATCGCCTCATTGTGGTCTTTTGCCATGTGGGGAAATAAAGGTTATCTGGTGGATAAATTATTGCGCGATAATCCGATTGATGAAATGAAAAAAATTTTGCATCATCTGCTCTGGGGAAATGAAGATTTGGCTGTTCGTTATGATACTTTTAAAGAAAACACCAACGGCTTTGGACCCGCAAGCATAACAGAACTATTGTCCTTCACCCATCCCCAAGATTGCGGTCTTTGGAATACAAAAGCACGCAAGGCTCTGCTGAAGCTTGGATTTGAGGATACCTTACCGTTTATCAAGAATTACCAATTGGATGGACAGCAATATGCCCTTTTTATCCAACTTCTCAAAGAAATTTGTGCTGAGCTGGTTCAACAAAACATCCCCGAGCTAGATTTGTTGGGAGTAAATTACTTCCTATATGAGGTTAGGAATAATACAATTGAATTTGAAGAGGCGGTTGTTGAAAGGGAGAGGGAAATTGGGGAGGAGCAGGTCATCACTGATTTTGACCATGATGAAGCCATCGAAAATTTATTGACAATTGGACAGTGGCTTGGTTTTGAGGTGGAGAAAGAAAAGACAATCGCAAGAGGTGCCCGCGTGGATGCCATATGGCAAGCCAGCGTGGCAAATTTGGGGGTCGTAACCTATGTCTTTGAAGTACAACGCAGAGGAAGCAGAGATGGCCTCATATTAAACTTGCAGCGTGCGCAAAACAATCCAACGGTGCAAAGGTTGATCATTGTGGCACTGGCTGATGAACTCGAGGGAATAAGAAGTGAAATTTTATACTTACCAGAAAATTTTCGACGGATGGTTGGGTACATGGAAGTAACTGAATTGATGCGGGCAACAGACCTGGTTTCAGAACTATCCGGGATTATCAGCAAGTTGGAGTTGGTCAAGAGTGAATTCGGGGGATGAAAATTTCATCTATCAAAAATTCGTTCTATCATACTATCCACATTGCTTGAATGGTTTCCGATGAAAAATTTATTCAGCGTTTGATTACACTAGAAAATAACGATGGATTATTAATTTTGTGACTGTGTTTAAGTATTAGGATTTGTTCAATAGAGAGAGTATTTTAGATTCTAGGCACTGAAAGGATCTGTTTCACTTTTCCAACGAATCATAATTTGCCGTTGACTTTTGTGGTTTTAGATGATGATTGACCAGCGATATAGGAGATTTTTCGCCGAGGCAAAAAACTCACACGGCTTGAAGCCGAATTTCATCCGCTGGTAATTTCAATATAGCATAGTTTTTTTTGGAAAGTTAATCAGGTTTTGAACATATTATTCAATAAATACAATCCGACATGCTGAAGGGAAAGCATAGGGCTGTATTAGAATCGTATTGAAAAAAATATTTGCGAATAATGTCAGCGACGAAGCAATCTCGGGTTTCGTTGAAAAGCAAGCATCTGCACAAGCAGGGAACTGAGATTGCTTCGCTTCGCTCGCAATGACACACGGGGTGTCTTTGCACGGAGCGTTACTTCCCTCCGCATATCTTTGCGAGGAGCGCAGCGACGAAGCAATCTCGGGCTTCGTTGAAAGGCATGCAACCGCGCAAGCAGCGAACTGAGATCGCCGCGCCAGGCTGCGCCTGGCTCGCGATGACATGCTTGTATCGAGCATGGAAATCTATTTTAGATTAAAATCTTTTTATTGCACAATATTGATTATTGATACTCTTCATACCACAAGCCCCATCTCCTGCGCCACCTGCCCCACCGCGTTGATGATCATCTCCTTCTCCACCTCCGCCCGGCTCGGCATCTTCCCTCCCCGTCCTGCCATCCCCGCCAGTCGCAGCACGCTCATCGCCGCCTGCAGCTGTGTCTTCTCGTCCCCGCTTTCCAGCGCCCGCCCCACCACCTCCAGCGCCCGTTCCACCAGGCTGTTCAGCTGGTCCTGGTTCTTCTCCATCACCGCCTGCCGCTTGAGCATCAGCAGGTAGCGAAACTCCGTGTCGTGGTTGCGCCAGGTGTTCACCAGCTGCCGCGTCACTCCAATCCTGCGCGCGATCTCCTTGTCCGAAAAGCCCCTCACCGCCAGTTCGACCGCCTGGTATTGTTTGTCGCCGAGTTCAATCTCTCCCGGTTTCAATTCGTCCATTTTCTTTCCTTATCAATTTGCCTTCTAATATAGAACATTTTTGCTATTTTTTCAATCCCCAATATTTCCGGTTTTTTTGTGTAAGGGGGTTCTTTTTGGTTTTTTTGACATTCGTTCCTTAGAAACGAATCCATTCGTTTTCAAAAACTGTCCGGTTTTGTCCGAAACGAATCGCCCCATCAGGTCATTTCGATGAGCGTTACCTCCCCCTCATGTCATTGCGAGGAGCGCTAACGACAAAGCAATC
>CAZDUN010000116.1:0-733 GCA_964508615.1 uncultured Pelolinea sp. | reverse complement strand
ATTACTTATTTGCTTGTATTGCTATTATATAGAATCTTTTTGTGTCGATTTGTTTGTGAAAAATAGCCTTCCCGGGTGCAAGGTTGGTGATACCAATTTCATATAATGTACAGGATGATCTGTTACAGTACCTGACTAAAATAAGCAAGTTACCCTTTCGCTCTTTAAGGTATGCGAAAAATGTATAGGCAGGCTGAGATCCTCCCTCAAGAGGATGCTTCGCGATCGCTCGCTGCGCTGCTAAGGATGAAATATCAGGGGGGTACTCGTGATGACCTGCCGAGGCGGCGGGTAGGGAAACCCGCGCTGCATTTTTTTTTAGGAAAAATGGCGGATAAAAATCCGCCCTACAATTCATGATGACATGCGGGAGCGGCGGGTATGATCACCCGCTCTGCAATTCGCGCTGAGGGCAGTGGAACTTTTGAAATTTAGGATCAATGCGCCCATGGATCGCAATAGGATTTTTATTGGATTGATTGCATTAAGTTATCAAATAAGTTAATTTATTGCCATGGAATTTGATGCGCTATTAAAAATGGTGGGTGACGATCCGTTGTTTGAATCTGCGCTGCTGCTGGCTGGCAAGGTTGACCCAAAGCTGATCCGGCTCCAGCTGACGCGCTGGGTGAGGGCAGGCGCCGTTTCACGGTTCGCGATGACAGATTCCAGAAGCATTGATCATATATTTTCCGATAAATCCATCCAATCCGGATTCAAGCTATTGATTAAC
>CAZDUN010000115.1:0-7667 GCA_964508615.1 uncultured Pelolinea sp. | reverse complement strand
GGCGGTTGGCGCTGAAATCCAAATTGCGAGTCTGCAGCTCGCTTATAGTGCGGTCCACCACCTGCGGGTCGATCAGCGGGCAATCACCCGTCACGCGCACCACCACCTCCGCCTGGTATTGCCGGGCGGCCTGGTAATAGCGATCCAGCACGTCGAACGAGCTGCCGCGGAAACAGGCAATATCGTTGGCCTGGCAGAATGCAAACACCGGATCATCGCTCACATCAGTTGTGGTGGCCAACACCACCTGGTCGGTTACTTTGCTCTGCCGCACGCGCTCCACCACCCAACCCAGCATCGGTTTGCCGCAAATTTCCTTGAGCACTTTACCCGGCAGACGGCTGGAGCCCATGCGGGCCTGGATGATGCAGATGACACGTTCCATTATTTTTCTTTTTCCTTGCTTTTAGAATCAGCCAAAGTCTATCACGCTCGCATGGTGATTTTATTGTACGTTTCCAGCAGTTTTTTAAAATTCACCCGCCAATCGGCGTCTTGTTGGGCTTTGCGCCGCGCCTGTTCGCCGCGCGCGGCCAAATCCCGCCGGCTGCGAGAGATTGCCACGATGCGCTCCGCCAGGCTGTGTGGATCGCCATCGCGGAAGACCCAGCCTTCCTGTCCATCGCGCACCCATTCCAGATTGGAAGGGATGTCCGAAACCAGCGGCGGGCAGGCGCAGGCCATGGCTTCCAGCAATGCCACCGAAGAGCCGTCGATGTGCGAGGCGCTCAGGTAAACATCGGCCGCGCGGTAATATTGCGCCAAAATTTCATTCTCCTTGTAGCCGCAAAACAGGACGCGCTCTTCCAATCCCTTGTCATTCACAAAATCTTTGACCTTTCTTTCCTGCGATCCGCCGCCCAGCATGAACATGCGAATATTCGGTTCCTCTTTAAACGCACGCCAAAAGCCCTCCAGCGCGACATCCACCCCGTAGCGCGGCTCCCACGAGCGCGTGTGCACGATCAACAGGTCCTCTTCGTAGCCGACCTGGCGGCGCATGAAGCCGCGCTCGCGCGGCTGGAAGATCTCGTGATCGACGCCCCACGGGAAGATCGTCATGCGCTCAGCCGGGAAGCCATAGCTTTCCGCCGCGCGCCGCACGGTTTGGCAGTCGGCGGCAAACCAGTCACTGCGCCGCAGCACGAAACGGGTGGCTGCCCTCCAGAGCGGGTCGCGCCAGGCGTCCTCCAGCATATCGAAACCCCAAGACATGCTCAACAGCGGGTGAAAACCGGCCATGGCTGGCAGCAGCGCCACGCGCTGGATCGGCCCGGCGTGCACGATGTCCGGTTGAATTTTTTGAATGACCTTTTCGAACAATTTCTTCAAACCAGGGTAATCCAGCCAGTCGGTGCGGGTGGTCTCTTCCCGCCAGGCAACCGCTTGAACGCCCTGCGGCAGCGGGCGCGCTTCCTGCTTCCGCGCGTCCTGCTCCAACCGCAGCCAGAAAATCTCATGCTCCGTGGCGCCCAACGCGCTCAGGAAGCGGTGGTCATGCGGTGAATAATTTTGGGAACAATACAGGATGCGCAGCTTTGTCCTCCGCTTAATCCGAGAGCATGCCCCAGCGCAGTTCCTTGCCATACGGCGCGTCCGCCAGCAGCTTCATGCCGATCACTTTCTGGATCTGGTCGGGCAGAATAGCGCCGGGCGTGGCCGGCCGCAGCACGTCGATCATCTCGCGCGTAAGCACCTCGCCGGCCTGGATGTCGCGCGCCGCGCGCAGGCAGCGGCGTTGGATCACCACGGTGTCCACCTCGTTATCCGCCACGCGCTTATCGGCTGAACCCATGGCTTTTTCAAGCTGGCGGGTGTTCTCCACCATGTCCGCCCAGGTGCGCGGGTTCATGGCGAATTTATGGTCAGGCCCTTCGCGCGAGTTATCGTCGGTGAAGTGTTTCTCGATCACGCGCGCGCCCAAAGCCACCGCGCCCAGCACGGTGGCGTGCCCGTGGGTGTGGTCAGAAAGCCCCAGCACCACCTGCGGGAACATCAGCGCGTAGGTCTTGAGCACATTCAGGTGGATGTGGTTGAAGTTATCCGGGTCGGCGGTGTAATTGGTGTTGCACTGCATCAGGCATAATTGTTTGTTGATCGCCAAAATGGCATGCACAGCTTTCTGCACCTCGCCGATTGCCGCCGCGCCGCTGGCGATGATGACCGGTTTGCCCTTGGAAGCTATGCGCTCCAGCGCTTCGAGCCAGTCGATTTCGCCGGAACCGATCTTGTAAGCCGGCATGTAGGCATCCAGCATGTCGATGGCATCGAAATCGTAGGGCGAGGAAAAATAATCGATGCCAACTTTGTCGCATTCCTCTTTCAAGACAGGCGTCCAGTCGAAGGAGACCGAGGCGTCCTGATAGACCTCGAAGACCGATTTCTTCCATTTGGCCTGGTGCGATTGCTGCCCGCCCAGGGATTTGAAACCGTAATCGGAGACGATCTTGGGTGCCGAAAAATTCTGGAACTTGGCCGCATCTGCGCCGGCGTCTTTGGCCAGCTTGATCAGCAGCTTGGCACGTTCCAGGTCGCCGTCGTGATTGGCGGCGATATCCGCGATGAAATACGTGGGGTGTTTCTCGCCGATCCATCGATTCCCTATTTTGAACTCCATGCTTTCCTCCTGATTGGTTTATCCTGCGTAAGATTTGATCAGCTCGGGGTAACCGTGCTGGAAATGGGTGTGGAAATGCTCCAGGCCAGGCGCCTGTCCGGGCAGCGGGATACCGGCTGCCAACAGGTTATCGACCCGCAGGGTCAGGTTGGGGGAACGCTTCGCCAGCAGTCCGCCATCATAAACCGAAACCGGGGCGATTAAATTGCCATCCAGGCCGAATTTATCGGCAATGCGCCGGCCGAAATCATATTTGCTCAGGCATTCCGGGCTGACCACGTGGTACAAGCCGGAGAGCTGCTTTTCCAGCATGGCGAACATCACTTCCACCAGGTCGCCCACGTACAGCGGGCAGAAATGCACGTCCGTGAAACCCTTGAGCGGCTTGCCCTCCAGCAGGTTGTATAAAAAGAATTCAGCCAGGCTGCGTTTGCCGCTCAAGCTGAACCCGTAAAAATTTACCCTGATGACCAGCGCTTTGGGATCGGCAGCCAGCACGCCCTGCTCGCCTTCCAGCTTGGTGCGCGCGTACACCGAGAGCGGATTGGGCTGGTCCTCTTCGGTATAGCTGCCGCGTTCACCATCGAAAACCGCATCGGTGGAAACATGCAGCAAGCGGATGCCATTCTGGCGGCAAAGTCCGGCTAATTCGGCCGGCACCTGCGCGTTGATGCGCCAGGCAGCCTCGGGGTCGCGTTCGCAGCTGTCCACGTCCGCCATGGCCGCGCAGTGGATCACGCACTCCGGCTGCTTTTCTTCCAGCAGGTGTTTCAGTGCCTGGCCGTCGCTCAGGTCAGTTTGAACGGTCGCGAAGGGCGCTTCCTGCAGCTCGCGCTGATTGGTGACGCCGATCAGCTCATGTTCATGAGCGGAGGTCAGGCACAAATTCAATCCGAGAAGGCCGGAAGCTCCGGTTACCAGCACGCGCATAGACAATCAGCTTTTTTGCAGACTCTCTTCCACCTGTTGGACGATCTCATCGATCTGCTCCACGCTCAACCAATCTGTGTTGGTATTGCTGGCGTAGCGGAACTCGTCCGCGATGGCTTTGCCTTTATTCTCCCAATCGTGCCCGAACCATAAAGCCTCAGCCGGCTGCACCACGAACATATCCTCCAGCTCGACCACTGTGCGGGCTTCATCCTCGGAGATTAACACTTCATGCAGTTTCTCGCCGGGGCGGATGCCGATTACGTTGATGCGGGCTTGCGGTGCGACCACTTTGGCCAAATCGACTACCTTCATGCTGGGGATCTTGGGTACGAACACCTCGCCGCCGCGCATCTCTTCCAGGCAGCGGATCACGAAGCGCACGCCCTGCTCTAAAGAAATCCAGAAGCGCGTCATGCGTTCGTCGGTAATGGTGATGATACCTTCATCGCGCTGGCGCAGGAACACCGGCACCACGCTGCCGCGGCTGCCGACCACGTTGCCGTAGCGCACGCAGGCGAAGCGCGTTTTGCGGCCGCCGGCATACGCATTGCTTTGCACGAATAGTTTTTCGGCCGCCAGCTTGGTGGCGCCGTACAGGTTGATCGGGTTGACAGCTTTATCGGTGCTGAGCGCGATCACGCGCTCCACGCTGGCATCCAGCGCCGCGTCGATCACATTGCTGCTGCCCAGGATGTTGGTCTTAACCGCTTCCATCGGGTTGTATTCGCAGGCCGGCACCTGTTTTAAGGCAGCGGCATGCACCACGAAATCCACGCCTTCAAAAGCGCGGCGCAGGCGCTGGTAATCACGGATGTCGCCGAGGAAATAGCGCAGGTTGGGATGGTCGAAACCGGCCTGGCGCATCTCGTGCTGTTTCTGCTCGTCGCGGCTGAACACAATCAGTTTGGCCGGCGTGTATTCTTTTAGAACAATTTCAATGAATTTTTTTCCGAATGAACCGGTCCCGCCGGTTACTAGAATGACTTTATTTTTCCAATCCATTTGTTTTTCGATCCTGTGCAAGAATTTGGTTTATCTAATTATCTTCTATTTTTTTGAAAAAGTGATCAGCGGATACTGCCCTTTTTCGCCAAAATATTTCGGGAATATTTCTTCCAGTCCGTACAGAATAGCCAGCCAAAGCCGTCCCAGCAGCCAGGGCTGGATCACGGCGCGCAGGAAGCGCACGCTTACGCTGCGCCACACGCGGATCTCCACCGGGAAATCCGCTCCCAGCAGCGCGCGCAGTCCCTGCGCGTCCAGCTTGTGCACGAATGTGCCTTCGGGCTTTGCGGCAGGCTTGGGCTGACCGGCCTTTTCCTCTTTTTTTTCTCCATGCAATTGCACTTCCCGGCGGCGGGTCAGTTTTTCCATAAAAAGAATCGGGCGCCGGAAAGCGTTCATCAACGCTGAATCGCCCCAGCCATTCACCACCACTGCCCGCGCGCTGCTTTTCATCACGCGCTTCAGTTCATGATAGGCCGGCAAATAGTCATCGGCTGTCAGGTGGTGCAGGGTATGCAGCGAGACCACGCCATCCATCACGCCTTCGGCGAATGGCAGGTTGGCCACGTCCGCCACCACGCACAGCCCATGCGCGCCGACGCGCTTACGCGCGTCCAGCAGCGCCACGATGGAAATATCCAGGCAGACGCGGTACTGGTAGCCGGCTGAATACGTCAGATATTCGGGGTACTGGATCGGCCCCGAACCGGCATCCAACAAATATTTGCCCTGCGGATTCAGATGGCGGTTAATGCGCAGGTGGCATTTGTGAATATAAGCGCGCGAAACCGGGCGCAGGTCTTCATATTCGGCGTTCTGGTAAACGCCGCTGCTGACCTTTTGCCAGCCGACCTGGTCGTAAAACAAGCGCACGTCTTTTTTGATCGAGTCTTCGGTCATGCGGTCTCTGCCTCAAGCCTGTTTCTTCCGGATCGCCGCCCAATCCAGTGCTTCACCAGCCAGGTAATCGAAAGTTGCTTTGAACATTTTCCACTCTTTCGATTTGACCAATCCGCCGAGCGGTCGCTGGGAATAATCTTCCCATAGATACACCAAGTGCCATGGAAATGGCAGCGGGTAATTGAAGAAAAAGCGGTAGGCGTAAGCCCAGGCCAGTTCGATCTGCTCATCTGTCAGGCGATAGGCTGCCGGGTTTTCCAGCATGGCTTTCAGGATCTTGTGATACTTCACCCATGAATCCGGATCCTGGGTAAAGCCGCGCTCGCGGTAATGCGTGTTGCCCACCACGATGACCGGAATGCCGTTCATGGCCATTTCCAGGCCGACTGTGGTGGTGTAAACCAGACCCACATCAGCCGCGGCGATTAGATCGTAGGTGTTGACTTTTTCGGTCGGGGTGATCACATGGATGTGTTCAGGCAGCTTGGGCAGCACGCGCTGAATGACATCCAGCATGGATTGGCCGTGAATGAGCACTTCGCCCGGGTGAACGCGGATAACCAGCTGCGCGTCCGGGCGTCCGGCGAAATACTGCAAGGATTTCACCAGCCAGTCTTCCATCGACTGCGAAAACACCTCGCGCCCCAGCGTCAGGCTGTCGCCCAGCACGTTGGTTGCCAGCAATACCACCGGTCGATTATCCAGCCCCAGTTCCTTGCGGGCGGTTTCGACGCCTTTGGCCGGCACCTGCTGCCACTGGCGCGCGAAATTCTTCCAGAGCGATGCCCCGCGGCGCGCCTCGAATTGTTCGTGAATGATATTTTTCTCATCATTCTTCAAAGGCACGACGCGGAAGGCTTCCCACAATTCGCGGGTATCCTGCAGCATTACCTTGCCATTTTGCGCCAGCCAAATGCGTTCACGCTGTTCGCCGAATTCATAAGTAACCGTTTGAATGTCCAGGAAGCGCGCCACTTCATACACAACGCCGAATTCCTGGATGGTGCCGTTGGGCACGATCACCAGGTCCGGTTTGTGCGTGGACAGGTAATCATACGCGTCGCGCGCCGCGCTCATGTTGCGTTTGTGGCGCAGTTTGTAGATCGCGCTGCCTGTATCCACATTTTCCACCTGCAGGGTGTACATGCTGTCGTAACGGGAGACCTGTTCGATCTTCTCGCGCAGGCCTTCCGGAACCACTTTATAACCGTTGTGCAGGCTTAAAAAAGAAAGCACGTTGATCAGCGCTTTGGCTTTTCCCAGGACATCTTCAGCGTACAGATTCTGCCGCCGCAGGTCGAAGGGATTGATGGGGTTCTGCCAGTCATGATAGGGTAGAAAGCCAAGCGTTACCTCGTGGCCCAGCCCGGACAGGGTCACCGCCATCACCGCCGCGTGCTCGATCCAGTAATGCAGGGAAGAAAAAATGAAAATCTTCTTGCCGGTCGGTTTGGCAGCCGCTTTCATGGCGGAGGCTTGCTCGACGATTTGCGGCAGGTATTGATCCAGTTTCTTCAATGAAAAGCGGGAATTCAGCGTTTTGTCGCTGCCCTGCATCAGCCAATATAGTTCCGCGGTGAGGGGCACCTGCCCCAGCACGGTTTTGATCAAATCCTTGGCGCTTTTTTTGGTATCAGCCATGCTCAGTTCTTCTCGCTTCCCTCTGTTTTTTGGATCTGCCATTTCAGCAGCGGGCGCACCGGGCCCAGGCGGGTTTCCGGCCAGTGCGTGCCGGGCGCGCCGGCGGCGTCCACGTTGAATGCCAGGGCTTGCTCATCATGGAAATAGGTTTTGATACGGTAGGAGCTGGCGTTTACGCCCACCACAAAACGCCCGCCGTTCAGCAGGTGCGCCGGCACCTCACAGCGGCTGACGTAGCTGCCGGCCGCGCGTTGGGGATGCTGCTCGAAGGATTCTGGATCGTCCGTATCGAAAGAGGTGAACACGAATTCACCATGCGAGGTGATGATGTAGATTCCCACCCGCAGCCCCTTGATGGCTTTCTTCAGCTTGTATTCCACCTCCAGGCAGAAAGGTTCGCTGGAGCGCGCCGTTTCGATCACGTGTCCCTGCCTATCCACCAGGCGCACCGCCAACGGTACGAATGGGTCGGCCTGCGCCGGGATCTCATCCGGCTGCCACAGCCGCTGGCCTTCCTGGGTCAAGCCGCCCGACAGTTAAAAATCAAATCCTACGGCCGTGGGAGCCCACA
>CAZDUN010000114.1:1822-7690 GCA_964508615.1 uncultured Pelolinea sp. | reverse complement strand
AACCTGAGCATCTTCACCATCGAGGGGCGCGGCATGCTGGGCGTGCCCGGCGTGGCCGCGCGCACCTTCGGGGCAGTTGCGCAGGTAGGCGCCAGCGTTTTGATGATCTCACAATCCTCTTCCGAACAATCGATCTGTTTTGTCGTGCCATCGGATGTGGAGAGCAAAGTGCAGGCGGCGCTGCTGCGCAACCTGGGCAGCGAGATCGAACGCGGCGATATCAACGGCATCCAGATCCACTCAGACGTGGTCATCATCACCGTGATCGGCTCCGGCATGCGCCAGACGCCGGGTGTTTCGGCGCGCGTGTTCAACGCGCTGGGCAGCCAAATGATCAACGTGATCGCCATCGCGCAGGGTTCCTCAGAATACAGCATATCGTTAGTCGTCGATAGCCA
This sequence comes from uncultured Pelolinea sp., assembly GCA_964508615.1. Taxonomy (GTDB): domain Bacteria; phylum Chloroflexota; class Anaerolineae; order Anaerolineales; family Anaerolineaceae; genus Pelolinea. The sequence goes on along the minus strand of CAZDUN010000114.1, from coordinate 7,292 downwards.
CGACGCAAAACTGGCTATCCAACAACTTCACCGGGAGGTCATCATCAATGGCAACAAACAAATCCAAAATTAAAGCCGCGGTACTGGGCGCCACCGGCATGGTCGGGCAGCGTTTCGTGCAGCTGCTCAGCCGTCATCCCTGGTTCGAGGTCAGCGCCCTGGCCGGCTCTGAGCGCAGCGCCGGCAAGACTTACGCCGAAGCCTGCCACTGGCGCCTGGAAGGGGATATACCGGCCGAGGTCAGGCTGATGCAGGTGCGGCCGGCTGCGCCGCCCATTGACGCGCAGGTCGTTTTCTCCGCCCTGCCCGCGGATACCGCGCGCGCGATCGAACCGGAGTTCGCACAAGCCGGTTATGTGGTTTGCTCCAATTCCTCTGCATACCGTTATGAAGAAGATATTCCGGTCATGATTCCGGAAATCAATGGAGAGCATCTGGTCATGCTGAAGGGCCAGAAAGCCAGCCGCGGCTGGGACGGGTTGATCGTAACCAGCCCCAATTGCACCACCAGCGGCGCGGTCTTCCCACTCAAAGTACTGAATGAAGTCTTTGGGGTGGAAAAAGTGATCCTGGTCAGCATGCAGGCTGTTTCCGGGGCGGGTTATCCCGGCCTGCCTTACCTGTCCATCGCGGATAATGTCGTTCCGTTGATCGAAGGCGAAGAAAAGAAACTGGAACTGGAACCGCGCTTGCTGCTCGGGAAAATGAAAGGAGGGCAGCGCATCGCCGCGCCCATCACCATCAGCGCGCAATCCAACCGCGTTCCGGTGATTGATGGGCATACCATCTGCCTTTCAGTTAAGTTGGCCAAACCAGCCTACCCGGATGCAGTCAAGGATGCCCTGCAAAATTACGCCTGGCCGGAGGAGGTCAAACTGCTGCCCAGTGCGCCCCGCCAGCCGTTGATCCTGCGCGAAGAGGATGACCGCCCGCAGCCGCGCCTGGACCGCGGTGCCGGAAACGGCATGGCCATCAGTGTTGGGCGGGTGCGAACCTGCCCGATATTGGATATCCGCCTTGTGGCAGTGGTGCATAATACCCTGCGCGGCGCGGCCAGCGGGTCAATTCTGAACGCGGAACTCCTGAAAATCAGAGGATACCTGGATTAGGACCCGGAGGCGGTTTTGCGGATATAATTTCTTTAGATTATGCGCGCGTCATCCGTAGCCAACGAAATTCTGGATATCCTAAAGAAAGAACATACCCATCTGACCGAGGTGGAGATCTATGCAGCAGTGAAAAAGAAGTTTACTGCCGTGAATCACTCCACCGTATATCGCGCGCTGCGCCGGCTGGTGGACAGCAACCAGGTTTCCATAACCGATATCGGGCGCGGGGCGCAGGTGTTCGAGATTTGTTCCGGTGACCCCCACCACCACCTGGTATGTCAGTCCTGCGGAAAAATCACCAACCTGACCGATGGTACGGTGGAAGAGCTATTTGGAAAAATCGAGAAAAATCACGGGTTCGAGGTAATCACCAGGCACCTGGCCTTGTTCGGTTACTGCCCGGAGTGCCGCGCGAAAATGGTGAAAAAGCAGTAATTAAGATATATTTTTTCAAGCGATCAAAGAAAGAGCGATCCCTGAGCCATGTCGAAGGGTCGCTCTTTCTTCTTATATTGCCATTTTTTTGATAATGAACTATTAATCCTCCAGCAAGCGCCGTTCGCCTTCCAGCTTGCGCAATTCGGTTAAATCCTGCGATACTTCCAGCGTGCCGCGGTAGCTGCCAGCTGCGTCGCGCATGGCGTAATACTGGATATGAATGAACTTGCCGCCCATCTGGATCCAGAATTCAGCTGTATCGCGTTTGCCGGCGCGGAAATCTTCCACGATGCGTATCACTTTATCCACGCTGGCCGGCGGATGGCAGTTCTGCACCTTGCGCCCGATGATGGCGGGCGTACGCCTGAAGATGCGGCTGGCCGTATCAGAGAAATAGCGCACCGTGTCATTCTCATCCACGAAAGTGATGTCCACCGGTAAAGTTGTAAGCATCAGGTTGATCTGTGAGAGGGTTAAATCTCCGGTTGATAAGGGAAAATCGCTCATGGGTACAGTCCTTTCTTCTTTTGCTGGTTCAATTGGCTTGTCAAATTCCCCGGGCTGATTTAATTTTACATCAGCAGGCTGCATGCAGGATTCAGCCGTGGGCCAATCTTCACCGCGCGCAACGTAGCTGAAGCCGAAATCCGCCTCCTGGGCATGCATGGCGCGCCAGTCCGATTCATTCAGGCGTTCCAACGCGTTGGGAAAGAGGATATGCTCTTCCTTATAAAACATCTCACGCATGGCATTTTCCATGGGTGTGAAAAACTTTTCAACTTCCACCACCCGCGCACCTGCCTCCGTGCCGCCAACCTGCGCCGATTTCAACATGGCCTTCCAGGCTTTGCGGATGTCATCATGAATGCCCCACATCACTGCCGATGGTCCGCTGAAGCCATATTTCTCCAGGAAAGGAAACAGCAGGTTTTCCTTGCGCAGGTAGTGTTTTTCAAATTCCGCCAGTTTTTGAATACCGGCAAGCAATTTCTGCAAGTTTGCGTCATTGGGTTCTGCCAACGCATTTTGCAGCAGCAGCCTGGCATTGTTGAGCTGCAAGGCTGCCAACTCATTCTCTGCCCGGAAGGTGTAAACCGGATGGCCGGGGGTCATTTCATCCGGCTGCTGGCTATCCAACGCCTCACGGAACATGGCTACATGCACATCACATAAATACTGAATATCATTCACTGGCAAGCCTTCAGCGATCAAGGCCTGCTCGATCTCGGCGATTTCACCCGCGCTGGCATCCCGCAGGATCTCGGCGAATACCTCCTTTACCTCCTGATAGGGCTTGCCGGCGTGGATCTGCCGCAAAGCTTCCTTTAACTTCTCTTTCCGCTGCGAATAATTATTGATAAATTCACTCATGGTAGCTCCTAATCTCAAGCCCAGCCAATTTCAAAGGAACAGGTTACCGCGCCGTGCGGGCAGACATCCTCGCAGGTCGCGCAGTATGTGCAATCTTGCGGATTGGCAAATACCAATTGGCTTTCCCGAAGTTCCAGTGCATGCTGCGGGCAGGCATCCACGCAAATTCCGCACGCCACGCATTTTTCCTGGTCGATTTCCGGCAGTTCCCAATCAGTCATGCTTGATTCCTTTCTTGATCATGCAACCATGAGGATAACGGATTCAATCCTGAAAATCTACGACTTTTGTCTTATTGCTCGCCATCCGCGATCTTCTGCAATCTCTCCCGGCCCAGCAACAGGATGCGCTGGCGTTCGAAGCGGATCAAGCCTTCGTCTTCCATTTTTCTCAGCGCCCGGCCGATCACATCGCGCACGCTGCCCAGCCGGCGTGCCATTTCATCCTGCGTCCAACGTCCGGCATGGTGATCTGCCTGTTTGATCAGGAATGCCGCCAGACGTTGGCGCACCGAAAGCAGCGACAGGTTTTCAACCAGATTCACCATGCGCGCCAGGCGCTGCGCCAGGTAATCAGCCGCAGCCTTGCCGAATTCCGGCAAGCATTCCAAAGAATCAGAGAAATCATCCTTGTTCATGCGCAGCAGCTCCACATCACTGGCGGCGCGTGCGTTGGCCTGGTTGTTCGCGCCGTGTTTGAACGCCGGCACCAAATTGAAACCCTCGCCAGCGCCCAGACGCTCAAGCAGCTGTTCGCGACCATTGGGTGCCAGCAAGTAAACATCCACCTTGCCGGAAAGAATGAAATAAACCCAACGGCAGAGGTCCTTCTCCCAGAGTATGGCGCTGTTTTTTTTATATGTTTTATACTGTAGGCAAGTGGATAGCGCCTCCAGTGTTTCTACGGATAATCCCGCGAGGAGTTGAATGCTGCGCAAATCGTAGTTCATGTCTATCTAATTTTATCCATCTATCTAAAAATTGTGGTAGAATATTTGATATTGACATTCATTTTCATTAAGAGCCATGAGCGAAAAGAAACGTTCCACACTCAGTAAACAATGGGAAAACCTGCTCAGCCAGGCCGGCTACCGTATTACGCGGCCGCGCCGCGCCATCCTGGACATCGTCGCTGAAAGCCACCACCCCCTGACTCCGGTTGAGATCTATGATCTGGCGCGCGCGGATGATCCTGGCATTGGGCTGGTTACGGTGTATCGTACCATTGAAAAACTTGAGGGGATGAGGCTTGTGGAGCATGTGCACCATCTGGGGGAATGTCAAACAGTGTTCCGCAGCTCCGACCGCCATCAGCACCTGCTGATTTGCACCAATTGCGGCTGCAGCCGCTATTTCGACGGGCTGGAAGTTGAAGACCAGTTCGCCCGCATCGGCCAGCAGCTTGGTTATAAAGTGACCGGTCACTGGCTGCAATTGGCCGGGCTCTGCGAAAAATGTCAAAAATCAATAAATACCCAAGAAGGTTAGACATGCAAACCAAAATATACCGGACAATTTTTCCAATCCTGTTGATGGCCGTGCTGGCATCCGCCTGTTCACTGGCTGCTCCGGCCGCGGCAGATACCAATAGCCAGATGAATGTAACCGTAAGCATCATTCCCGAAAAATATTTCGTGGAACGCATCGGCGGTGACCTGGTTAACGTCAACGTAATGGTAGGGCCGGGCGATTCCCCGCATACCTACGAACCGAAAGCAGACCAAATGACCGCCTTAAGTCAATCGGCTGTTTATTTCAGCATCGGCGTTGAATTTGAGTCAGCTTGGATGGAACGCATAGCGGCTGCCAATCCAGAAATGCAAATCGTGGATATTTCCGCGAATCTGAAAAAGGTTCCCATGACAGCGTACCATCACCACAAAGGTGAAGGCGAGGAAAGCGAAGCTGAGGAAGAAGAGGGCGGCCTCGACCCGCATGTTTGGACTTCACCCGAAAATGTTAAAATGATGTCACAGACCATCTTCGAGACACTGGCCGCGATCGATCCGGCGAACCAGGCTGAATATCAAGCCAACCTGGATGGATTCGTTAAGGATATCAACGCCCTCGAGGACGAAATCAATGCCAACCTGTCCGGGCTTGCAGCCAACAAGTTCATCGTATTCCATCCAGCCTGGGGATATTTCGCCCGCGACTTTGGCCTGGAGCAGATCGCGATTGAAATTGAAGGCTCCGAACCAAGCGCCCAGGAACTGGCCGCCATCATCGATGAAGCAAAGGAAGAAAATGTCCAGGTGGTTTTCGGTCAACCGGAATTCAGCACCAAAACAGCAGGGTATATCGCCGCGGAAATTGGCGGGCAAGTCATTCTGATTTCCCCGCTGGCTGAAGATTGGTTGGAAAACCTGCGCGCGGTCAGCGCGACTTTTGGAGATGTGTTGAAAAGTAAATAATGGAAGAAAGACAATCCAATTCTCAAACAGTTATTGAAATGAAAAACGTCTGGGTATCTTACGATACCCAGACCGTGCTTCAGGACATCAACCTGACCGTTAACGAAACCGATTTTCTTGGTTTGATCGGACCGAACGG
>CAZDUN010000114.1:0-1812 GCA_964508615.1 uncultured Pelolinea sp. | reverse complement strand
ACGGGGGTGGAAAAACGACCTTGTTAATAGCCATACTGGGACTGCTGCGGCCACCCCGCGGCGAGATGCGCATCATGGGCATAAGCGTCGCTGAAGGCCGCTGTCACATCGGTTATGTGCCACAGCATGTGGATTTCGACCGGCAATTCCCCATCCGGGTTTGGGAAGTGGTTCAGATGGGGCTGCTGGGCTGCCGCAAGCCTTTCACGCCTTTATCGGCGGCTGAACGCGAAGTGATCCATTACGCGCTGGAGCAAGTGGAAATGGGCGACCTCAGTCAGCGCGCCATCGGCGAGCTCTCGGTCGGCCAGCGCCAGCGTGTTTATATCGCGCGCGCCTTGACCTCCAATCCGCAAATCCTGCTGCTGGATGAACCTACTGCCAGCATTGACCCGCAGGTTGCGGGCGCCATTTATGAGCTGCTGCGCCGCATCAACCAAACCGTCACGATTGTTATGGTCAGCCACGATATGAACGCAGTTTCTTCATATGTAAAAAGCATCGGCTGCCTGAACCGCCAGCTGCACTACCATGGGACCAAGGAAGTCACCCAGGATATGATGGACGCCATCTACAAATGCCCCATCGACCTGATCGCGCACGGGCTGCCGCACCGCGTTCTTTCTCCCCATGAGCAGGATGGAGGTAATCATGCTTGAAATCTTTCAATATGGATTCATGCGCAACGCGCTGGCGGCCGGCGTGTTGGTCAGCATTGCTTGCGGTATCATCGGCACTTACGTAGTCATCAACCGCATCGTGTTTCTGAGCGGCGGCATCGCGCATGCCGCTTACGGAGGTATCGGGTTGGGTTATTTTTTAGGCATCAACCCGGTGATCGGCGCGATCGCTTTCAGTCTGGTTTCCTCGCTTGGCATGGGCCTGGTGCACCGCAAAACCGGCCAGCGTTCAGATACCATCATCGGCGTCATGTGGGCCATCGGCATGGCATTAGGCATCATCTTTTTAGATATGAGCCCCGGCTACAAAGCCGACCTGATGAGCTACCTGTTCGGCAGCATCCTGGCTGTGCCGCAAAGCGACCTGGTTATCATGCTGGTATTGAACCTGATTATCATCCTGCTGGTGGCGTTGTTTTACCGCGAGCTGCAGGCGATATCGTTTGATGAAACCTTCGCATTCGTGGTGAATGTGCCGGTCAACCGCTTATACCTCATGCTGGTCTGCATGATCGGGTTAAGCGTGGTGATGACCATGCGCATCGTGGGATTGATTATGGTGATCGCGTTGATGACCATGCCGCCCGCCATCGCGGGATTGTTCGTCAAGGACATGAAGCGCATGATGGTGCTGTCGGTTTTCCTGAGTATTCTGTTCACTTTCGTTGGTTTGCTGCTTTCGTATTACCTGAATCTGACCTCAGGCGCCACCATCATCCTGGTGGCAGGCGTAGCGTACCTGATCAGCTTTATCATCCAAAGGTCGCAGTAAATCCGCGATTTGGCAAAAACCACACCATAAAGCAAAAAAACAAGTGACACATGCAAAAAAGTGGGCAGTGTGATTGCCCGCTTTTTCTTTATCAAAAAGGGTTCTTAAAACAGATCATTCATGTTGCTTATCGATTGCAACATAAATGATTACCTGAATAATACACTTAAGCCAATCTTTGGAATGGATGATTAAATTAAAAAAGCCTCTTGGCAATGACCTACTCTCCCAGGGGGTCGCCCCCCAAGTACCATCAGCGCTGACGGCCTTAACTGCCGGGTTCGAGATGTAACCGGGTGTACCACCGTCGCTCCAATCACCAAGAGACTTTTTAATTTCAGTGAAATAGTATGTAAGTTG
>CAZDUN010000113.1:0-7696 GCA_964508615.1 uncultured Pelolinea sp. | reverse complement strand
AGCCAACCGGGGAATTGGTTGCGCTATTTGAGGTAACTGTCAAAAAAAGCAATCGTGCGGGCGATCAGACGCGTATCCCCGCTGTTCTGAAAAGTGTGGGGTTGGTTGGGGTAATAATCGCATTCCGTCTCGAGGCCCAAATCCCCCAGCCGGACGCAAAGCTCGCGCGACCATTCCACCGGCACGACCGTATCCGCTTCTCCGTGCTGGATGCTGACCGGAGACTTGATGCGTTCCAAAAAATAAACCGGTGAAATCAACTGCAGCGCTTGTTCGGGAAAGCGCAGTTTCTTGTTGCCGCGCCCGTCGTCATCGAAGTGGTTCAGATTCTGGTTCTCGTCCACGCTGACCGAGGCATACAACAAGGCGGCGTCGATGTCCTGATCGACGATCAGGATGCGCTGCACGATGCCGCCGCCCATGCTGTGGCCCCACAGCCCCAGCCGCGCGGCATCGGCTTTTTCCAGAAAGCCGGGCTTTCCGGCCTGGCCGCGCAGCAGGTTGATCAGGTTCAACACGTCGATCGTGTCGCCGATACCCAACAGGTTTTCCCCATTTTCCGAAGGGGCATAGCCGCGCAGGTTGGGATGCACCACCAGATATCCCGCCTCCGCCAGGGCGTCCGCGTAACGCGTGGAATAATCCAGGGTGGCGTACTCTTCCGGTGAAACATGGCCATGCAGCATGACCACCACCGGAAAAGGTCCCTCTCCCTGGGGAATATTGATGAACCCGTATAAATCCAGCCCTTCGCTGCGGTATTGGAACAGCCGGCGCGTGAAATTACCGACCGAATTAAGGCTGCCCTTATCCTGGATGACACCCCCGCCGTAGTTGCGCCCGGCCAGCGTGTCGATGTAATAGGCTTCGAACGGATCGTTGGTGGGCGTGGGCGGCAGGGTTGGCGCGGGGCTGGGGCTGGGTGTGCGCGTCGCGGGCAAAAAGCGCGTGGGGGTCAGGCTGGGCAGGGGCGTGGGGATAAAGGTCGCCGTTACCGAGGGCGTGAGAGTGATCGCGCTGTTCAGCACCTGCGGCGCGGGCAGGGTTTGCGTTTGCGCCGGGGAAGACGCGGCGGCCGGCAGGCAGCCACTACCCGCAAACCATAAAATCGCCAGTGACAGCAAAGCCGGGAGGATTTTTCGGTAATTCATATCGCGTTCAAGGTTGCCGGGAATCAACCGGCTGTGGTCTGCCCATCCCGAACATCATCTCTAGCGGTCGATCTCCCGGATGGTGAAATACGCGCCGTTGAACTCATATACCTTCAATCCCTCCACCGCGTCTTGCGGATCAGCCAGCTGTTGAATGATAAACCCCTTGGGATTCGTCATGCTTTCCTGCGCATCGACACCCTCCGTCAGGATCTCGCTGTTATCGATGCCGCGTACGCGCAGCCCGTTATAGATTTCAGCTTCGTCCTGCGAGTTATGTTCCGGCGGCAAGAAAACGCTGATCTTGCCCGTTTCCTGGCCTTTCACGTTCTGCCCGGGCAGCAGGCTGGCGATCTGTTGGGAGAGCCAGGGATAGGTCTGATAATCGATCAGGGAACGGTAATAGCTGGGGTAGCCGCTGAGATAATAAATGACCAATCCGGCCGCCAGCGCAGCCAGCAATTTCTTGTGGCTGCCCCGCAAGAGCAGGTAGAGCTCGATACCATATAAAAGCGCCACCAAAACAAAGAAATAGGGTCCCAGGATTTCGGTCAAAAAACCATCCACTGAACCCAGGGCTTTCATGAACGACGCGTCGGTGGGGAAGATCGCGCCCTGGATCAGAATGAAATTGGCCGCGACGATCAACAGGAATGGCAATATCCCGCCCCAGAAAATGAAGGCTGTCTTTGATTTGATGCGGCGGCGGTCGAAATGGCTGGCGAAGATGACAGCCATCACGATGTAAATCACGGAAAAGACGATCAGGTAACGGCCCATGATCTTGGAAGGCAAATCGCGATTGTAATAGGCGCGCCAGGAATGGCGCGTGACCGCCACGAAAAAGGCGGACATCAGCAGTAGGATTTCGGCGGCCAGCCGGCCAAAGCCCTCCCGCCAGCGCTTGAAATCGATCTGGGTCAAGGATACCAGCAGCAGGTTCAGCACCGGCGCCGACACCAGCAGGTAGTAACAAACATACAACAGCGCCCAGAGCAGCAGGCGCGGCAGGGTGAGCGCGGCCGGATCAATCTTGGAAGCCACCCCAAAACCCAGGATCAATTTTAGTTCCACGCCTTCGCTTAACCCGGCAATCAGCCAAGGGCTGAAAACAGCCAGCATGGCCAGGCTGAGCAATACCAGGTGCTTGATCTTCTTCCAGCCGGGCTGCAGCAAGGAGCGTTCGCCCTCGAATGGCTTGACCCACCAGGCCAGCAGAAAAAACGGGATGGCGGCCAGGGAGATGTAGCGGGTCAGGTAGAGCACCGCCAGCAGGGCGCCGTTGAGCATATCCCAAAGCAGGCGCGCGCGGCGGCTGCGCGGAAGCACCAGCGTGACATAGACCGCCCAGATGAACAGGGGAAAATACAGGTTCTCACTGAGCATGCGCCGCGGAAAGACCAGGTGGTAGGGGATCAGGCAGGTCAACAGCGCGGCCAGCAGGCTGCGCTTGCGGCCAAGGAACTGCCGCGCGATGAAGTAGGCCGGGAAGATAATGCTCGATGAAAGCAGGACATTGATGATCTTGATCGCCTCGAAATAATAGCCTTTGAAAACCAGCGCGGGCATCAGCGCCAGCGGATAGAGCGGCGGGTAATGGTGGGATTGTTCCACCGAGAAGAAGCCGCGGTAGAACGACTCGGCCATATCGAAATAGGTCATTTCATCGCCGCGCCCCAGCGGGCCGTAGGATGTGGAAGTGACCAGCAGCAATTTCAGTAAAACGAATAGCGCGTAGATGCCAAACAGAGCCGGCAGCTCGTCTTGGCTGCCGTCCGCTTCCGCGGCCTCTTCCCGCCGGATGAAATGCGTGCTGTACCAGATGACCGCCAGGAAAGCGTTTTGAATTCCCAGAAACGCCAGCCAAACCATCACCGGTTCCAGGCGTTCATAAACTAGTTTGAAATCGCCAAACCAGTTAATCTGGCGCGTCAAGAGGAAATATATCACCGCCGTTAGCAGCATGCCGGCCATGAAGAAAAAACCCACTCTCTTTTCGTCTTGTAAGGCCGCATCCATCTTACGGCGCAACGCAGCGGTTGGCGAACAGGCGCGCAGCGCCAGCAGGGCGAACAGCACCCCCAGCAAGCCGATCAGTGCTACCAATGTCAAACGGGAAGATGACAGGCCGAACAGCAAGCTGGCATCCGGTTCGGAGCCCACCAGGGCCAGATAAACGGCCAGCAGGAACGCCTGCAGGGCATTGAAAGCAAAATAAAGCGGAATCATCATATGAGAGAGATTTTACCGCATCCAGCCGGAGCAAGGCGCGGCGCGCTTCACACGCTTATTCCATTTATTCCAGCGGCGCGGCGGCCTGATTAGTCATTTGCAAGCGCTGCACCATGAAAATCCCGCTCAAACAGATCAACGCGCCCAGCAGCTGCAGCGGGGAAGGCACTTCATTTAATATGACAATACCCAATAGCGTGGTCACCACCGGCTGCCCCACTAGGGCGACCGATACGGCCGCCGCGGGCAGTTTATCCACCGCGTGGTTCACCAACAGGTACCCGATCACCTGCGAGGTGAGCGCCATCAGAAAGATCAACAGCAGGCTCTTGCCCGGCAGGGCTTGGTTGAATAAACCGGCGAAAAGGACAATGATCAAGAGGCCGGCCGCGCCGCTGATGGTTTCGATCCAGGTGTAGCGCAGGCTGCTCATATACCTGCGCGCTTCTTTGGTTATAAGGACGTAAACCGCGTAGGATATGCCGGAAGCCACGCCGATCAGGTTGCCGGTGATCTGCCTGGCGCTGCCATTCACCACGTCCCAGCCGATCATCAAACCCGCGCCGGCGATGGCCACCAGCAGGCCCAGCCAAAAACGCCCGCTTTGTTTCTCGCCCAGCAGCAGCCAGCCGATCAACCCCACCCACACCGGCGCGGTGTTATCCAGCAGGGTAACAGCTGAAGCGCTGGTGTAGTTCAACGCGCTGCACCACAGGCTCAAGTTCAACGCCAGCACCAACCCGCCCAAAACGCCCCAGCATAATCCGCTCCCGCGCGGCAGCAGTTGTTCGCTGGCGGGTTTCATGAAAACGGCCGGCAGGCTGAGCAGCCCGGCGGCGAATGCCAGGCGGTAGAAGCTCACCAGCACGCCATTGGCCTGCACGTATTTCACGAACATGGGGCCGGTGCCCAGCAGGAGCACGCCCAGGGCAATGAACAGCAGCGCTTTTCTTGAATCGGTATGGGTCATTTCAGTCCGCTTGAAAGTTGTATCGGTTTGAAGGCGAATTCTACCCGATAACGCGCCCTGGCGAGATATCAATCCCGTTTTTCGAATATGGCCGGATGGATTTTGCGGATATAATTGCACATTCATCCGCTGCAATTCAGCGGAATCAATCCGGAGTAATCATGTCCTCATCAAATGCTGTCCAAATAGAACGCGAAGAAGCCATGCAGTTATATCATTCCGACGGCGCGTTGGATCTAATCGCCGGCGCGGTGCTGATGAACCTGGGGCTCGACCTGCTCAACGCATCCCCGACCACCTCCCTGTTCACCTGGATCCCGATCCTGCTGTTTTCTTCGATCAAGAACCGCTATTCCATCCCGCGCATCGGATACGAAGCACTGAAAGCGGATGAAAAGATCGTGCGCAGTTGGACCACGCAATACGCGGTCGGCCTGGCCATCGCGCTGCTGGCGCTGGGCACCCTGATTGTCGGTGATCCGCTCGAATTGCAGACCAAGATCAGCCTGCCCTGGCAGGGCAACGTATTAAGCCTGGCATTTGCCATCCTGGGCGGCCTGGGCGCGGGGTTGGCTGCCTGGCGCATTCCGCTGCAACGCTTCTATATCTATGCCGGCGTGATGTTCCTGTCCGGTCTGATCAGCCATTTCTTCCTGCCCTTGTTCGTACCGGTTTTCATTTCCGCAGTGGTGCTGGTGGTGCGGGGGTTGCAGCTGACCATGGCTTTCAACAAGCAATACCCTGACCCGGAAAAGGACGCGCAGTTTATTAAAGACAGCAAGCAACCCAAGAAAAAGAAGCAGTAAAAAAATGAAAACAAAACATTGGATCATCTTCTGGTCTCTGGGATTGATCTGGGGAACCTCTTTTCTGTGGATCAAGATTGCGGTGGCGGATGTCACCCCGCTGGTGCTGGTCGGTTTCCGCACGCTGTTCGCCTCGCTTGGCCTGGCCGCCATCGTGTTCCATTACCGCAAGATCATGCCGTCCTGGAAAGATCTGCGCGGCCGCCTATGGGATTTCGTGGTGCTGGCGCTGTGTAACATTTCCATCCCCTGGGCGTTGATCTCGTGGGGCGAGCAGTTCGTGGATTCAGGCATCGCTTCGATCATTAACAGCGCCATGCCGCTCTTTACCATCATTATCGCGCCCCTGTTTATCAGCGAAGAACGCATCACTCCCGGCCGGGTGGCCGGCTTGCTGACCGGCTTTCTGGGCGTGGTGATCCTGATGCTGCCCAGCGTCAATGCCGGCTGGAGCCAGGGCCTGTTGGGCATGGCGGCCTGCCTGCTCTCGACTGTGTTCTACGCCTTCGCGGCGGTTTACGCGCGCCTTAAAAGCGGCGGCCTGCCCCCGCAGCTGCAGGCTTTCCTGCAATTATCTTTCGGCTCGGTCTTTATCTGGATGGCGGCCTTCGCCGTGGATGGCACGCCCGCGCTGCCCACCCAGCCGCTGACCTGGCTCGCGCTGCTGTGGCTGGGGCTGCTGGGTTCCTGCATCGCCTATATTTTCTATTTCTACCTGCTGCACGAGATCGGCCCCACGCGCATCTCCATGACCACTTACATTCCCCCGCTGGTAGGTGTGCTGCTGGGCATCGTGTTCCTGGGCGAGCGCTTTTACTGGCAGGCCATCCTGGGCGCGGCGCTGATCCTTTCCGGTATCTTCATTGTGAATTACAAGAAAAAGGAAAAAACGCCAGTCACGGTGGAATAAGAAGGTCTTGTCAAGCAAGAACCGTGGTGTTTTCACCAGTTCACCAACCGCAGGAATCCCCCCTGCGGTTTTTCTTTCTCGTTTATATAATATGCATATGCTCTTGAAAACTGCCAGCCAGGCGCGCGCTTTCGGCGTGCAAATCGTTGAATTGTTATCCCGTCCGGGCAGCGCGCCCGCGCTGGAGCTTTTGAATACCATCCTGCGCGAACGCACGCCCTTCCGCCTGCTGGACCTGGTGGGCGCGCAGCTGCAGCAGGCCGAGCCGCGAAAAGCGGATGAACTGTTGGCCGCCATCGCCGCGCAGGGCAGCGAGGGCGGCTGGGTGGTGATCGCTTCCGTTTTGCGGGAACGCCTGCCGGCCAGCCTGGCCCCGGCGCTGGAAGCCGCGCGCCGCTACATCTCGCAGGCGCAGGTCTGGTACGCCTGCGACTCGCTCGGCGAGCGCGTGCCCGGCGAAGCGCTGGTGGCTCAATTCCAGCCTGCGCTGGACTGCCTGGCTGCCTGGCGCGCGGACGAGGATGAGTGGGTGCGGCGCGCCGTTGGTGTGGCCGGGCATTTTTGGTTCAAGCGCGCGCACGGCAAAAGCGAATTCGAGCGGCAGGCGCGGGCACTGCTGGAATTCTACAGCCCCATGCTGGAAGAAAACCGCTTCAATGCCGCCAAGAGCGTCGGCTGGGCGCTGAAAACCGCCGGACGTTATTACCCGGGCGTGGCAGCCGGCTGGCTGGAGGAGGAATGGCTGTTGAAAAAACGCCAGCCGGCGGCCGTCATCCGGCGCAAAGCGCTGCTCTACCTGCCGCCGGAGTATAAAAAGAAATTCATGGGGAACTGATGGGACGCAGAGCCGAATTCCGGCCCTACCAGGCGCGCAGCATCCTGAACAAACACAAGTATCCCGACCACTGGTTCTGGACGCATTACACCGCCTACCCCTACATCGGCTGCCAGCACGGCTGCGAATTTTGCTACTGCCGCGAACGCAAATACTCGCCCTATGAGGACATCCGCGATTTCCCCTACCTCATCAAGGTCAAAGAAAACGCGCCGGAGCTGCTGCGCAAGGCGCTGGCCAAAGTGCCGCGCGACACAATCGCGGTGGGCGATTACCAGCCGCTGGAGCGCAAATACCAGCTCTCGCGGCGTATGCTGGAAGTCTGCCTGGAGCTGGAATTTCCTATATTTTTACTGGAGCGCTCGCCGCTGGTGCTGCGCGACCTGGACCTGATCCAGGAAATCGCGCGCAAGACGCACGCGTCGGTGCTGTTCAGCCTGATCCACACCACCCAATCGCCGCACGCCGCGATCATAGACCGCATGGAAGGCCTGGCGCCGCCCCCGGCGCAGCGCTTCGAGGCCATGCGCCAGCTGGCCAAAGCCGGCATCCCCACCGGCATCTGCTTCATGCCGATCCTGCCGGGGCTGTGCGACACGCGCCAAAACCTGGAGTTGGTTATCAAACAGACCGCCGACTGCGGCGGGGGCTTCGTGCTGGCCGCGCCGCTCACCCTGGCCGACCAGCAGAAAGCTTACTTCCTGGACTACCTCAAAGCCCATCATCCACAGCTATACCCGTCCTACGCGCGCCTCTACCCTGATAAAACATATGGCCCATCCGGCGTCGCCT
>CAZDUN010000112.1:0-7715 GCA_964508615.1 uncultured Pelolinea sp. | reverse complement strand
AGGAGAAAGAATAGCTTCTGACAAATTTCTTATTGACAGCTTGAAGCGAATCTCTTACACTTAGTTTAACAATCCAACCGGGGAGCCTGAATTGCCAGGCTGAGAGGAGGATGCGCAAATCCTCGACCCGTCGAACCTGAACCGGATAATACCGGCGGAGGGAGTATTTATAAGCATGCAAACTCCCTCCAAGGAAATGGAAGGGAGTTTTTGTTATGCGCGCGGTGATATTTGCCAACGGGGTGCTGGAAAAACCGGAACGGACAGCCGGGCTGCTGCGACCGGATGATTACCTTATCGCGGCGGATGGCGGCCTGGGCCACATCCGGCGGTTGGGATTGGTGCCCAACCTGGTGATCGGCGACCTGGATTCGATCAGCCCGCAGGATGAAACCTGGCTGGCAGTGCACAAGATCGAAGTGCGTCAGTTCCCGCGCGATAAGGATTTCACCGATCTGGAGCTGGCTGTGCGGGCTGCGCGGGAAGGGGGCTTCACGCAAATCCTGATCGCCGCCGCGCTGGGCGGGCGCCTGGACCAGGCGCTGGCCAATATCGCGCTGCTCACGCTGCCCGCGCTGCGCGGCCTGGATATCGCCCTGGATGATGGCGTCACTTCGGTGCGCTTGCTCGAAAACCGCCTGGAAATCGCTGGCAACCCCGGCGACCTGGTTTCGCTGCTGCCGTGGGGCGGGCCGGCCGCGGGCGTGCGGACGCAAGCCTTGAAATACCCCCTGAAAGCGGAAACCCTCACGCCCGGCCAGACGCGCGGCATCAGCAATGTGATGCTGGGGCGCAGCGCCGTGGTGGAAATCGCCGCTGGAACGCTGTTATGCGTCCATATCCGCCAGGACATGGATTGAGAAGAGAAAAGGAGATTCAAATGAAAAAAGTACTATTGCTTGGGGTGGCTGTGCTCGCGATGGCGTTGGGGGCCTGCGCCGCCGAGCCGGCTACATTGACCGTTATGACCCACGATTCCTTCGTGGCCAGCGAGGACGTGATCGCGCAGTTCGAACAGGAGCACAACGTCAAGGTCAACTTCGTGTTGAGCGGCGACGCGGGCGGCGCGCTGAACCGCGCCATCCTTTCCAAAGACGCGCCGGTTGCGGACGTGCTGTACGGCGTGGATAACACTTTCCTGTCGCGCGCGCTCAGTGAGGATATTTTTGAGGCCTATGATTCCCCGTTGCTGGCGCAAATCCCGGATGAGCTGAAGCTGGATGCTGAAAACCGCGCCCTGCCGGTGGATTACGGCGACGTGTGCATCAACTACGAAAAAGCCTATTTCGCAGAGCATGACCTGGCGCTGCCGCAGACGCTGGAAGACCTGACCCAGCCGGAATATGCCGGCCTGCTGGCGGTCGAAAACCCGGCCACCTCTTCGCCCGGCCTGGCTTTCCTGCTGGCAACGGTGGCCGAATATGGAGCGGAGGACTACCTGGATTACTGGCAGCGCCTGAAGGATAACGGTTTGGTGGTGGTCAACGACTGGAACACCGCTTATTACACCAACTTCTCCGGTTCGACCGGCAAAGGCGCCCAGCCGATGGTGGTCTCCTACGGCACCAGCCCGGCGGTCGAGGTGGTGTATGCCGGCGAAGAACTGGACGAATCTCCCACGGCTTCGTTGGTGGGCAGGAATATGTGCTTCCGCCAGATCGAGTTCGTCGGCATCCTGAAGGGCACGCCGCGGCGCGCGCTGGCCGAGCAGTTCGTGGATTTCATGCTGGATACAACCTTCCAGGAAGATATCCCCATGAACATGTTCGTCTTCCCGGCCAATCCGCAGGCGGTTCTGCCGAGCGAATTCACCGATTATGTGCAAATGCCCGAGCAGCCGGCCGCGCTGGCGATGGCGGAGATCGAAGCCAACCGTGACGCCTGGATCGAAGCCTGGCGGCAGTTGATGCTGGGAGAATGAAGTCTGAAAGAATGAAAGCCGGCAGGCTGGCAGCCTGGCTGCTACCGCCGGCTTTTCTGCTGATTTTTTATTTCTACCCGCTGGGCAGGGTCTTGGCGCTTTCGCTCACGGAGTGGGCGCGCAAGGGGCTTTCCGGCTGGAACTGGGAAATCGTCAGCGGCGCGATCAGGTTCACCTTTTACCAGGCGGGTCTTTCCACGCTGATCACCGTTTTGCTGGGCGTGCCAGCCGCTTACTTGTTCAGCCGCTTTCAATTCCGGGGCAGGGAGTTCCTGCGGGTGGCGGCTACGCTGCCCTTTATCCTGCCGGTGGTGGTGGTGGCGGCCGGCTTCAACGCCCTGATCGGGCCGCGCGGCTGGCTGAACCTGCTGCTTATGCAGGTTTTCGACCTGGCGCAAGCGCCCATTGCCATACAAAACTCGCTGGCGGCCATCCTGCTGGCGCACGTGTTCTACAATCTTTCAATCGTGATGCGCGTGCTTTCGGCTGCCTGGGAGGGCATCGACGCGCGCCTGGAGAACGCCGCGCGCACGTTGGGCGCCTCGCCGGCGCGTGTCTTGCGTGAGATCACCCTGCCGCTGCTGCGCCCCGCATTCATCTCCGCCATCCTGCTGGTTTTCTTGTTCGATTTCACCAGCTTCGGCGTGATCCTGATGATGGGCGGACCGCAGTTCACCACCCTGGAAGTGGAGATCTACATCCAGACCATGCAGTTTCTCAACCTGCCGCTGGCTGGGCTGCTGGCCATGATCCAACTGGCTTTCTCGATGCTGATCATCGCGGCACTCACCCTTTCCGGGCGTTCATTGGGCGTGCCGACCATGCCGCGCGTCCGGCAGGAGAACCTGTGCCGCCCGCGCAGAACCTGGGAAAAGGTATTCATCTCTGCGATGGCTGTTTTTCTCCTCACCCTGCTGGTGCTGCCGCTGCTGGCGCTGACCGCCCAGTCGATTCTGGTGCCGGATGGTTCGGGCGGTTGGCAAATTTCGCTGGAATATTTCCGGCGCTTGTTTGAAAACCCGCGCCAGTCCATTTTCTACGTACCGCCCATCACTGCGCTGCGCAATTCGCTGCTGTACGCGCTGGCGTCTTCGGCTCTGGCGCTGGGGTTGGGCTTGCTGCTGGCCGGCGCTGCCGGCGGAAGGCGTTGGCTCAGCCGCTGGCTGAACTGGCTGGTGATGCTGCCGCTGGGCACCTCTGCGGTTACGTTCGGATTGGCGCTCTTTCTGGCATTCGGCATGAGCGCCGCTGCGCCGCGCTGGTACCCGCTGCTCATCCCTTTGGCGCACGCGCTGATCGCGCTGCCTTTTGTGCTGCGCCTGGTGGAACCGGCGCTGCGCGCCATTCCGCCCAACCTCAAATGGGCGGCTGCTGCGCTGGGCGCTTCCCCGCGCCTGGTCTGGCGCACGGTGGAGCTGCCCATCATCCGCCGCGCGGCGGTTACAGGTTTCGTGTACGCGTTTGCCATTTCGCTGGGCGAATTTGGCGCGACTTCTTTCCTGACCCGCCCCGATATCCCCACATTGCCCATCGCGGTTTACCGCTACCTGAACCTGCCGGGCGCGCTGAATTTCGGCCAGGCCATGGCCATGGCCGTCATCCTGCTGGCGGTGTGCGCGGCCAGTATGCTGCTGGTAGACCGCTTGCAATTGACGAATACCGCCCAAACCGATAAAGGAGAGCTGACCGATCATGCTTGAAGTCAACCGCATCCGAAAAAACTACGAAGGCAGATTGCTGCTGGATGATATTTCATTCAGCGTGGCCGAGACAGAAACGGTCTGCCTGCTTGGGCCATCCGGCGGCGGCAAGAGCACCCTGCTGCGCATCATTGCCGGCCTGGAAGAGATGGAAGGTGGGCAGGTGCGTTGGAATGGGGAGGATATTACCGGCCTGCCCGCTCATCTGCGCCAATTCGGCTTAATGTTCCAGGATTACGCGCTGTTTCCGCACATGAGCGTGGCGCAGAACGTGGCTTACGGCCTGCGCATGCAAGGCATCAGTGAAAGTGAAATTCAAAAGCGTGTCATTGAGGCCTTGGAGATGGTAAACATGCCGGGTTTCGCCGGGCGGCGTGTGACCGACCTCTCGGGCGGCGAGCAGCAGCGCGTCGCGTTGGCGCGCGCGCTGGTGGCGCGGCCGCGGCTGCTGATGCTGGATGAACCCCTGGGCGCGCTGGACCGTGCCCTGCGCGAGCAGCTTGGCAGCGAGCTCAAACATATGCTGGATCACATGGATATCCCGGTCATTTACGTCACGCATGACCAGCAGGAAGCTTTCGCGTTTGCCGACCGCCTGCTGATCCTGCACGACGGGCGCATCATCCAATCCGGCGCGCCTGTGCAGCTATATGAGCAGCCTGAGTCGCTCTGGCTGGCGGATTTTCTCGGGCACCGCAACCGGCTGGCTGGGCAGGTGCTCCGGCAGAAACCGTTGACCGTGCAAACTGCGGCCGGAACGCTGCAATGCGGGCGCGCTTTCGGCAGCCCGCGCACGGGCCAGGCCGTGACCCTGGTGCTGCCGGTTGGGGCGGCGCGCTTGGCGCAAATGGATGATAACATCCTGCCGGCGCGCGTGCGCCAGGTGCAATTCCAGGGCGTTGGCTATATGATTGACTTCCTGTTGGCGGGTGAGAGCGAAGCGGCTTTCTTCTTCAATGAACCTCTGGCAGTGGACGCGCAGGTCAACCTGTCCTTTGCCCCGAAAGCCATTTTATGTTATGCCTGATCGAACGATGAACGATGCATTCACGATTGTGAAAAATGACCATCTCGGGCGGGAAGTCTGGCGCTACCCCGCCTTGCTGATAAGCCGGTCAGTGCGCGGATTGCTGTTCGAGGCGCATTTCAACCGCCCCGACCTGGATTTCAACGGCTTACTCCTGAAACAGAACGATCACTTTCTGGAACTGTATTGGTTCGAAAAATACTTCAACATCTACGAAATCTACGACCGTGATACAAGTTTACTGAAAGGCTGGTACTGCAACGTCACCCGCCCGATCCGGCTGGCGGATTCCGCGATTTTTTACGAGGACCTGGCGCTGGATTTGCTGGTCTTCCCGGATGGCCGCCAACTGGTACTGGATCAGGATGAATTCGCGGCGCTGCATCTGGACGAGGGATTAAAAGAAAAAGCCCTGAAAGGCCTGCGCGAGCTGCGCCAGCTATTCAGGGATCGATTTCCGCTCAACGTTGAGAAACTGGTATAGCCCGCTATTTTTCCGGCGTGCGCAGGAAGAAATAGTAGAGAGCGTAGGAAGCGGCGCTCACCAGCACGATAGCCACCAGCACCGGCGCCACCACCGACATGATTGATAGTGTGGTGGAGGTGGCGTCCTCCGCCACGCTTACCGGCACGTTGCCCGCCCCGCCCGTCGCGGCCGAGACCGCCGGGCGCACCGCCAGCGATTTGGCGGCGTGCACGCTGCCGGCCACCAGGATGCCCAGCGCGATGGCCAGGATGGGATGCACGTCGGTGATCACGTTGGCGCTGGCCGCGAAAGCGATCGCGCCGGCCGCCGGGCGCACAAAGGTCTGCACAATGAAATCGTTCACATGGTTGACTGCCGGGAACTTGTCCACCAGGAATTCAACCAGGGTCAATACGATTAAAAGCCCGATGATCCACCAACTGGTGAGCGCGTCCCAGGGCTTGCCCAGCTTGATCAGATCGGTGAAGCGCGCCATCAACGCGATCACCAGCAGCGGGATATAGGCGTTCAACCCGGCGCTGGCGGAAAGTCCAAATGCGGAAAAAATACCTAATGCAGTTTCCATCTTTCCTTTTTCATTTATTATACGGTTTTATGATCCCGTTTATCCGATCAGCCAGCCGCGCAAGGCGGAGAGCAGCGTGATCTGCAGCATGGCTGTGGCAAATCCCACGGCGATATATATCGCCAGGGCGGACAGCTTTTCGAACGTGTTCTCTTTCTTCAATAAGATCACCCAAAATATGGTATATAAGGCCGTGATCACCGCGATGACGGTCAACATGCTCAGGTATGCCAGCCCGCGGAAGATGACGCCATCCGCGAAAACCAACAGGCTGCCCAAAAGCGCGGCTGTAAAAATATACGCAGGAAGCTGCCAAAAGTTACCCAGCAGCGCCTCCTTGCGCGGGTTCTTCCAAATAGTCAGGTTGAACAAGGTCATCAAAGCCGTGCATAACACCAGGCCCATGCCGAAACCGGTGATCAGGCGCGTGGTGTTGGTGGTGGTGTAAAGGAATGGTTTGGCGAGCATCTCGCTGATCAACGAATTCAGGCCATCCCCACCCCAGGCCGCCGTCAGGAACAACGATAGGATCAGGTAACCCCGCGCGGGCAGGCCGCTCTTGCGGCCCTGGAAAGCGTAATACAGGATGCCAATGAAGCAACCCAGGTAAAGCCCGCTGCAGCGCGCGCAGATGGGAAATTGCAGATCTCCGGAATGAAAAGAGTGGCTGGGGAGCTGGTGGCAGACCGATGAACCGATCGCCAAACTGCGCGCGTACAGGTCTCCGGGATGCAAGTGCAGCCAGTTAAGCGCGATGCCGATGGCGCTCAGCATCACTGACGCGGATAGAAATATCCGGCGGAAGGAAGGTTGAGATGTTGTGTTCATGCTTTGCGCTAATTATAAATGAGCCGCACCCCGCAAGCCATTGGTAAATGCGCCAAGATCGTGTAAAATGAAATTGGAGAAAATCCCTCCCTCGCTATCCTAAGGATGAGGAGGTGGTGTCGATTATGTGTAGTAGTCAAAGTAGTGCTGCGGCATCCCTCCTCGGAATCCGATAACGGATGCCGCAGCCAAAAAACAGGGACCGTCTGATTCAGGCGGTCTTCTGTTTAATTTGGAGCCTGTACTAGTACAAACTACAGATGCCGTTGGGGTAGTCTTTTGGTATAGTAGGTAAAGATTGTTCGATTGGGAGGTAGTCATGCAAAAAAATCCGGTGGTCTTTTGGGAACTGGCCAGCCACGATATGGAAAAATCGGTGCAATTCTTCCGTGATGTTTTTGATTGGGAGATCGAGTTCAGCGAACGCCTGGGTTTCTACGTCATCCCCAAAATCGCCCCGCCGGGCGAGGAATTGGATGGAGCCGTGTTTACCCTCAAGCGCGCCAGGCTGCCCTTCCTGACCGTGTATATCCAGGTGGAGGATATCGACGCCAAGGCCAAATTGGTCGTGGAAAAAGGCGGTTTCATCGTCGAGGCGCCTTTCGATATCTCGCATAATTCGCGCATCTGCCTGTTCAATGAGCCTTCAGGCGTGACCTTTGCCATGATCCAACCCAAAAAAGGTGAATGATCTGTGATGGAGCAGCCTCGTCATGATTAGACTATCCTGGTGGTTCAATCTTGGTTTAGCAGCGCTTATGCTTCTCGGCTGTGCCGCCAACCCGGCGGTGCGCGCGGTGGATATCATCCCCGAGATAACGCCTGAAGGAGAAACGCCGGCGGATAATTCCCTGGAGATTTTTAAGGAAAATCTGATCGAAGTTTACAAGCCCGTGCTGGAGGAGATGCAGAGCGCCACGCGCTACCAGATCGAGCTGCAGATCGCGGAGACCATCGCGGACATCAGCGGACATCAGGAGGTGTGGTACACCAATAACGAAACCGTCCCGCTGGAAGAGATTTACTTGCGCCTGTTTCCCAACGTCTCCGGCTTGATCCTGACAGTGACCAACCTGACCGTGAATGGCCAGGCCATCCCGGCCATCCTCACCAACAAAGATACCGCCCTGCGCGTCGATTTACCCGCCCCGCTGCAGCCCGGTGAGCAGGTCCTGCTCGCGATGGAT
>CAZDUN010000111.1:0-7801 GCA_964508615.1 uncultured Pelolinea sp. | reverse complement strand
TGCCTCAGAAAAAGGCGTGGAAGTCTTGCTGCGGGCTGCTCCGCAAATCATCCATAAATACCCGCGCGCGGTGATCTGGTTTGCCGGTCGTTACGAACACTTTCTGGGAGAGGAGCAGTATTTTAACCGTTTGAAACCGTTGATCGAAGAACTGCAGCGCGCCGGCCATTGGCGGTTTCTGGGTCTGCTTTCAGCGCACGAGATGGCGGCTTTTTACCCCAACCTGGATATGCTGGTCATCCCCAGCCTGAATTCCACTGAATCGTTCGGACTGGTGCAAATCGAAGCCATGATCAACGGCGTGCCCTCGATTGCTTCCGACCTGCCGGGCGTGCGCCAGCCGGTGCTGCGACATGGCATGGGACGCGTGATCCCCATCGGTGATTCGGCCGCTCTGACTGCTGCTGTGATCGAACTGGCTGAAAAAAAAGGAAGGCACAACAGCAAAGCCCGCAATCTCAAAAACCTTTATTCGCCCGATACAATCGCTCGCCAGTATGAAGCGCTGTTTTCAAGTATTGAAAATGAACTCAATTAGAACGATGCTGCCTGACCAGGCAATTTATCCGGAATTACTGAAAGCAAACCTCGCGGAATTACCGTACTTCAGAGGTTTTCTGCGGGCGGTGGAAGCGCGTTATTACCAAATCATTGATTTGCCCGAACCGGTGCTGGATATGGGCGCGGGGGATGGCCATTTCGCGGCGTGTACGTTCCGGAAAAAGCTGACAGTTGGCCTGGATCCCGCTTACATCTCGCTGAAAGAAGCCAGCCGGTTTGGGGCATATGAACTGCTGGTAAACAGCCCTGGCGACCGCATTCCCTGCGATGACAAGAGCTTCGCGAGCGCCATCAGCAACTCGGTGCTGGAACACATCCCGGATGTGGATGCGGTCCTGGAGGATATCCGGCGGGTATTGAAACCCGGCGGGCGACTGGTGATCACCGTTCCGAACGATCATTTCACCCAAAATCTGAGCATCGCTCGCTTTTTTGAACGCAGCGGGTTTAAGCGGGTGGCTGAATGCTACCGCCGGCTGTTCAACAGGATCTCGCGCCATTACCACCCGGATCCTCCCGCGCAGTGGCGCGGCCGCCTGGAAAAATCCGGTTTTCGCATTCTTGAAGAGTGGAACTACTTTCCACCTGAATCGCTGCGCATCCTGGAATGGGGGCATTATATTGGTTTGCCCAATTGGGTCAATAAGAAAATCCTGGGAAGATGGGTGCTCTTTCCCAATTTCGGTTATGCACGCTGGATCCATGCCTGGTTATTGAAATATTATTCGAAAGACCAAAAAGCACCTGATGGTGCATACACCTTTTTTATCGCGCAAAAAAGATAGAATTATGAAGCGACCATGAAAGAACCGAGTATTCTGGATTATCTGAAATCCTGGCTGGACGCAGATAAGCGCATTCGGCTGCGTGAATATCTTGCTTTGTCTGAAAAAATGGTACGCTATCCCGAAAAGAAGAAGAAATCCAAAGCAGGGCTGCGCATCCGCTGGCAAGTGATCTTTGGTTGTCTGCTGGCGCTGGGCGCGCAGTTCCTACTCGAACCGAGGCAGCGCCGCGTACCTGTGGCAATCGCTTTATACGCGGCAGCCGGCATATGCCTTTGGCTGGGTTATCGAAAAAAAGAGCTGGATGAATTCGTACCAAAAGATGCAGAAGACCAAAATTCGTTTTCCGGCGAAATCCGCCTGGTTTACTTTGCACTCAGCATGCTGTTCCTGGCAGCGGCTTTTCTGTTATTTCGTGACAACACCTTTACCCTCATCAATGTATGGTTATGGGTGAGTTCAATCTTTTTTTTCATCCTGGCTGTCTGGGAAAGGCCTACCCGATCCCCCGCAAAGCGAAGCGATCAGCACGCCAAACCGGTTTTTCTTGTATTGATCCTGCTGGTACTTGGGATCAGCGCGTTCTACCGGTTTTACCGGCTCGGCCAGGTGCCGGGCGAAATGTTCAGCGACCACGCCGAAAAATTGCTGGACATCATGGATGTCTTGGCTGGCAAAACCTCGATTTACTTCACGCGCAACACCGGCCGGGAAGCGCTGCAGTTCTACCTGACAGCGGCTGTGATCCGGCTCTTCCATACCGGCATCAGCTTCCTCAGCCTGAAAATCGGCACCGCATGCGCTGGATTGGCAGCTCTGCCGTTCATTTATTTGTTGGGCAAGCAACTGGGGAATAAGTGGGTGGGCTTGACAGCCATGTTGATGGCGGGTGTGGCGTATTGGCCGAACGTGATTTCACGCGTGGCGCTGCGTTTTGCTTTCTACCCGCTTTTTGCCGCGCCGGTGCTGTATTTCCTGTTGCGCGGATTGCAGAACCGGAATCGCAACGACCTGCTGGTCAGCGGTTTGCTATTGGGCCTGGGATTGCATGGCTACAGCCCGGCCCGCATTCTGCCGATTTATGTTGTCCTGGTTTTCATTCTTTATGAATTGCACCAATCCAGGTCTAAAAAATGGGTTAATGATATTTGGATTTTGGGACTGATGGCGTTTGCTGCTTTCATTGTCTTCCTGCCATTATTTCGCTATTTCCTGGAAAATCCCGGGTTGGTCAGCTACCGGGCGCTTTCCCGCATGACCTCTACCGAACAGACCATCGATGGATCCGTTTTCCTGATCTTCCTGAATAATCTGTGGAAGTCGCTGGTCATGTTTTTCTATGATAACGGCCAGATTTGGGTGCATTCCATCCCCCACCGCCCGGCGCTGGATCTGGTTACGGCGGCTTTTTATTTTGCCGGTACAGTTTTCGAGGTGAAAAAATACACCCGCTATCGCCGCTGGGAGGACCTGGCGCTGCTGGCTGCCGTGCCGGTGCTGATGCTGCCTTCGATTCTCTCGCTGGCATTTCCAAACGAGAATCCTTCCCTCAACCGCAGCGGCGGGGCGATAGTACCCGTATTCCTGCTGGCTGCCATTGGATTCTACCAATGCGCGCGCGGCATATTTTCGAAAAAGGAAAACACGCTTGCGCGCAGCCTGGTAGCGGTATTTCTTATGCTGGTAATGAGCTTAGCATTGTTCCAAAATTACGACCTGGTTTTCAATCAATACCACGGCCAGTTTATTGCGAATGCCTGGAACACCAGCGAAATCGGGCAGGTTATCGCGAAGTTTGCCGCGAATGGGAATTCGTTCGATGATGCTTACGTGGTGCCCTATCCGCATTGGGTGGATACGCGCCTGGTAGGGATCAACGCGGGCGTGCCCTGGAAGGATTACGCCCTGTGGCCGGAAGATTTCGAGAGCATGCTTGGCAATCCGGGGAATAAACTGATAATTCTAAAACCGGAGGATACCGAGAATCTGGAAAACATCCGTTTGATCGCTCCAGTTGGCCGCGAAGAAATTTTCCATTCCAAAACCGCAGGCAAGGACTTTATAATCTATTCCATCACGCAGGATTGAGCATTGGACGCCATGGGAAAAAAGAACACGCAAACCACTTTGGAAAAGATCAGCAGCTCGCCAGTCCTGCGGCTGTTCATGCTGGCGCTGGTTCTAGGGCTGGGGGCTTACCTGCGCTTTACCGGCATGCAGTGGGACGAAGATTTTCACCTGCATCCGGATGAGCGTTTTCTCACCATGGTGGAAACCTCCATTACCCCGGTTGAGAACCTGAAAGAATATTTCGATACCGGCGCATCCTCCCTGAATCCGCATAATGTGCTGGACGCGAATGGCAACCAGACCTATCCTTTCTTCGTGTATGGCGATCTGCCCATCATCCTGGTTCGTTACCTCGGCGAATGGACAGGCATGACAGGCTATGGCCGTATCTATCTGCTGGGCCGTTATTTATCCGCGTTATTCGACCTGGCCACTGTCCTGGTGGTTTTTCTGATCGCGCAGAAGTCATTCCATAAATTCTGGTTGAGCTGGCTGGCGGCGCTCCTGTATGCCTGCGCGGTGCTGCCCATCCAGATTTCTCATTTCTTCATTGTCGATAACATCACGACTTTCTTTGCCATGCTGGCCTTCCTGGCAGCCATGGTCGTGCTCAAACAAGACCAGCGCAATGATTCCCTGGTACAGCCGGCCAATCCCTTCCAATGGCTGAATCTCAACAAAGGACGCCTGGCGCCTTATGCCTTTTTCGGTCTGGCTTTGGGGCTGGCGGCCGCTTCCAAGATTAATGCGCTAGCCGTTGCGGTTCTCTTGCCGCTGGCGGTTTTTCTGAGGAACCCCAGGACCTTTTTCAAACCCGCTTCTTCAGGCTGGTTTTCTGGTTTTCACGCCATGCTGCTGGCGGGCGCGGTCATGTTGATCGCGTTCCGTATCTTTCAACCATACGCGTTCCAGGGGCCTGGTTTTTTCAATTTGGCGATTAATAAGGAATGGCTGGCCGACCTGCAGGAATTAAGCGTGCTCAGCTCCGGCATCAGCAATTACCCGCCATCTTTGCAATGGGCCCGGCGTTCGGTCATTTTCCCAATCCAGAACCTAGCTGTTTGGGGATTGGGGCTGCCGCTGGCAATTTTCGCCGGTCTGGGCTTCATCTGGATGGGCTGGAAGATCATCAAGGGCAAGTGGCAGAAATATTCGTTGATCTGGCTTTGGGTCGCTTTTTACACAACCTGGCAGGCACTCCGCTGGAATCCGACCATGCGCTATTTCCTGCTGGTCTACCCGCTGCTGGCAATCATGGCAGCCTGGTGTTTATTCCAGGTGAACAAAAAAACCGACTCGTTGATTTTCTTAAAAATCAGGCGTGCTCTGAAATATGGTTTGAAAGCAGTTCTACCGATCGTGCTGATCGGAGGTACGGTTTGCTGGGCGCTGGCATTCATCCAGGTCTATCAAAAGCCGATGACGCGCATCGCGGCCAGCCAATGGATCTACGATAACATTGAAGGGGCGGTAAACCTCAAGCTGGAAGATGAATCCGGCGTATTTGTTCAGGCTTTGCCTTATCCGCATGATTATTCATTTGAAGCCGGAGAAGAGCTGCTTATTCATTTCAAGCCTGAAATGGACGGGAGTATTTCCACAATTGTTTTCGAGCATCTCGTCAGCCAAACCTATTCGGACGATGTAAAAACCATTTCGGTCAGCTTGCGCGAATCAGGCGCGCAAGAGCCGCTGGCCGAGCTGAGCCTGACTGACAGCTTCCTGCCTGTGGACAACGCACGCGGCAGCGAATTCACCCTGGTATTGCCTGAAGCGCTGGATGTGGCTGCCGCAAAGGAATACGAGATTTCTTTACGCCTGGCGGACGGTTCAGCATCTTTGCTTTCTTACGGCGCGTTCAGCATCCTGATTGAAAGGCCGGATGGCAGGCAGGTCAAACAAGCCATTTTCGAATCCTCCCCTTTGTTGGAGGACGGCAGACAGCGTGATTTTGCTTTTACTGCCAAGCGAAGCGCGCGCCTGACGGCGGTTGATCTTTTCCGCGTCATGGATATTTCGGATCTAGAAAATCAAGCGCGGATCCGGGTTGAAATATGGAAAGACGGTGAGAGCGAAATCCTCGGCCGCGGATCGGTGTATGGCGCGTTCGAGGGCGGCCCGGATTACCGCGGCGAGAATGTCCTGGTTGAGTTGGATGCGCCAGTGGATATTGCCGCCGGCCAGCGATATGGACTGCGTCTGACAATCAATGGCGCGGGGTCAAAGGTACTAATCAGCGGCAGCGAAACTGCCAAGGAAACTGACTGGGATGACGCGCTGCCGTTGTATATGTACGGGCTCAACCCGTTCGATACATACGAGGGCGTTTATCAATCCGACCTGAATTTCCAGATGTACTGGAGCGACGATGAAGCCAAGCGCCAGCGCTTTATTTCCATTTTAAATCAGGCGGATACCATCGTCATCACCTCCAGCCGCCAATGGGGCAGCGTGACCCAACTGCCGGAAGAATTCCCCCTGACGACATTGTTTTACAGCGAGTTGATCGGCTGCGATGTGGAAGACGTTCAATATTGCTACCGCAAGGCGCAGCCGGGAAGTTATTCAGGCAGGTTGGGCTATGAACTGGCGGCTGTATTTCAATCCAACCCTGAAATCTTCGGAGTCGAATTCAACTCCCAATTCGCGGAAGAAGCCTTCACCGTATATGACCATCCCAAAGTGCTGATCTTCCGCAAAACAGCCGAATTCAACCTGGCGGACGCGGTGGATAAGCTGTTTCAGGCGGATCTGGAAAAGATCCAGCATCTGAGCCCGGCGGAGGCTGAAAAACACAACGGCAGACTGCTGCTCACGGAAGAGCAATCGCGCAGCCAGCGATATGCCGGCACCTGGTCGCAGCTCTTCGACTACGACGCCATCCAGAATAAGTATCCTTTCTTTGCGGTGGGATTATGGTACCTTTTCATATCCCTGCTGGGTTGGATCAATTACCCGCTGGGGCGCGTTTTCTATAAGGGCCTGGCGGATAAAGGGTTTCCGCTGCTGAAATTGACTGGCTTGATCATTTGGGCGTTATTCGCCTGGTGGCTGGGTTCCACGGGAGTGCCGGTTACGCGTACGACCATCGCGTTGGTTTTGCTGGCGCTTTGCTCACTCAACCTATGGCTGGCCTGGAAGGATCGGGCTGCCATCCGCTCGGAGCTGCGCGTGCATGCCAAATGCTTCCTGAAGTTCGAGCTGATCGCGCTGATTTTCTTTACTTTCTTCTTATTAATCCGTCTGGGGAACCCGGACCTGTGGCATCCCTACAAAGGCGGCGAAAAGCCAATGGATTTCTCGTATTTCAATGCCATCCTGAAAAGCGAGAACTTCCCGCCCTATGACCCCTGGTACGCGGGCGGGTATATCAACTATTATTATTACGGCTTCGTGCTGGCAGCTCTGCCGGTCAAACTGCTGGGCATCCTGCCATCCATCGCCTATAACCTGATCCTGGCAGCATTTTTCTCGTTTACGGCCATGGGCGCGTTTTCATTTGGCTGGAATGTCTCCGATAGCTTATCTGAGCGATTGGCTGATACTCAGGTATTAAAAATACCCTTCTGGCGGCGCTTCATTGCCAATCCGTACAATTTGGCGTTAACCTCGGCTGTCTTTGTATTGGTGATTGGCAACCTGGGGACGATTTTAATGATTGTACAGGGTTTCCTGAAAATCGCTACGCCCGGCGGTCTCATCGGTTCGGGAGGTATATTTGAGCGCATCACGCTCTTGATCGAAGGCATCGGGTTGTTCCTGGGCGGCAAGACTTTCACTTATTACCCAGGCGATTGGTACTGGATTCCCAGCCGTGCCATCCCGGGCGAGGCGATCACAGAGTTTCCGTATTTCACCTTCCTGTATGGCGATCCGCACGCGCACTTGTTCGCGTATCCCATCACGATCCTGATCCTGTGCTGGTTTATAGCGCTGTTGAAAAACTGCATGGAATATCGCCAGGCTGCGCAGGCCTGCCTGCAGTTGGCGGGTGGGGCGCTGTTAATCGGTACGCTGAAACCCACCAATACCTGGGATTA
Organism: uncultured Pelolinea sp.; assembly: GCA_964508615.1. Lineage (GTDB taxonomy): Bacteria > Chloroflexota > Anaerolineae > Anaerolineales > Anaerolineaceae > Pelolinea. The sequence goes on along the minus strand of CAZDUN010000111.1, from coordinate 345 downwards.
TCCGGTATTTCTGTTCATCGCGGTACTGGTACTGGCGTATGCGCTGGCCCGCTATGGCGCGGCACCTCGAAAATTCTTCGATTATTTTCCGGAAAAGATCAGGAAAGTGATCTGGATTTTGTGTATTGAGGCGAGTTTTATCGCCATCACCTACCTGTTTTATTATCCTTTCACAGCCCATTTCGGGCAAGCCTATGCTTCGGTCGATATCTGGCAGGGAGTCCGCACTCCGTTGGCGTCCTATCTAACGCATTGGGGTTTCTTTCTCGTTATCCTGTACAGTTTTCTACTCGGGGAAATGCGTGCCTGGCTGGCAGCCACGCCGCTGGCGGCTTTAAGACCATT
>CAZDUN010000110.1:0-7834 GCA_964508615.1 uncultured Pelolinea sp. | reverse complement strand
GGCATCCAGGGCACGCAGGAAGACGCCAAGTACGTGGTCAGCTTCGATACCATTCTGCCCAACCTGACGCAGCTGGCGGGCTACGAACCGATGCTGCGCTACTTCTGGAGCGAGGGACTGTTCGATTCGCAGGAGGCGCGCTATTACCGCCTGGTGGACCGCGGCATGGAGATGAAGGGATTGCTGAACGGCGAGCTGGCGCGGCCGGGCAACGGCTACAGCACCTTCCAGGCTTTCAGCGACCTGTTCAACTCGGGCGGGTTGAGTTCCTACATCAACAAGATGACGCGCTTCGACCTGCTGACGCTGCTGCCGGCGCTGCTGCAGGTGGAAGACCGCACCAGCATGCTGGTCTCGCTGGAATCGCGCGTGCCGCTGCTGGATCACCGCATTGTGGAATTGGCGGCCAGCATGCCGCCGGCGGTCAAGTTCGAGGGCGGGCGCTCCAAGCACATCTTCCGCAAGGTGGTGGGGCAGCTGCTGCCCAAGGCCATTACCGAACGCAAGGACAAGATGGGCTTCCCGGTGCCGCTTTCAGAGTGGTACCAGCGCGAGCCGGTGCGCGGCTTTGTGCGCGAGACTTTGCTGGGTGAAAGGGCGCGTCAGCGCGGCTGGTTCAACCGGGCTCAGGTGGAACCCCTGCTGGAATCCGAGCGCGCTTTTGGGCGCAGCGTGTGGGGGCTGCTGTGTCTGGAGCTGTGGGCGCAGGCTTACCTGGACGGGCAACCTTAAAATATCACTAATTGCGGGTTACGGCTGACCGCGCGCTTGACACGACCCTGCCGGCATGGTATGATGCTTATTTGCGTTGCGGGGTAGAGCAGTGGTAGCTCGTCAGGCTCATAACCTGAAGGTCGTTGGTTCGAATCCAACCCCCGCTACTAAAAAGAGTGTTCCCTGAGCTTGTCGAAGGGACACTTTTTATTTAACAACCAGAAGGCCGTTGGTTCCCCCGCTGCCGCGAGGACAGGCGAATCCAACCCCCGCTACCTTTTTTAGTAAGTCAGGCATTCTTGCCTGGCTTATTTGTTTAACGACCAGAAGATCGTTGGTTCCCTTGCCTGCGGCAAGGACAGGCGAATACCCTGCGAGTACTATAGTCCAACCCCCGCTACCTTTTTATTAAAGAGACCACCCATTTGGGTGTTTTTTGTTTTCTCTTATTGTCATCGCGAGGAGCGAGGCCAGCCGCTTTTAGATGGCGAGCGACGAAGCGATCTCGGTCTGAATGGCAATTCGATTGCTTGACAATACCTGACAAAAGTTGACATAAGTTGACAGTTGAAAAAAGGCCTTACCCACCGTCTCTCGGCCGGAAGCCTTGGACGGCGGAGTATCTCCGCCAGCTGCTCCTGCAGCAGGCTTCGATCGTTTCGGACAAAAGTTGACAGTTTTTTGAAACGAATAGGGATTCGTTTCAGGGAACAAATTGTATTATTATGTTTAATAATAACTATACTTTGATCATCGTATTATGAAAGGAGGGACAATGCTTGATATGTACTCTAAAGGCACAAGCCTAACATCGTGATATAACAACAAGAATTATTGCCAAGTTACCTAATGATTCTGAATCCATTGAAACAGGTTTTACTTTAGCTATAGCATTGACAAGAAACGCTCTCTACCAGTAATAATTACAAATAAGCATGTGAAAAAAATGCAATTGATAGAGAATTTTTCTTTCATGAAGTCTTACTTCAGAATGATAAAAAAGGAATCAGGTAGACCTTATTATTGTTTTGTTGATTTAGGTAAAGCTGTAATTTGTATATTTGTAATTAAGTGACCCATACCCATCTCCATAGGTTGTGCGAGGGACGAATTGCGGCGGATTAACAAAGGGAGGAGGCGAAATTACGATATCCAGTCGGGATCGCCGCGAATAACTTTGCGCAAAACTAGTAACCCTTCCAATGACAGCTTGACGCTTTCTCGAAGGGAGTATCTCCACGCTTTGTAGGAGCAGTGAGCGTAGATGTTCGCCTTAACTTTCAACTTTTAATAACCTATAAGAAAAAATTCTATATAAGGTCAATAGTCTCGATGTTACCCCATCCCTCCTCATGGCGAAATTGAATTTGCTTGGGATCTATCTGTATGAGTTGACACCAAATGATATCTGGCGTGTTTAATAAATTCAATTGAAGATCGAGTTCAGTAAGGGAGACAATTCGCGCTTCTCCTTTCAATTCCCAACCGATTGCCACCAGTGTAACCGTCGAGTTCATTTCTAGGTTGAACAAGTGGTCAGATGTTTTTGGTATGAGTATATACAGGCTCAAACCAACGGACTCACAAGGAAATTCGCTGGCCAACAATCCGGCAGGGCCGTTTGTGGCAAGAACAATAAAACGTGGGCTTTTCAGGGCTTCAATCGCGCGTTTTCGTACATAATCCAGCATGAGGCAAGCATACCGGTAGGCATACGGAAGGTCATCCATCTTAAGGTAGAGTTGGGGTTAGATTTCAAGTAAACCCAACCCGCGTGCCCGGGCAACTGCCTCCGTACGGTTATGGGCATCCAGTTTTCGAAGAATGTGGTTGATGTGGCTTTTTACCGTCCCGACTGTGACTACCAACTGCTCTGCGATCTGCTGGTTAGTCGCTCCTTGGGCGATGAGCTGTAATACCTCTGACTCGCGTTCGCTGAGGCTTTCACCATATAGCACCTGCGCAATGCGATCAGCAGCGCGAGCTTCTTGTTTGCTGAGGATGGCAAGGATGCGCGAGATGTACTCCCCTGAAACTCCCTGCTGTGCCATTTTGACTAGTAATTGCGTCAACAAGGGATTCTGGTCGAAAATGCGCAGGTATCCTTCCGGTTGGGCCAGATTGAGCGCTCGCTCCAGGGTAACACGCGCCTGCCCTAGATCACCAGCGGCATCGCAAGCCATGGTTTTTAGCAGGGAGAGTTCAATCTCGCGCTGTATCAAGTTATTATTTGCTGCGAGACTCAATTGTTTATCAAGATAGGGCAACGCTGCGGTTGGTCTGCCAAGCACGATTTGCGCCTCAACCCAGGCAATACTCGCTAAATAATATGCGTCCGCTGCCCCGAAAGGTCCCAAACCGGGTAAAACCATTTCATCGTTGAATAACCTAGAAATGCTTTGACTCCAATTTTCTATTTTCGTGCGAGTGCTGGATTGCTGTGGAGCGAATCGTAGAAAATGCAATATGCGAAGACCCTCAGTACAGAAGGAAACATCGGGCCATACCGCTTTCAGATCATCAAGGAATTCTAAAGCTTCAGCCGAATGATTTTGGATTTCGCACAAACGAAAGCATGCCACATAGGCGGTCAATAGATAGATTGTATTCATCCCCGCACCCATCAACTCCAGGCCATGGCGAAGGTGTTTTTCAGCTTCGTTCAAATGATCTTGCTCCAACAGTGCGCAGCCTAAAACAATTTCAAGGCTCCCCAAGGCGGGCAGTTCTTGTTCGGGGTTGGGCAAGATGACCTGGATATCCGCGCTGGCTTGCAGGCAGATTTCAATAGAGCGGCGCAGCTGCCCTTGACTTTGAGCCAGACGCGCCAGATGAAAAGACGATTCTACAATCCCAAAGAATAGCCGCTCACGCAGCGCGATTTGCCGGGCAGTTTCAAATGCATGATTGGCAGACTGTGCGTCCTGAAGCGCCATGTAAGCATAGCCGGTTAGTAATAATCCGCTGAACTGACCCGGGTCACCTTGCGGATAGGCATCCAGTATGTCACGAGCGAGTACTAACAGTTCGTCGGGATCAACCGAGAGGTTTGGCACGAAAGCCAGAAAAGTACGAACGATTCCGCTGAAATCCCTCAGTTCTTGCGCAGGCTGCTGATCTTTCAACGCAATGAGCGTTTGACTAACCTGTTTCAAGCGAGTTTCCACCCGAGGAACATTCTTCAGTAAGGAGTTATATGCCAGCGACAGTGCTTGTTGCAAGCAAAGCATGGGATGCTTCTGCATCACTTCTTCAGGGAACGCTGAACACCATTCATAAATGGTTGAAATATCGCCAAGTGTGATCAGTGTAAAACTATGCCGCTCAACAAAAGCCGCCGCTTTCTCCCAATCATGGGTTTGAAAGACGTGACTGGCCGCTTCGCGCAGGAATCCATGTTCGGCGAGCCAATCGCATGACACCCGGTGCAGATCTGCAATTAGCTCGGGTCGACTCTTGCCGAGCCGGGTAATTAGAAAATCTCGGAAGAGAATATGGTAACGGTACCAGGTTTTTCCTTCGTCCAGCGCCAGGAGAAAAAGATTGGATTTCTCAAGGTATTCCAGGATACCAAGCGAAGGGGATGAGAGGGTAGGGGATATAGAGTCTTTAGTTCCCTGTTCCTCGTTCGCAATCATCAGGATTTGGTCGCATAGCGGCGCGCAGAGCCGTTCAAGGATAGCAGTTGAAAGCAGAAAATCCTGAACTTCCTGTGTCTGTCGTTGGAACACTTCCTCCATAAGATATTCAACCAAGTAACGGTGGTTACCGCTGAATGAAGAGACAACTTGCTCTTTATCCACACGACTTGAAAGAGAGAGCGACGCCAATTGCAGACCGGCGATCCAACCTTCGGTGCGTTCCTCCAGTAAGGCGATTCCTTCAGGCGAGAGCCCAAGTTGCATGAGTTCGTTTAAAAATCGCCTGGTTTCACCTTCTTTAAAACGCAGGTTGGCAGTACGGATCTCAAGCAAACGACCACGGACTCGCAAGCGTGCCAAGGGCAGAGGTGGATCCGAGCGGCTACCGATAACAATCCGCAGATTTTCAGGCTGGTGATCGCAAAGGTAAGCGAGCGCACTATGTATGACAGGTGAACTGATCAAGTGATAGTCATCAAGAAACAACACGCAATCCTTTTTACTGTTTAGTATGGCGTTGATGGCTGTATTCAAAACATACTGCATATCCATTTCAGGAGCGCTGCGAAGCAACTGCGTCAAATGATTTAATTCGGGCATGGAATCGAGAGAGTGAATGAGGCTGGCAATGAGATATGCCCTAAAGGGGATGGGATCGTTATCGCTTGAATCTAAGGCATACCAGAATACCGTAGTTCCATTTTTCATCAAGGAATTTGCCCACTCTGACAGCACGGTAGTTTTGCCGTAACCGGCTGGCGCGCATACCAGAATGATGTTGCCATTTTTTTTGGAATTGAGGAGATCAATGAGATGGTCGCGGGGGATCACGCGCCCGCGTGCTACCGGCACACTGAGTTTGGTAAGAACTAGGGGTAATTTAGAAATGCCCATCATTATTCTAACCAAGAGCGGTTGAAATAAATATAACCCTGAATCTAACTAATTATAGATGATAGCAGCCGGGGTTATCGATATGATACGTTCGCATTAAATTGCCAGCGCTTCAATAAGGCAATTGATTTTAACAAAGAAAGCAAGAACGAAAAGGAGAAAAAATGGAAAATAAAGTATTGGTCGCATACGCGACAACGCACGGCTCGACAAAGGAAGTGGCTGAGGTTATCGCGGCAACGATGAAGGCGGAGGGGCTGACGGTTGATCTGTTGATGGCGCGAAATTCACAAACCGTAGACGGGTACAATGCAATCATACTAGGGTCACCGATCTATATGTTGCACATGCATAAGGAAGCAACCCAATTCCTGGCGCGACATCGGACAGCACTTTCCAATGGATTGCCGATCGCGATTTTCGCAGGAGGCCCGACAAGAGCAGGGGAAGATGATTGGGGGGAGGTGCAAAAACAGCTTGACCGGGAATTGGCAAAATTTCCCTGGCTGAAGCCGGCAGTGGTGCAGGTAATTGGCGGAAAGCTTGATCCAGAAAGTTTGCATTTTCCCTGGAATCTCATTCCTGCCATGCGGCAATCGCCACCCAGCGACTTACGTGATTGGGCAACAATCCAATCCTGGGCGTTGGCTCAGGCGGCAAAATTTCAACCCGATACGAAAAAATGAATTGAGGTATGTAATGAAAAGCGCAACAAAAATATTTACAACGGCATACGGTACCATCATGGCACTAGCGGGAATCGAACATGGGATTGGTGAAATACTACAGGGAAACGTCATTCCAGACAATATCATGATCTTTTCCTGGCCAAATTCCGCATTCTTCCGCGCGGTAAGTGGTGAACCGGCAATGACCATCATCCCGAATATGCTGGTTACTGGCATCCTTGCCGTACTTGTTTCTCTAGCTCTGCTTATTTGGGTGCATCTATTCATCCATAGAAGGTATGGAGGTTTAATCATGATATTAATCTCCATCCTTATGCTCCTAATGGGCGGTGGGATTTTTCCTCCATTTTTTACCATCTTGATTGCCTTCGTCAGTTTTGCAATCAATTCGCGATGGGTCGGTTGGCGAACTCATTTATCCAGCAGTTTTCGAAGATTCCTGGCTCGCTTATGGCCATGGTCTTTCGGTATTGGCATTCTATCCTGGTTTGCCATGCTGCCGGGTGTAGGTATTTTGGATTATTTTTTCGGCATATATAGCGAAATAATCATCTGGATAATTTTCGGTTGTATGGCTGGATTTCTCGTTTTAACAGTACTAACAGGATTCGCCCGGGATAGTTTACAGATAAATGAATCGGCTACTTGAGGATTATTGCGGAGAACACAACACACTACGAGATGCTCACTTCTGATCCTTTGTATTTCAAATAAAGGAATTCGTTTGACGGAACGAATTCCTTTTGTATTGTGACCATCTCGTAAGAACTCCTTCAAAATACAACACATAAATCGTGATTAATATCTGGTCAGATGCCTGTGTTTACTGCTTTTTCAGCGGAATATAATCGATTGATGCGCTGATAAATAAACTTGACAATATGCAAAAACCTTTTATAATACTGAATGAATAAAAAAATATTCATTCAGTATTAGATTATGAAATGATAGTGGAATTAGTAAGGATGTCAATCATGGATAAAAAAGAGGTCTTGTACCGGTGCGGCAAGGAGCTGTTCAGCAGCAAGGGTTTCAAGGATACCAATGTGGCCGATATCACCAAGGCAGCCGGCGTGGCGACCGGCACATTCTACCTGTATTATCCTTCCAAGGAAAAGCTGTTCATGGACATCTACATGGAAGAGAATGTGAAGTTGAAAAAAGCCATCATGGCCGAGGTGGATGCGGAGGGGGAACCGATGCAGGTCATCCAGACCATGATGCGCAGGAATATCGAGGGCATGCGCACGCATCCCATCCTGAGGGAATGGTTCAACCGGGAGGTGTTTTATAAAATCGAAGAAAATTTCATCGCCGAGAGCGGCCTGCAGCGCGTGGATTTCATGTATGCCGATTTCCTGGAGGTCATAAAAAAATGGCAGGTGCAGGGCAAGATGCGCGCGGACATCGACTCCGAGATGATCATGGCGCTGTTTTCAGTGATTGTGATCATCGATCTGCACAAGGAAGAGATCGGCATGCAGTATTTTCCAAAAATTCAGGAACACCTGGCGCAATTCGTGATGGACGGACTGACCTTCCGCGCCGGTGGAGGGTAGACGGCGGTGATGGAAATGGCATTGGTTTTACAGGATTGCCTGACAGCTTGTGATACCCATTTCGGCATGGGCACAGTTATGTCGCACCAGATTTTCGGGCCGGCGGCGCAGGACTGCCTGGCGGCCGTACGCGCGGAATTATCCCGGCTGGAAGGGCTGCTCAGCCGCTTCGCGCCAGACAGCGAGATCAGCCGCATCAATCATTCGGCAGGTTTGCGCAGCGAGCGCGTCTGCTACGAAACGATGACAATATTGGCACGGGCAGCCGAGATCTCCACGGCCTGCGCGGGGCTGCTGGACGTGACCATCGCGCCGCTGGTAGACCTGTGGAATATCC
>CAZDUN010000109.1:7015-7841 GCA_964508615.1 uncultured Pelolinea sp. | reverse complement strand
CTGCAAGCCAACGTAACGCATGACTACCAGGGGCGCGTGCTGACCATGACCTCCAGCCTGCTGTGGATCACGACCCCCATCGGCCTGGCCATTGCCGGACCGCTAGCGGATCGTTTCGGTTTACAGGTCTGGTATCTCCTGTCCGGCATCACCTGCCTGCTCGGGATGCTGGTCGGCGTGCTGCTGCCCCAGGTGCGCAATATCGAGTGAGCGGTACCTGGCGAATTTTAGCTCCCCCATCGATATATATATCATTATTTTCATATATATCTTGCTTATTTTACGAAAAACCGCTATACTTGGGCTCCTAAATCAATCGACCAAACCTGCCGGCAAGATCGTATCCGCGGGTTTATCTCGAAGAGGTAAAAGGTTATTCTTATGAGCATGATTGGACCCAAAGTAAAACTGGCCCGCCGTTTGGGGGTGGCCTGGACACCCAAAGCCGCCCGCATTTTGGAAAGACGGCCCTCACCTCCTGGCCAGCATGGCGCTGACCGAAAACCGGCCCGCGATTCGGTGTACAAGCGGCAATTGATGCAGAAACAGCTTTTACGCTATCAATACAACATCCGCGAAAGACAGCTGCGCAACTATTACCGCAAGGCGCTGAAGAGCCGCGGCAATTACGACGAACGCCTGATCCAGTTGCTTGAGACGCGGCTGGACGCATTGGTGCTGCGGGCAGGATTCGCCCCCACCATCTATGCCGCCCGCCAGTACGTCACGATTGGGAATGTGCTGTTAAAAAAAAAACGGTTAATTTTACCAAAAAACGGGTAAAACCCGGGGTTAAAAACCCAATAACCCCCAAGGCCCAAAAATA
>CAZDUN010000109.1:0-7005 GCA_964508615.1 uncultured Pelolinea sp. | reverse complement strand
CGCGGTAAAACCCGGCGATGAAATCAGCATGACCCCCAAGAGCCAGTCATTCCTGAAAGATCTGCTCCCCAATCCGCCGGCAGCGCCCGCCGTTTACATGGATTCGCTGCCACAGGAATACCGCGCGAAATTGCTGCGCCTGCCCGCAACGGCGGAAGTGCCGGTCATATGCGAAATCAAGCAGGTCATCGAGTATTATTCCCGTTAAAGTTTCACTGAGAAAAAGGGATAATCTAACAGCTGAAGAGATTCTGTTTATAATTCCCGTCAATCATGACGGGATCTTTTTTGCTGATTGGCATATGGTCAGGGATTGGGATTGCTCTGGCAGTCACTTTCGCTCTTATGCAACGCTTTACATTAGACCGCCTTAATACCCGCGAACCACAGCGATTGCTTTCAAGAACAATGCTGCACTCTGCTTTTCGCATCCTGTTATGCGGCATCCTCCTGTATTTCGCTTTTTCCTCCAGTCTTGTTCATGGATTGATTTTTCTGATCACTTTTCTAATCTCTCGCTGGATTTCGCTGTTCCTGCTTTCCAACCAGCTTAAACCATGAAATCAGATCGCGCCGGCAGTGTGAATTGTCATTTGTGCGCAAATAACTTCCTCCCGGAATCTTAAAAAGACTTGACTCGCGCCCCTATTTTTGCTACGATATGCTAAAGCGTTTTAGCAAAGCGTATTAGCATGAGCAAAAGAGCTACCGCACTGGATGTCGCCAAAGCCGCCGGGGTCTCTCCCACGACTGTTTCTTTCGTGCTGAACCATATCGAGGGCATGCGCATCAGCCAGGAAACCCGCGAGCGCGTCCTGGAGGCTGCCAGGACGCTCAATTACCACCCTGATTCCTCCGCCCAAAAAATGGCGCGCGGCAAAACCTCCGTGATCGGCCTGGTGCTGCGCCAGAATCCCGAAAAAGCCTATGCCGACCTGTTCATCCAGGATGTTATGCAAGGTATCAGCAGCGTGATTCGCGAGAATGGTTATCAACTGCTCTTCATCCCCCTGCCCCCTGAAGACAAAGAAAAGAGTTATTCCAAGCTGATCAACGAGCGTCACGTGGACGGACTGATTGTTTCCGGCCCTACCGAAGATGATTATGAGTTGGCGGAAGTCTTCAACGAAGGCGCCAAGATCGTTATGATGGGCAAGATTATCGGCTCGCATATTCCCTTCATTGATATCGACAACCAGAAGGCCGCCGAGACCGCCGTCGGTCATCTAGCCGCTCTCGGGCACGAACGCATCGCCATTATCACAAACGCACCCCTTAATTTCGCCAGCAGCAAAGACCGCTTGCAGGGCTACAAGAATGTTCTTGAACAGAACGAACTGCCCCTTGATGACAGGTTGGTGTTCCTGGGTGACCGCACGCCCGAGTCCGGTTACCAGTCCATGCAGCAATTATTAGAAATTGAGCCATTACCCACAGCAGTTTTCATCGCTTCCGATACGGTGGCTTTGGGCGGCTTGAACGCCCTTTATGAAAAAGGTATCCGCGTCCCGGAGGATATGGCAGTGGTCGGATTCGATGATATCGCCCTGGCGCGCTATGTGATCCCGCCTTTGACCACCATCCACCTGCCGGCTTACAGCCTGGGATTGGGAGCGGCCAACATGCTCATCCAGCAGATCAACAACGATTTTGAAGAATGCAGTGAAATTATCCTGCAGACCCGCCTGGTCATTCGTGAATCCAGCGGAAAAAATATCTGATCTAAAACCAAATCAGGAGGTGGAAAGCGGAAAAACAGATAATACGGTTTGTTTCGAGTGCACCAAAAATATGAGAGGAGAAAAAAAATGTTTAAGAAAATTTGGTTCCTGGTTACTATTGTTGCCATCGCATCACTGGCAGTAGTTGCTTGCCAGCCAGCCGCGGCAGTTGAAACAGCGTAAGAAGCTGCGCCGGCAGTGGAAGAGGCAGAGGCAGTCGAAGAAGCACCGGCGGAAGAAGCAGCCGGTGGGATTGATTGCACCGGTGTGAGCGCTGGGGATGAGATCAGCATGCTGTATCAATGGTCGGGCACGGAAGAGGAAAAGTTAAACGCGATCCTGCAGCCTTTCGTGGATGCCTGCGGGGTTGTGATCGTCCCCGAATCCACCCGCGACCAGGCTTTACTGGATACCAAGGTTCAGGCCGGCACTCCTCCGGATGTGGCCTTCTGGAACGTGGCGCAGTTGGTTCAATACCAGGATTCCCTGAAAACCATGGATGAGCTCGGCGCGCACGGCGATAATTATGCCGATTTCTTCAAGGATCCGGGCACCGTCAACGGCAAGTGGCTGGGTCTGCCCGTCAAAGCGGACATCAAAACCATCATCTGGTACAGCCCGGCTGTATTTGCAGCCAAAGGCTACACGGTTCCCACCACCTGGGAAGAACTGGACGCTTTGGTTGAGCAAATGGTGGCTGCTGGCGACGTGCCCTGGAGCATGGGCATGGAGTCCGGCGACGCGACCGGCTGGACCGGCACCGACTTCGTGCAGGATATTATGCTCGTCCAGCAGGGGCCGGAATATGTACTGGGTATCATGGATGGGACGGTGGCATATAACGATGCCGGCGTGAAGCAGGCTTACGAAACCTACGGCAAATGGGCCATGGATCCCAAGTACACCGTGGAAGGTGCCCAGGGCACGCTCTCGATCGGTTTCAACGATGCCATCTTCAAGGTCTTCTCCGATCCGCCAGAGGCGATGATGGTCAAGCAATCCGGTTTCGCCGGCGGCAATGTCGCCACGCAATATCCTGACCTGGTTTACGGCACGGATTATGACTTCTTCGCGGTGCCCGGCGCGCAAGGCTTGCAGGGCGGCGCGGACTGGATGATGGCGTTCTCCGACACGCCCGCTGTAAAAGCGCTGGTAGCTTACCTTTCCTCCGCGGAAGGCGGCGCGAATTGGGCCAAAGCCAGCTTCGACCTTTCACCCAACAAGGGCGCGGCAGGCAACTACGTCGATGCAGCCCTGATCAAGAAGGGCGCGGCGCTGGCCAACACCCAGGGCTTCACACCGGATATCGGCGATACCATCCCCGGCGGCTTCGGCTCGGCTGAGTTCAAGGGTATTTCCGATTACGTGAATGGCGGCGACCTGGATACCATCCTGGCCGATCTGGCAGCCGTTCAGGCGGAAGCGCTGAAATAGTCCGTTAACACCTGGCCAATCAGGCTATAAAATGTTTATAAGGGGGTGCCGATTGGATCGGCACCCCGTCTCAAACTCAGTAATTATCGCTTTTATTATTATTTTTTTCTTTCAGGAAGGGAAAAATATGGCAAAAAATATTCCGGGAATTATGCGCCAGAAACAATCAACACCCTGGTTCTATTTATTGCCGTCTCTGCTGGTGATGGCGATCTTCATTGTTTATCCTGGCTTGAATACTTTTTACCTCAGCCTGCGCAACATTGATGATTCCGGTTGGGCATCCACAGCCTGCAAAACCGGCGAAACTTGTTGGGGAATCTTCGAGAACTATCATTACGCGCTGACTTCCACGATCATGCAAACCGCATTCTTGAACAATATCAAATGGATCCTGCTGATGGTCAGCGGCACGGTGGCGCTGGGCTTGCTGATCGCTGTTCTGGCAGACCGAGTGCGCTATGAATCGCTGGCTAAATCGATCATCTTCCTGCCCATGGCGATCTCGTTCGTGGGCGCGGGCGTGATCTGGAAGTTCATGTACAACTATGATACCGGTCAGGTTCAGATCGGTTTATTGAATGCCATGGTGACATCCTTCGGCGGGAAACCGGTCTCCTGGTTGACCGAGCCGCAGCTGAACACCATCGCCCTGATTGTGGTGGGCGTGTGGATGTGGACCGGATTCTGCATGACCATCCTGGCGGCGGCTTTGAAAGGCGTGCCGACCGAGATACTGGAAGCGGCGCGCGTGGACGGCGCCAATGAATGGAAAGTCTTCTGGCGCATCATGGTGCCGCAAATCATGCCGACCATCACGGTCGTGGTCACCACCATGGTGATCAATGTGCTGAAAATCTTTGACATCGTGTATGTGATGACCGGCGGTAATTACGGCACGGAAGTGATAGCCAACCGCCTTTACACGGAAATGTATAAGAACTTTCAACCCGGGCGCGCTTCCGCCATCGCGATGGTGCTGATCGTGGTGATTCTTCCGGCCATGATCATGAACATCCGCCGTTTCAATGAGCAGGAGGCAACCCGATGAGATTCTTCAAGCGTTTGTGGAAAAGGATCAGCAGCCTGCCGGTTCACATCGTGCTGCTGGGATTATGCCTGATCTGGATCCTCCCCTCACTGGGATTGTTCGTAACTTCATTCCGGCCGGTGCAGGATATCAATGAAACCGGCTGGTGGACGATCCTTGCGCAGCCCAAAGGATATGAAGAATATCAGGAGTACTGTGCTGCTTGCCATGGGGATGACGGCAGCGCCATCGCGCAAGCTGACCTGACCGACCCGGAATTGGTAAAAAACTACCGGCGATCTTTCACGTTGTTGATTTCGCTCAACCGGGAAATCGACGGGCAGGTTCACATGGGCGATATTCCGGTGCCGGATGAGATCACTACCGCCACCATTGCCTCTTATATGCGCCGTATCTCCGGCATCGAAGCGCGTCCCAAATTCACGCTCAGCAACTACATCGACGCCATCACCGGTTACCGCGGCAACAGCACCTACCTGGCGGATTGTGAATCGGGCAGCCAGTCGGTGGATATCTATTGCAGCCTGCGTGATCTGACTAACCCGCGCGGCATGGGACGTGCTTTCATCAACAGCCTGCTGGTGGCCATTCCCTCCACCCTGCTGCCGATTCTGTTTGCCGCCTTCGCGGCTTATGCTTTTTCGTGGATGGATTTTAAAGGTCGTCAATGGCTGTTCGCGCTGCTGGTCGGGCTGCAGGTTGTGCCGCTGCAGATGACCCTCATCCCCATTTCGCGTCTTTACGCGCAGTTGGGCTTGAATGGCACCTTCTGGGGCATCTGGCTGTTCCACACCGGTTTTGGTCTGCCTTACGCCATCTACCTGATACGCAACTTTATGGGCAGCCTGCCGCATGAGATTTTCGAATCGGCTTACCTGGATGGCGCGTCGCATTGGACCGCCTTCACGCAATTGGCCATTCCACTCTCCGTGCCGGCGCTGGCTTCATTGGGAATTTTCCAATTCCTGTGGATCTGGAACGACCTGCTGGTGGCTTTGGTCTTCCTGGGAGGCAAACACCCCGTGCTGACCTATCAGATCGGCAACATGGTCACTTCGCTGGGCAGCGGCTGGCATCTCTTGACCGCCGCGGCTTTTATTTCCATGGCGCTTCCGATGATCATCTTCTTTGCGCTTCAGCGTTTCTTTGTGCATGGCATGCTGGCCGGCTCGGTCAAAGGTTAACCTTACGAAAATGTAATTCCATACCGTGAAACCGGTATTTGCTGACGGAGTATATTTTGGAGAACAATCTCTGGTATAAAAATTCGGTATTCTACGAAGTCCATACACGCGCTTTTTTCGATTCCAACCAGGATGGCATTGGAGACCTGCGCGGATTGGCGCAAAAACTGGATTACCTACAGCACTTGGGAGTGGATTGCATCTGGCTGCTGCCAATTTACCCATCACCCCTGAAAGATGATGGTTACGACATTTCTGATTTTTACAATGTTCATCCCGATTTGGGCACTTTGGATGATTTTAAATTCTTAATCGATGAAACCCATCAACGCGGCATGCGCATCATTGCCGATCTGGTTGTGAACCATACATCGGACCAATGCGCGTGGTTCAAAGAAGCAGAGTCAGATCCAAATTCTCCTTATCGCGATTATTACGTATGGAGTGATTCCCCGGAAAAATACAAAGACGCACGCATTATTTTCATTGACAGCGAAAAGTCCAATTGGAGCTGGAGCGAGAAAGCCGGGAAATATTACTGGCACCGTTTTTACGCCTCCCAGCCGGATTTGAACTACGACAATCCGGCTGTGCGCGAAGAAATGAAATCCATCATGCGTTTCTGGCTGGATCTGGGTATCGATGGCTTCCGCGCGGACGCGGTCCCTTACCTGATCGAGCGGGAAGGCACCCATTGCGAAAATTTGCCCGAAACGCATACCTATCTGAAAGAATTGCGCGCCTTGATTGACAGCGAATATCCCGGCCGCATCCTGTTGGCGGAAGCCAACCAGTGGCCGCGCGATCTGCGCCCGTACTTCGCCGAAGGGGATGAGTTCCACATGGCTTTCCGTTTTCCGTTGATGCCGCGTATCTTCATGGCACTGGCGAAAGGCGATGCCAGCGCCATGATCGATAATCTCATTCAGACTCCTGAAATTCCCCAAAATTGCCAATGGTGCAATTTCCTGCGTAATCACGACGAATTGACCGTTGAGATGGTCACGGCTGAGGAACGTCAGTTCTTGTGGGATTTCTTCGCGCCTGAAGCACGCATGCGCCTCAACCTGGGCATCCGCCGGCGTTTGGCGCCTTTACTGGGAGGAGATACAAATAAGATCGAGCTGTTGTACGCCATACTATTCTCGATCCCCGGCGTGCCGATCATCTATTATGGCGATGAAATTGGCATGGGCGATAACATCTGGCTGAATGACCGCGACGGCGTGCGCACTCCCATGCAATGGTCCGGCGTCAATAACGGGGGATTTTCAGACCGGCCCGATGGGAAGCTGTATCTCCCCCTAATCGATGAGGGTAAATACGCTTTTACCACCCTGAACGTGGAAAAACAGCTTGGAGAAGCTGAATCTCTGTTCAACCGCTTGCGTTTACTGGTGGCTGTGCGAAAACAGCATCCGGTTTTCAGCGGGCAGAAATTTAATATCCTTCAACGTGAAAATCCGGCGGTATTCGCCATTCAACGCCAGGATAGTCAAGGGACGCTCTTTTGCTTGCACAACCTTTCCGCCCAGGCTCAAAAGATCGATCTGGCCGGTGAAAGATTGCGCCTGATGCACCATGCGCTGAACCAACCAGCGGGAAATATCGACCT
>CAZDUN010000108.1:0-7865 GCA_964508615.1 uncultured Pelolinea sp. | reverse complement strand
GATAATCGAAAGTAATCTTACTTTTTTCATCTAATTCTCCTTTTATTGACTGGTTTTTCAAAGTTTTTCCATGCTTCACACCACTCTTTTAATCCTCCGATAAAACACCTCCTTTTCCGAAATTTAATTGTCGATGCATAAACAGGTTAATTGCGCTTTCGCATGACAACATCCAGCCAAACGGATAACACCACCACTACGCCCGTAACCAGTTGCTGCCATAATGAACTAATGCCCAATAAATTCATACCGTTGGTCACAACAATCATGATTAATGATCCAATAATCGTCCCTGCTACGCCGCCTTGCCCGCCGGCCATACTGGTGCCGCCCATGACCGGGCTGGCAATCGCAGGCAAAAGGAATGATGCGCCCAGATCCTGATCAACCGCGTTCAGCCGTGCAGCCAGAATAACCCCGCCGATGGCTGCCAGCATTCCGCTCATCATATAAGCACTCACCAGCGTTTTGGATACTTTAATGCCTGATGCGCGCGCCGCGCGTGGATTGGCTCCGATGGCAAAAAAGCACCTGCCCAGCGTGGTGTATTTCAGGAACCAGCCCAGCATAAGGGCAATAGCAAGCACTATCCAAATCGGCATTGGAATTTTCAGAAAATAACCGCGGCCGAGGAAGCGAAATTCATCCGCGAAGCTGAAGAACGGCGAGGCACCCATGATGGCAAAAGCAATGCCTTTACCTACCCACAGCATGCCATAGCTGGCCACCGCTGGAGGTAGTTTAACGAACGAAATCAACTGCCCGGTGATAAAACCGGAAAGGGACCCCATCATGACAGCACCTAAAATCGCACACCACCAGGGCAGCGCTGTCTGGGTCAGGATATAACCGGAAATGATGCTGGTTAAGGTGACTACCGAGCCAATGGAAAGATCGATGCCGCCGGTCAGAAACACGATGGTCATACCGAAAGAAATAATGATCTGGGGAGCGGCCTGCCGCAGGACATTGATCAGATTGGAGACCTTAATAAAATTCTGGTTGAGCAGAGAAATCCCGATGCATAATAACAACAGTGCGCCAATCCGCGAGAATTGGGAAAAATACTTTCCGATTGAGCGTTTTTCGCTATTCAATTCAGGTTTAGCCACATTCGCATCCGTGAGGTTGTTTTTTGGTCCCATTATTCCCGCTCCTCATCGCGCATGCTTTGAACCCGCCGTTCGACCAGGGTGGACAGAACGATGGCAACGATCAAGACTGTCCCAAAGATTGCCAACTGCAAGTAAGTGGGGATGCCCAGAATATTCAATCCATTGCGCAATAGCAGGATAAACAAGGCACCAAGTACAGCGCCAAAGGCTGTGCCTTTGCCGGCAATAAAACTGCCACCCAGAACCACGCCGGCAAACGCCTCGAATTCCATTCCAGAGCCCACGGTTGGCTGCGCAGCCATGTTGCGGGAGGTCAGAATACAGGCAGCGATACCCGCGGTCATGCCGGAATAAGAGTAAGCCAGGATTTTATAGAACCAGGCTGGTTTACCGGATAGTTTCAAGGCCTCCTCATTACCGCCCAGTGCGTAAACGTACACGCCCAAGGGTGTCTGGTTCAGGATCAAAGTCGTGAGGATGAACACGAACACCGAAATCCACAACGGCAGCGGGATATTGAGAAATTCGCCGTTGCCAATCTCTGAAAACAACTTGGGAAGCCCGCCGATGACATTGCCGTTGTTCAACCCCAGCGAAAGCCCGACTGCGATTCCCTGTGTGCCGAGCGTGGCAATGAAGGATGGGATTCCAAGGAAAGTTACAAAAATTCCATTCAGGGCGCCCAGCAGAATGCCAATCAGGATTGAAACGAGGATTGCCAAAGAAATCGGGACATGTAAATTTACCATGCTCCAGGCCATGAGCATTCCGCAAAGTGACATGACAGCGCCATTGGAAAGGTCCATGCCGCCAGTGATCTTGACAACCACCACGCCCAGGCTCAAGATCAGCAGGATAGCGCCTTGCCTCGACAGGTTTATGGCGTTGTCCAGCGTCATGAAATTCGTGCTTGAGACCGAAAAATAAACCACCATCACGATCAGGATCCAAAATACTGTCGGAATTTTTTCGAGTATCGGCCGCAATAGCAGTTTGCTATTCTTGAGCTTCATTGTTTAACTCCCATTGCGCAGCGTAGGATTTCTTCCGAATCGGCACCTCTCGGGAACTCTCCCGCCACCCGGCCTTCATGCATCACATAGACCCGGTCGCTCATGCCGAGGATCTCCGGCATTTCAGAAGAAATCATCAGGATAGCATGTCCTGAATTTGCCAATTGGTCCATGAAAGCATGCACCTCGGACTTGGCACCCACATCGATACCACGGGTTGGTTCGTCGATAATGATCACGCGCGGTTTGGCTGCCAGCCACTTGCCGATCACAACTTTTTGCTGGTTGCCGCCACTTAGATAATGGACAAAACGGTCAAGTGCTGGCGGCTGGATGTCGAACTTCTTGATATATTCGCCGGCCGTGCTGCGTTCCAGCGCAGGCCGCATGATGCCGCGCGGGAACAGTCTCCGCAAACACACCATCACCAGATTTTTCTCCATGGACAGAATCGGGAACAGGCCATCGCGCCGGCGGTCTTCAGGAATCAAACCCAATCCGACATCCACCGCTTGAGACGGGTCGATGCGTTTATATTGCTTGCCCAGGATCTCAAGCTCCTCTGCAATCATGGAATCCAACCCGAATATGGCGCGCGCTGTCTCCGTGCGGCCTGAACCGACCAGGCCCGAAAGACCAACGATCTCACCATAACGGACTTGCAGGTTCACGTCCTTGACCTTCTTACCAGATTTCAATCCTTTTACCGAGAGCGCCACCTCACCGGGTTGGCAATAATGGCGCGGGAATAATTCATTGATTTCGCGCCCAATCATCATGCGGATGACATCATCGACAGTAACTTCTTTAATACCGCGTGTCCCAATTAACTGACCGTCCCGCATAACTGTAACGCGGTCGCCGATCTGTTTTAATTCCTCCAGGCGGTGGGAGATGTAGATAATCCCGACACCTTTTTCTTTCAAGGTTCTCACTGTCGAGAACAACTGCTCGATCTCCCGCATGCTAAGGGCAGAGGTAGGTTCATCCAACACCAAAATACGGGCATGCATGGCAAGCGCTTTGGCGATCTCCACCATCTGCTGTTCAGCCACGCCGAGTTCCAACACCGGCATGCGGGTATCCACCTTTACTCCAATCGAGCGCAGCAGCGCGCCGGCTTCCGCATGCATCGCAGCTTTATCCAGGAATAACCCCGCTCGTTTTTTTTCGCGGCCCAGAAACACATTCTCCGCCACGCTGCGGAACGGCAGCAGGGTAAACTCCTGGTAAACCATGGCCACGCCATTTTCACGCGCCACTGTCGGATTCCAACGCGGCTGGTGTTTGCCTTCTATGAAGATTTCGCCTTCATCGCGCGCGTATGCGCCTGCCAGCACTTTCATCAGGGTGGACTTGCCTGCCCCGTTTTCTCCCACTAAAACATGAACTTCGCCAGGGAAGAGGTCAAAGCTGACATGATCAAGCGCTCTTACACCTGGAAATGTTTTCGATATTTCTTTCATTTCGAGCAGTGGAACGTGGTTATTCATGCGCAAAATGTCCCTTTCTTCCCTGGCTGTATAACTACATCTCGAAAACGACTTTGAGGGCATCCTCTTCGAATGACTTCTCGATCGCATCTTGTGCTTGCGCCAGTTTGAAGCGATGGGTAATCAGTTTTTCAAAGGGGAAGCGATCACGGTTACGACACATCATGTCAAACGCAGCGTAGTAACCGTCATGCGGATGGTTGGTGTTGCCGTAGATCAACACGTTTTTCGCGGCAATATGGCGATGGACGTTTATGGAGACTTCTCCAGTGTCGGCAAAATTGCCGGTTTCCAGGTAAGTGCCGCCACGGCGCAGCATCTCCAAACCGACCCGCACTACACCCGGCTGGCCGACCGTTTCGACCACCACATCCGCGCCGCGCCCCTCGGTTTCAGCACGGATGGCTTCGACCAACTGCTTCTCATCCAGGTTGCCGACGTTAAAGGTGACATCCGCTCCAAAATCCTTGGCCATTTCCAACTTCTTGGGGAAATTATCCAGCGCAATAATCTTGCCGGCGCCCAACATGCGCGCCTTGGCAACCATCAACATGCCAATCGGCCCGGCGCCCTGCACCACTACCGTGTCGCCGAAATGGAAACCCTTGCCCGCATAAGCGGCATATTCTTTAGCGCGGTCGAGGATGGCAGTAACCACGAATAACTCCGACAGGCAGGAATATTCCACCGGGATATAATCCGGCACTTTATACACCCAGGATTTGGGCGGCAAGTACATGTATTCCGACCAGCCGCCAACGATGTAGGGAAATTGATCGGCATAATAAGTCATGCCGATGCCCTGATGGTGGGAACAATAGGGATATCCATGCACGCTGCGGCAGTACCAACACTCGCCGCAAATCACATTCGGGCAGTTGGTGACGCGGTCGCCCACCTTGAGCGGCTGGCCGCTGTATTCGATATTATCGCCGTTCATCTCCACCACGATGCCAGAATTCTCGTGGCCATGCACAGTGGGGAAAACCATATCTTGTTCGGCTTCCGTGCCGCCGTAGAGGGTTGTTTCGCCCTTGTATGCGTGTTTATCCGTACCGCAGATGCCGGACATTTCCATTTTGACAATCATGGCGCCCGGTTCCAGGTGATCCGGGTAAGGCAATTCCTGGTATTCCAGTTTTCCGGGAGCAACCATGACAGCCGCACCCACTTTCTTGATACCACTTACAGTTTTAATATCTGCACTCATGATGCACTTTCTCCTCAATATTCAGTTGCCACGCAATCGATTTGTGAAATGAAATGGGGATCAGGTTTGAGTGCCTGGTCCCCAACGATCTATTTCACAATCGATTTAAGGCGGGTATGCGACCGTGTAGATATGCTTGCCGCCTTCAGCAATCGGGCCTTTCAACAAGGCATCGATCTCCTCTTTGGAGCGCTGGGTGATCTTTTCGGTCGGGGGCAGCTTGCCAGCCGGATATTTGGCCATGATGTCATTGATCAGCCGCTCCAGGTAATCCAATACCGCGTGAATACCGGGAATGGCTTTTTCCGGGACAGCCAGCGTGGCTGAACCAACCACGCCTTCGGGGGTCGCGATGGGTTCGATGGTCGAAGCCCCGACATGCTGCCAGAAGGGAATCGGCATGTCATAGGCCGAGCCGGATAAATCGATGTGGCCGGGCGGGAAGAGGCTTTCGCCCTTTGTATCTACCGCGTCTTCCAGGTGGATCATCTCGGGGAAAAGCATCATGGAGAAGGAAGTCTCAACTTCATCGCCATGTACAAAGGGCGTCTCAAACGGCCCGCCGTGTGCTTTATCGCGGATATGCTCCTTGATCATGAACCAGTAGTTGACGTTCACTAGGAGCACAGGAACCTGGTATTTCTTGCCGAACTGGTGCATGGCCATGGGGATGACGTAATCCTGGCCATGCCCGTTAAACAGTATTTGCTTGCGGAAACCAGCGTTCCACAGGCCCGCGATCACCGCGCGTAAGTTAGCCGCGAAGGTCTCCTCCGGCACGATAATCGTCCCGGGCATGCCGAGATGATGGTAGGGATGTGACCCATACCAAATCGGCTCTGCTACGGTACAACCGGTCGCTTGGGCTACCGCCTCAGCCATGCGGGTCACCAGGAAGGTATCCTCGCCGCTGCAGGCATGCGGGCCATGCGCCTCGGTGCTGCCAATCGGGAGGATGATAAGGTCATTTTTCTTCAGACGCTCTTCTACCTCTTTACCTGTCATCGTTTGCAGGTAAATACCGGTCGGCCGATCCATATGCCCGCCATCAGGGGGCAATTTCCATTGTGTCATACTGCATACTCCTTATTGATTGAAATTGGGACTATCTTTTATTAAACTAACCAACCTTCGACGGACATTCTCCAAATGCTCAGCCATGCATTTTTCGGCTGCCTGCCCATCTCTTTTAACAAGCGCATCGACAATCTTGTTATGCTCGATTATGGTTGACTTTATGTTCTCCAGCGACCGCGTCGAGAGCACACGCTCGCGATAGGTCAGATCATTCAGGCTGTCCATGAACGCGATCAGGCGTTTATTGGAAACGTTCTTTTGCAGGTATTCATGAAAGTTGATTTCATTTTCCAAAAATTGGTCATAATCACCGGCTTCCACGGCCAAGGCGCTTTGCTGCATGATTTCTTTTAATTTCAGCAGATCGTCATCAGTCAAACTCTCGGCGGCCTGCCGGGCAGCGCGCGTTTCAACGATTTCGCGGGCTTCGAACAGATCATAGATATCCTGCACGGTGATGGTGGACACGAAATAGCCCACGCGCGGGCGGACCTCCACCAGGCCTTCATTCGCTAAACGCAGGAAAGCCTCGCGCACAGGCGTGCGACTGACTTCCAATTTTTCTGTGAATTCTTCAATGTGCAGCTGCTGCCCCGGCCGGAATTCCAGATTCAGGATGCTTTTTTTCAGGTATTGGTAAGTCCAATCGGTCAATGCGGCTGGTTTGCTTTTAGGGGCTTTTTCCATTCTTTTCTCAATTCTACCAATCTCATGTAATATGTGATATATTACATATCACATATTACAATAATTCAAGACGAATGTCAATGACTTTTGAGCGATTTTGCGGGATTAAAATAATAATAACCACAGGAATAATCTATGACCTCAAAACCATCGAAAAATGAAGAATTGAAGCAATTCCGTAAATTATCCAAACTGGGCGGAGGCGCAGAACGCATTGCCAAACAGCATGAAAAAGGCAAGCTGACTGCCCGTGAAAGGCTAGATGAGCTGCTGGATCCATCCAGCTTCCAGGAGTTGGAACCCATGGTGCTGCAGCGCGGCGACCTGACCGACGATCCGCAAGATCGCATCCTGGGCGACGGGGTCGTGACCGGTTACGGGCGCATCGACGGTCGGCCGGTGTTCGTGTACGCCCAAGACTTCACCGCCAACGGCGGCTCGCTGGGTGAGATGCAGGGTCACAAGATCAGCCGCGTGATGGATCTGGCCGTGCAGAACGGCGCGCCCATTATCGGCCTGATCGATTCCGGCGGTGCGCGCATCCAGGAAGGCATCCACAGCCTGGGCGGTTATGCCGAGATCTTCCGGCGCAACGCGTTATATTCCGGCGTGGTTCCGCAGATCAGCATCATCATGGGCCCCTGCGCCGGCGGCGCGGCCTATTCCCCCGCCCTGACGGATTTCATCTTAATGGTTGAAAAGCAATCTTACATGTTCATCACCGGGCCGAACGTGATCAAAGCCATCACCGGTGAGGAAGTGGATTTCGACAGCCTGGGCGGGGCACAGGTGCACCTGGGTACCAGCGGTGTGGCTTCGCTGACCGCGCCGGACGAACACCAAACCATGGCGCTCTGCCGCGCGTTGTTGAGCTATCTGCCCGGCAACAATGTCGAGAATCCGCCAGCCGCACAGCCCAACGATAATCCAATGCGCATGGATACTTACCTGGATAGCATCATCCCCGATGATGAAACCCTACCGTACAATATGCACGAGGTGATCGAGCGCGTTGTGGATCAAAAATCCTTTTTGGAACTGCAATCCACGTTTGCCACCAACGCCATCATCGGGTTCGCGCGCATGAACGGCAACCCGGTCGGCATTGTAGCGCAGGAACCCAGCTCGATGGCCGGCGCGATCGACATCGACGCAGCGGATAAAATCTGCCGCTTTGTGCGCTTCTGCGACTGTTTCAACAGTCCGCTGGTGACCTTCGTGGATTCGCCCGGCTTTCTGCCCGGCGTCCAGCAGGAGCACCGCGGCATCA
>CAZDUN010000107.1:4722-7904 GCA_964508615.1 uncultured Pelolinea sp. | reverse complement strand
CCGCGGGATAACTTTCGATCGCATTGCGCCCACCAATGGATTTCACCCATTATGGATGTTGGTCTGTATTCCGGTATTCGCCCTGGCGCGGCTTGACTTGTACTTGCCGCTGCGCGTCTTGATCATTGTTCAGGCTGTCTTCAACGCTGCTTCGGGTTATTTTCTTTACCGTTTGTTCGCGGACCACATCTCGGAAAAAGCTGCCTGGATTGTGGCTTTCTGCTGGATGTTCATCCCGTCCATCCATGCCATCAGTTCCAAGCTGGGGCTCGAATCCGGCTTGAGTATTTTCTGTTTGATCTTTTTCATCTATCAGCTTTCAAGATATTTGACAAAAGAGGAGCAGGGAGGAGCGAACACAGGCGGATTGCTGCATGTCAGCCTGGCCGCCATCCTGGTGTTGTTCAGCCGGCTGGATAATATTTTTTTGCTGGTCATGACAGGTTTATGGCTGGTGTTTCGCGGCAGCCGGATGCGCTGGATGTCGCAGATCGATTTCCTGCTGATCTTCACCTCCGCGGTATTGAGTTATTTCTCGCGTATCCAAAGCACGGATAATATTTTTAATTTCCTGCCTTTCTTTTATATGTTGACTGGTTTTTCTCTGGTCATCAAACCCATCTGCCTCTTTCTCGGTGGATTATACGAATTGCATGGCAAGGTCACCCTGAAGCGTTTCATTATCAAAACTGCCGCTGTCCTGACGCTGGCCAGCCTCCTGATTGGAATGATATTCTTTGTTCTCCATGATCTCCTGCATGCTTTCCGTGGATTTTCGCGGGCCGTTTTGGTACTGGATTGGTTATTCTCGCTGGGCTTGATTGTTTTATTCCGTGTATTGATCTACTGGAAAAACCACGATCATTTTGGTTTACAGGAGAACAATATTAGGGTCAAAATTCAATCCTGGTTTAAATGCGCGGCGGCTTACTTTCTGCCCCTGTTCGGCAGTTTGGGGCTCTATATGGTTGCCAACCAGGCTTATGCCGGCAGCGCCATGCCGGTCAGCGGGCAAATCAAGCGCTGGTGGGGGACATTGCCGAACACGGTTTATGGGCGGCCGATCAAGACATTATCCGCATTGTTTTCCAGTCTTTTCAGCAGCGATCCGGAGGGCGGACCTTTTTGGTTGCTCACGCGGCCACTTCGGCAACTTTCTGGCTGGCTGGGTGAATTTTTTCAGATTACGAGAAATTCTCCAGGCGGCTCTTTCATGACTGCTCTTGTTTGGATTGTCATAATCGCCGCGGTGGTGACTATCCTGGCCAGGCGGCAGCCAGATTTTGCCTTGCTTTCCCGGCGCTTCGCGCTGCTGCCGCTCTTTACCGGATGTGTCTTCCATGCGGTTTCATATAAGGCCACCGGATACTTGCACGCCAAGTATTGGTATTGGCTGGGCGAGATGGTGCTGATCGTGCTGTTTTTTGGCATTTTATTAGCAATTTCCCTCAAAGAATTGGAAAGCCAAACCCGCAGCAATTGGGTATTAAAAAGCGCGGTAATCCTGGTTTGCCTGGTTTTGCTGGGCGGATTTGGTTATACCATCCTGCGCGATTTTCCTATGAACGGTGAAACCGCGGATCTTTACGATTATGATGCGGATATCCAATTTCTGAAAAAGAACACGCAGCCGGGCGACGTGATCGGCATGACCGGCGGGGGTGTGAGTGCCTATCTTATGCCGGACCGGACTTTCATCAACCTGGATGGCCTGATCAACAGCAGCCAGTATTTTGAAAGCCTGCGTGAAGACCATGCAGATGAGTACCTAAGCCAAGCCGGGCTGGATTACGTGTATGGGGAAGAATTGGTGCTGTTGGATAGCGATCCTTACCGCTGGGTATTTAGCGACCATCTCAAGCTGATCTCGCACACTTCATCTCAATTCAGCTTCTACGAATTTTGCGGCGGTGGCTGTGATAAATAACTAGAAAGGGGAGGATTATGGAACTTGAAAATCGGGTAATACGAATCGAGATTCAAGAGGGCGGAGCAGGCTTCGATATCCTCCCGCAAAAATCCGGGCATCCCGGCCTGAAAACCAATCAGTTGCGAATAACGGGAGGCGACCTCCACGGCAGGCCATTTACTTTTTCCCCTCGTTTATCCAGAGCCGAAGCCGAAACTGGTATGGATGGAAGTTGGTTTTTTACCGGCGTGGATGTAGCCAGCGGACTTGAATGGAGAGTGATTTTCCAGGCTACCGGGAAGGAACCTTTCATATTTTGGAAAGTGGAAATTAAAAATCACTCACTCAGAGCTCTGCGGATTGAAAAAATTACTTTATTGGAACCGGCTGAAAACAATTCCCGCAATGTGATCTTTGATGATCAAGCGGACGTTAGCCGTCTGGCGTTTTTCAGCAATGGCTGGCAATCCTGGTCGTCCAGCGGCGCCTACGCGGCCGGCAGCCGCCAGCGCCATTCCAGGCTGGGCATTCTGCAGAACCCGATGGTCATCAACCCCGGTACACCCGCTTTTCGTAGCAGGGGGCTCTTTTCCAGCGATTTCTTCGGCGTGTTGGGCGATCGGCAGAGCCGCAGCGGTTTGCTGCTGGGGTTCCTTTCGCAAAAGAATCATTTCGGCAGCCTGACGGCTGACCTGCGCCGTGAAGCGTGTTTGCGCCTGTGGGCAAATGGCGACCATACGCACCTGCCGCCCGGCGCCAGCATGTCAACCGACTGGGCAGTCTGCGCTTTGATGGATATTGATGATCCCCAAGCCATGACCGATTACTATGATATTGTTGCCTGTGAACATGGCATCAAGTCGCTGCCCGCAGCGCAGGCGGGCTGGTGCTCATGGTACTACTATTATGAAAAGATCTCCGAGGGCATTATCTCGGAAAATTTAGAAAAGATCGACGGCCTGCGCGAGCGGCTGCCCTTAAACCTGGTGCAGATCGATGATGGCTTTGAAGCTCAGGTTGGTGACTGGCTGGAGACCAATGCCGGTTTTTCGGACGGGATGGCGCCCCTGGCGCAGCGAATCCGTGAGTCAGGTTTCACCCCCGGCTTGTGGCTGGCTCCTTTCATCCTGCATCCGGATTCGCGCACCGCAGTGGAAAATCCGCAATGGATCCTGAAACGCGCGGATGGCCGTCCGGCTCGCGCGGGCTTCGGCTGGAATTCCCTGACCATCGCGTTGGATCTGACTGTGCCGGAGGCGCTGGAATACGCCTG
>CAZDUN010000107.1:0-4712 GCA_964508615.1 uncultured Pelolinea sp. | reverse complement strand
GGTGGTCCACACCGCTGTCCACGAGTGGGGCTTCCAATACCTGAAGCTGGATTTTCTATACGCGGCTGCTTTGAAGTGTGTTTATCATGACCCCACCCGCACGCGCGCCCAGGTGCTGCGCGGCGGCATGCAAGCGCTGCGGCGTTCAGCAGGCGCAGATACCACCCTGTTGGGCTGCGGGCTGCCGCTGGGAGCGGGGCTGGGGCTAGTGGAGGCCATGCGCATCGGCGCGGATGTGAGTGACTCCTGGAAACCCTCCTATTTCGGCATGGGTTTTCCTTTCCGGAAGGAACCCCATATGCCCTGCGCGCGCAATTCCATCCAGAATATCCTCGTGCGGGCGGGTATGCACAACCGCTGGTGGGTGAATGACCCCGACTGCCTGCTGGTTCGGCCGGATTCGCGCTTGAACCTGGAAGAAGTGCGGACACTGGCAACCGCCATCGGCATGACAGGCGGCTCGGTGCTGCTTTCGGACAATATGAATGAATTGCCAGAAGATCGCCTGGAGATGGTTGCGGCGTTGCTGCCGCCGGTAAAAAAAGCCGTCCAGGTGATCGATTGGCTGGATGAAGAGACGCCCCGCAAATTGAAACTGGATTTACGGGCTGCGGCCGGCGACTGGTGTGTGTTGGCGTACTTTAATTGGCGGGACAAAGCGGATGATTGTTCGTTATCCGCTGCTGATTTTCGGCTGCCGGAGGGCGCGTATTGGGTGCGTTCTTTTTGGGATCAGCGCGTGTGGAAAGCGCTGGAAGGCGGAGCATTGTATCAGGGCAGGCTGGCTGCGCACGCTGCGCTTGTGCTGGCGGTTCGTCCATATAAAGAGAAGCAAGCCGCCTACCTGGGCAGCAGCTTGCATATTTCCCAGGGACTGGAGGTCAGTGGGTGGCAGTCTGGCAGAAACGCGTTGGAGATTCAATTCTCCCCGGGGCGACAGGCAATGGCCGGCGTGGATGTATATATCCCCGTGAATGTCAGGGAAGCGTTTTTCGACGGTAAACCAGCAGATTGGAAGAAAATGGATGCAGGCGTCCATCGATTTTCTCTGGAAATGGCTCGGCAGAACAACTTGACAATAAAATATTAAAGCAATATCCCCTGTCAATGGGCAGGGGATATTATTGTTTCTTTGTGGTTATGAATTACTGCTTCTTTTCGGGCTTTGTGCTTTCCGATTTTTGCTTGCGGTTGCGGACAGCCTTCACGATGAGATAGATTGGCAGGAAGATGACCGCAAGGAACGGCAGAGCAAACAGTACCAGCCAGATCAGAATATCCACCAGGTACTGCCCGCCCTTCACCAACGCCTGCAGCGCTTTTTGGGCTTGCAAACCGGGTTTCCAGCCGGCAACCGAGATTGGCTCCAGCGCTTCTTTGGCCTGCAGGTACACGCTGATAGCTGACAAGCTGGCGGATTCACGATAATACTTGATTTGGCCCTGGATCACCTCGATCTCCTCGCGGATGGCGGTCAGCTCGCGGAAAATGTTGATCACGTCTTCGGTGGTGTCTGCGTTATCCATGATCACCAGCAGCTTGGTTTCGGCTGCCTGCAGGTTCCGCAATCTCGACTCAAGGTCGTTCACTTCGCTGGTAACGTCCTGGCCGGTGACATCTTCACTGAGGATATCCAGTTTCTGATCTTCGACCATCGCCTTGATCCTGACAAGCGCCTCATCTAATTTCTCGGCGGGTACGCGGATGGTAATGGAAGCGGTTGGAAGCTCTTTGCCACTGTAGCTGGTGGTCTTGTAGGTGTTCGAACTGACCATGTAACCGCCCATCTCTTCGGCCATCTGACTGATGTTCCCCATCGATGCCACCGGATCTGCCACGGCAATCGAGAGATTGGCGTTCTTAATTACGATGCGCTCGATGGAAGCGGAACCTGCTCCGGATTCGTCGAATTCGCCTCCGGAAATCGATTCCTCAGCTATTCTTTTCTCCCCAAAATCAGCCATGGGGGCTTCCGCCGGCAGCGCTGCCATTTCAGCTGCCATGTCTTCATTGGCGCCGCGCGCAACCATTGCGCAGGATGCCAGCAGGATGGTGGTCGATAAAATGATCATCAGAATTTTGCTATTTCTCATCGTCAACTCCTTTTTTTGATACTGCATTTTTAAATCTCATAATATGACGATTGCGATTGAAAAAAGTTCCGCTACCAACCTTCGGCCAGCCTTAATGCATGCCGCCAGGGCAAACCAGATTTTTTGATGCGGCTTTGGACTTCGGAGATTTTGTAAGGCACGCGTCGCAATTCCCACAGGCTTTCCTGCGGATCGAAAATGGCGAAGGCGGCGCGCGGGTCATGGTCGCGCGGCTGGCCGACTGACCCGGGATTGACGATGGACTTGGTCAGGATCTTCGTTTTTTGATAATCCAGCACCAGTCCCCTGGGAGATTCGCTTTCGCTTTCTTTCCAGATGGCGGGCACGTGTGTGTGACCGACCAGACAAATGCGTGTATCGAAGAACTGGAACATGCGCTCGGCAGTCATCGCATCCATGATGTAATCCCAGACCGGGTTGCGCGGGCTGCCATGCACCAGGGTGATATCATCCATCAGCATGCGTTCCGGCAGGCTGAGCAGGAATTCCTGGCTTTCAGCGTTGAGGTTGCGCTTGGTCCAGGTGATGGCCAGGCTGGCCTCGTGGTTGAAGGTGTTTTGGTCTACTTCGCCCAGTGTGGCGGCGTCGTGATTGCCGCGCACGCACACCAGGTTGGGCAGGTCGCGCACCAGGGCGATGCATTCGTTGGGGTCAGGCCCGTAGCCCACCAGGTCGCCCAGGCACCAGTAGGCATCCACGTTACCCGCGGCGGCTAAAACAGCTTCCAGCGCGGTCAGGTTGGAGTGTATATCAGAAAAAACCAGGATACGCATCGGTTAATGTGCTCCTTCTGCCAGCCAGGCTGCCAAGTGCTGGATGATGCGCTCGGCAGCTTCAATCTTGCTCAGCATGGGCAGTTGTTCGGTCGAACCATCTGCAAA
This sequence comes from uncultured Pelolinea sp., assembly GCA_964508615.1. Lineage (GTDB taxonomy): Bacteria > Chloroflexota > Anaerolineae > Anaerolineales > Anaerolineaceae > Pelolinea. Next base: position 1,717 of record CAZDUN010000107.1, on the reverse strand, counting down.
GATCAGCAAGACCTGATTGGTGTCGAAACCGAAACCGACTTGCGGCTGGGAGATATCATTGGCGGCAATCAAGTCCATGCCTTTCTCGCTCATCTTCCTGGCTGCGTTTTCCTGCAAATTCTGACTTTCAGCCGCGAAACCAACGATTTTTAGATCCAGCTTCTTTTCTTTCTTGTAAACGCTAACCTCTTTGAGTATATCGGGGGTTGGAACCAGTTTAATCTCATTCAGCGGCTCGTTTTTCTTGATCTTTTCATTCGATGGGTGCGCCGGCGTGAAATCCGCCACCGCTGCGGCCATCACCAAGGCTTGGGCGTCACTGATTTCCTGCATGACCGCCTGACGCATTTGTTCAGCCTGATTGACGCTGACCAGCCTTGCTCCCAATGGAGGCGTCAGGTGGGTTGGGGCGCTGATCAGGGTTACATCCGCGCCCAGATCCAGCGCGGCCTGCACCAGGGCGTAGCCTTGTTTCCCGGAAGAAAGGTTGGTGATCACGCGCACCGGGTCGATTGGTTCCTGCGTACCGCCGGCGGTGACCACGATCTTCTTGCCTGCCAGCGCGTTCTTGCGCGATAAAAGAAAACGAATATGATGAATGATGCTTTCGTTATCTTCCATGCGCCCCGGCCCTTTCAAGCCCGAAGCCAGGTGTCCTTCAGCGGGTCCGATAAAATGCACGCCGCGTTCTTTAAGCGTCTGGATGTTGGCTTGTGTAGCGAGGTTGGCGTACATGCCGCCATCCATGGCTGGCGCGATCACGATCGGGCAGGCGGCAGCCAACGCGGTAACGCAAAGCAGGTTGTCGGCGATGCCGTGCGCCAGTTTGGCAATGGTATTGGCCGAGGCTGGCGCGATTAACAGTAAATCGGATGTGCGGCCGAGATGGATATGCACCACGTGCCCTTCGCCGCCCCATAGATCAGCTTCGGTGTATGCTTTTTGACCGCTTACCGATTGAAATGTCAGTGGACTGACCAGCTTGCAGGCGGGCTCGGTCAGAAGCGCATTAACAATGCAGCCCGCCTGGGTTAATTTGGAAGCCAGATCAGCCGCTTTATAGGCGGCAATCGACCCGGTCACTCCCAATGTGATATGCTTGCCAGATAAGGGGTTTGCCATCAGCTACCTGTTCATGCTCCAAATAAGCCGCAGGCCGATCAGCGTCAGCCAGGGATCGATGTGGTCGATCACACTGGTTTGACCTGCTATCTTCTGCACATGACCACCTGTGGCAATGACTTTCATATCCTGCCCAAGAATGTCGCGAAAACGCCTGACCAGACCTTCCACCATGGCGGCGTAACCAAAGATCAAGCCGGCTTGCATGGCATGCTGGGTATTGCGGCCGATCACGGAAGGCGGCGCTTTTAATTCTATCGCGGGCAGCTTGGCGGCGTGTGTGAATAACGCCTCGGCGGCGGTGCCGATGCCCGGCAGGATCGCTCCCCCTAAATACTCCGCAGCGGAACTCAGGGCATTGAAGGTTGTGGCTGTGCCGAAGTCGATCACGCAGGCCGGGCCGCCATAGATTTCCTGGACAGCGACCGCGTCCGCGATGCGGTCCGCCCCCACAGCCAGCGGGTCGTCATACAGGATTTTGATGTTGAATTTCAGATTGGCAGTTACGGTCAGCGGTTCGATGCCCAGATGATCGTTGCAGGCTTGTTCAAACCGCACGGTCAAAGGCGGAAAAACCTAGGACAGGATTATCCCG
>CAZDUN010000106.1:4863-7932 GCA_964508615.1 uncultured Pelolinea sp. | reverse complement strand
TGTGCAATCTTGCTTCATTTCGAGATACTTTTGCCATAATATAATTCCTGCTTCAAACTTTCTGACTACGCGGCTTTCTTTCCCGCTTTTCTGCGGATCGTTTCGCCCAGATAATGGATGCCCTTTCCCTTATAAGGTTCAGGCGGGCGGATATTGCGGATATCAGCGGCAATCTGGCCAAGGGCTTCCTTATCCATGCCCCTGATTACAACATGGCGATTTTTTTCCGCGACTTCAAATTCGATGCCAGTCGGTGGTTCCACAACCACTGGATGTGAATAACCCACATTAAGCACCAGGTTCTTTCCGTCCATATCCGCTTTATAACCAACACCATCGATTTCCAGGACACGGTTGAAACCGGTACTCACACCCACAACCATGTTATTTAAAACCGCGCGAGTTGTGCCATGCAGGGCGCGCACGTTCTTTTCATCCGAGCCGCGCGTAATGACAATTTTGTCTTCTTCTTTTTGAATCGCAATCTGCGAAGAAAACTCGCGCTGCATGGTCCCTTTCGGGCCTTTGACTGTCACTTTTGAGCCATCCAAATTCACTTCAACGCCGCTGGGAATTGTGATGGGAAGTTTTCCTATTCGAGACACTGTGCTATACCTCCATTCTCAATTCTTGGGTTACCAAACCTTGCAGAGTATCTCACCGCCAACCCCATTTTTACGGGCGTTCTGGCCTGTCATGACGCCTTTGGGGGTTGACAATATTGAAATACCCATGCCCGATAGCACCCAGGGAATTTCTTTCTTTGGGGTGTAAACACGACGCCCCGGTCGGCTGACACGTTCCACTCCAGTGATAACGGATCGTTTGGAACGCCTTTCACCCACGTATTTCAATTTGATGCGAATCACTTGAAGAGCGGGTTTGCCTCCGTCAGCGACTTCATAGTCTTCGATGAACCCTTCTTCTTTCAATATTTTCGCAATATCGACTTTCAATTTTGAGCTAGGCATGGCAACAACGGTTTGGCTGCTCATAACACCATTCCGGATGCGGGTCAGCATGTCAGCAATTGGATCATTTACACTCATAATTTCCTCCGGTCCGGTTTACCAGGATGACTTTGTCACGCCCGGAACTTTGCCTTTTAAAGCCAGATCTCTAAAGCAAATCCGACAGATACCAAATCGACGCAGGTAGCCTCTCGGCCTTCCGCAAATCTTGCAGCGATTGCGAACCTGATTGGGATATTTTCTACGGAGTTCCCGATATACCATACATGTTTTTGCCATATCAGACCTTCCTAAAAGGCATTCCTAAATGTTTTAATAGAGACAACGCTTGCTGATCATTTAGCGCTGAAGTTACAAAAGTCAGTTCCATACCTCTGATTTTATCGATTTCATCGAATTCGATCTCAGGGAAAATCAACTGCTCGCGTAAACCAAGCGTGTAATTGCCACGCCCATCGAACGATTTTTCAGATACACCACGGAAATCGCGAACGCGTGGCAGCGCGATGTTCACCAAACGGTCAAACAAAGCCCACATCTTCTCGCCGCGTAAAGTCACCTTCACGCCGATCGTGCGGCCTTCGCGCAGCTTGAAATTGGCGATGCTTTTCTTAGCTTTGATGATCACAGGACGTTGGCCGGTAATTTTCACCAAATCCGCGCTGGCAGCATCCAGAGATTTTGGATTATCCAAAGCCTCACCCATGCCGATATTAACGATAACCTTTTTGAGTGTCGGCACCTGCATCACATTGTCCAGGCCAAATTCCTTCATTAAGGCCGGGGTGATTTCTTTTCGATATTTTTCTTTTAATGCATTCATTCAGTAACTCCCATTGCGGATTTACAAAATCAATCCAGCAACCCTCCACATTTTTTACATACGCGAACGGCTTTATCTCCATCGCGCGAGATACCGATACGCGTGAGTTTTCCACATTTCTTGCAAACAATCATCACATTCGAGGCATCCATGGATCCTTCGTATTTCACGATCCCGGGATTGACTGTTTTACCTTCGGCTTGAACCTGGCGCTGATGCTTGGTGACCATATTCAACCCTTGCACAACAACACGGTTTTTCTTGGCATTGACTCTGATTACCTCACCGCGCTTGCCCTTGGTTCCTTCTTTGCCGGTGATCACTTCAACCTGATCGCCCTTTTTTATTCGCATTTTCATGGCAATACTCTCCTACCGCTCCGTTAAAGCACTTCCGGTGCCAGGGATACGATTTTCATATACCCTTTTTCACGCAATTCGCGCGCAACCGGCCCAAAGATGCGGGTCCCTTTGGGATTTTCGCCATCCGTATCCAGAATTACCGCGGCATTATCATCAAAGCGAATGCTGGATCCATCTTTACGGCGCCATTCTTTAGAAGTGCGGACAATGACCGCTTTTACGACCTCGCTCTTTTTAACCGTTCCCTGCGGCGCAGCGGATTTCACAGTCGCGACGACCACGTCGCCGATATGACCATACTTGCGCCTCGAACCGCCCAATACATGGATGACAAGCAGTTCCCGGGCGCCGGTATTATCAGCCACTTTCAATCTTGTTTCATGCTGAATCATGGTTACGCCTCTTCTTCAGCGACAGGTTTGGTTTCATCCACTTCCTGGCGAGTTAGAATTTTCTCAACTACAAATCGTTTCGTACGGGAGATCGGTTTGCTTTCAACAATCTGAACCTCATCACCGACATTGCATCCCAATTCATCATGAGCAACGATTTTCTTGGTGCTGTGCACAACTTTTCCGTATAAAGGATGCCTGAACGTACGGCTGATTTCCACGATTACGGTCTTTTCCATTTTGTTGCTGGTGACAACAGCGTTCAATCTTCGCCGTGTGTTCATGCTTCACCTTCCGCTTCATGCTTCAACTGTTTTTCTCTTAGAATTGTCTCGAATTTGGCGATTTGTCGGCGAGACTGTTTCAATTTGCTGGTATCCGTCAGCTGCCCACTGACCATCTGAAATCGCAAATTCATGTACTCTTTTTTCGCATCCAGGAGTTTGGAGCGGATCTCCTCTTCCGACAGCAATCTCATATCAGGCACTTTCATGTTTACCTCCCATAATTTCCTGTTTGAT
>CAZDUN010000106.1:0-4853 GCA_964508615.1 uncultured Pelolinea sp. | reverse complement strand
TGATCACCTTCGTCCTGATGGAGAATTTATAAGCAGCTTGTTTGAGCGCGTGCAGCGATGTCTCTTCATCCAAACCACCAACTTCAAATATGATCCTGCCGGGTTTCACAACAGCCGCCCAAAATTCGACATTACCTTTGCCTTTACCCATGCGGGATTCAGCAGCGCGTTTGGTGATGGGTTTATCCGGAAATACACGGATCCAAACCTTACCGCGGCGTTTCATCGCGCGCACAATCGAGCGGCGCGCGGCCTCCAACTGTCGAGCAGATACCCAGCCAGGCTCCAAAGCCTGCAGGGCATACTCGCCGCCGAGAATCTCAGCACCGCGTAATGCCTTGCCGGTCATGCGGCCGCGCATCTGTTTTCGATATTTAACTCTTTTTGGCATTAACATAGTAAAAACCTCACCATTCGTATCTACGTTGAGTCAATCGCGAAGATTACTCGCTAACGTATACACCTTCAGTTTTTTCAATTTCTTCTTCTGTACCGGGGAGAATTTCTCCACGATATACCCAAACTTTGATACCGATCTGGCCGTAGGTTGTCAATGCTTCAGCGCGGGCGAAGTCGATATCCGCGCGCAGCGTCTGCAATGGTACGCGGCCTTCCCTCAGCCATGTGGTGCGGCACATTTCTGCGCCGTTCAAACGGCCGCCAACCTGAATCTTGACGCCTTCGGCGCCCTGGCGGATGGCTTGCTGAATGGCGCGTTTCATGGCGCGGCGGTAGCTGATACGCCTTTCAATGTGGTATGCAATATTTTCAGCGATCAAAAACGCATCACAATCGGGGTTTTTGATCTCTTTAATTTCAAGATCGATTTTCTTGCCGGTCAAATCTTCCAGGCCTTTTCTCAAGACTTTCACAGCTTCGCCCTTGCGGCCAATCAGAATACCGGGTTTGGCGGTATTCACCACGATGCGCACCTTGCCCGGATACCTTTCAACCTCGATCTGGGAAACGCCGGCGCGTTCGCTGGCTTTCTTGATCATGTCGCGGATCTTGATATCCTGGTGAAGCTGCTCGATGTAGTTTGAACCTTCAGCATACCAACGCCCTTCCCAAGTACGGATCACTCCCAGGCGCATTCCTACCGGATGAACTTTTCGACCCATAATATCTCCTGCTTGCTTTTCCTAATCATTCTCAATAATTGCATTTATGCTTTTTCGCGAAGCACAACCTTCACATGCGAGGAGCGGCGTAAAATCGGTTTGAATCTGCCGCGCGCGCCAAACCTGCGCCATTTTCGCGTAGGCGCCTCATCCGCAGTGATCTGATGAATATACAATTTTTCGCGGTTCAGGCCAAAATTATTCTCGGCATTGGCGATAGCCGAAACAATCAATTTACTAACCGGTTCTGCAGCCGCCTTATTGGCAAAGCGCAGACGAGAGACCGCATCATCGGCCATCTTCCCGCGCACAAGGTCGATAACCAGGCGCATTTTCTGGGCCGAAACAGAGCAGTGATTTAATTCAGCTTTAACATCCATGGCTTATCTATCCTTTCGCCGCGGAGGCTTTTTCAGCCACATGACCACGGAAATGGCGCGTTGGGGCAAATTCACCCAATTTGTGGCCAACCATATTTTCAGTTACATAGATCGGCACATGCCGCCGCCCATCATGCACCGCGATCGTATGCCCAACCATTTGGGGAAAGATCGTGCTCGCGCGGCTCCATGTGCGAATGACTTTCTTTTCGTTTTTATCATTCATCTGTTCAATTTTTTTCAAAAGCTTCGGGTCGATGAAGGGCCCTTTTTTCAGAGAACGTGACATCTTTCAGCTCCTGTATCTCTACCGTTTAGCAGCTTGACGATTGCGTACAATATATTTCTGTGTACGCTTGTTTTTGCGAGTCTTGTAGCCCAGGGTAGGTTTACCCCAAGGCGATTTGGGACCAGCCATACCAATCGGGGAACGACCCTCACCACCACCATGGGGATGATCGCGGGGAGTCATGGCTGAACCGCGAACCGATGGGCGGATACCCAAATGGCGTTTATGGCCTGCCTTGCCCAGTTTTATTTGGCTGTGTTCCAAATTGCCAACCTGGCCGATGCAGGCTGTACACTTTTGACGAATTAGCCGAACCTCGCCAGAGGGCATGCGGACTTGCGCATATTCTCCTTCTTTGGCCAGCAATTGCGCCGCTGCGCCAGCAGAGCGAACGAGTTGTCCGCCTGCGCCTTCGCGCAGTTCCACATTGTGAACCAGGGTGCCAACCGGGATAGCCGAGATCGGCAAACAATTACCATTGCGAATTTCCGCAGTCGAGCCGGCCATTACCTCATCGCCTACTTTCATGCCCTGAGGAGCAACGATATAACGTTTCTCGCCATCCGCATAAGCCAATAATGCCAACCGAGCGCTGCGCTTGGGATCGTATTCGATAGAAGAGACCTTGGCAGGGACGCCAATTTTGTCCCGTTTGAAATCGACGATCCTTACTTTCTGTCGATTTCCGCCGCCTTGATGACGGACGGTAATGCGACCATGCACATTTCGTCCACCCTTTTTCGATTTGGAAACCAACAAAGACCTTTCCGGTTTTTCTTTGGTTATCTCTTCGAACATGGGTCCGGTCATGTTTCGCTGACCGGGAGTTGTCGGTTTGAAGATCTTTACGCTCATTACTTGGCTCCCTCAACGCCCTCGAAGATCGGTATACGGTCTTCGGGACTTAAAGTTACAACGGCTTTTTTGTATGCCGATTTTCGAATTGCCATTCTGCGGCTGCGTCCGCGCCGGCTGACTTTTGGCGCGACATTGATGATGTTGACCTTCCGCACAGTCACTTCGAACGCTTTTTCAACCGCATCCTTGACCTCTGAACGGGTCGCATTCAACGGCACTTCAAAAGAGAATTGGTTCAATTTCGAAGACTGATAGGCAGTCTTTTCGGTAATCAAGGGTCTCTTTAATATATCAAAAGCGGTCGTCATTTCGCCCTCTCTTTAATAATGAGGAAACTCTCCAAAACGCCAATGGAGGATTCTTCCAGGATAATGCGATCAAAGTTCAGTAAATCACGAATATTCAGATATTTCGCCAGCAGCACTTTTACATCAGCCAGATTATCAGCGGACAGCAAGATTTCCATGCGGCTGTCCTTATCCGGGATCACAAACAGCACGCTTTGATCGCCAACAATTTTCTTCACTGATTTATTAAGCGTTTTGCTGCCCGGTTCTTTCATCGAAAGGTTATCGACCACAAGGATGGCCGATTCTGAAGCCCTGGCCGAAAGAGCGGAGCGAACAGCCGCGCGGCGCATTTTCAAAGGCATTTTCAGATCATAGCTGCGAGGATGGGGAGTGTGGATCTTGCCGCCGCCCACCCACTGCGCGGCACGAGTTGAACCCTGGCGCGCGCGACCGGTTCCCTTTTGCCGCCATGGTTTGCGGCCACCGCCGGCAACTTCGCCTCTCACTTTGGTATCATGCGTTCCCAGGTGTGCATTGGCCATTTGACGAACATAAGCCTGGTGCATCAGGTCGACATTAACCGGCGCTTCGAAAATCGAAGCCGCCAGCTCAATCTCTTTTACTTTTTTTCCGTTTAAATCGACAACGTCTACTTTCATAATCATTTGCTCCGAAAAGGCGGTTATTCTCCGCTGATCCAATCCTTTACTGTTTCCTGGCTTCTTTTATTACAACCAGTCCACCGCGGGGCCCGGGAACCGAGCCATTGACGCCGATCAGATTCTTTTCGGCATCAACCAGCACAATTTTCAGGTTTTGCGAAGAAACCCTTTCATTTCCCATATGCCCGGCCATTCTTTTGCCCTTAAAGATGCGGCCGGGGGTAGTGGTAGCTGAAATGGAACCGGGGCCGCGCAAACGATCGGATTGACCGTGAGTGGCGGGGCCACCGCGAAAACCATGGCGTTTGACACTACCGGCGAAGCCTTTGCCTTTGCTCATGCCTATCACGTCAACACGCTTGCCAACCTCAAACTGGCTGACATCCACTTTATCCCCTTCTTTTACTTCAGGGGTGCTGGTGCGAAATTCACGCAGGTAACGCATAGGAGGCGCATCCACACGCTTCAAGTGGCCCAATTGACCACCGGTTAGTTTCTTTTCCTTGACTTCCCCGAAGCCGATCTGGACAGCAGAATAACCATCTTTTCCGACTGTCCTGATTTGGGTAACAAAACATGGCCCAGCTTCAATGATCGTTACCGGAACAGCACTGCCGTCCTCACCAAAGACCTGGGTCATGCCAAGTTTTTTTCCAATTAGCCCTTTAAACATAGCTCAATTTTCTCCTAATCAAATATTTTTCGAGACTGTCAGCATGGGCCAGCCGCATCATCTCCAGACAGCATAGTCAATTATTTCCAAGCCAAACTGTAAATGTTTTGACCGTTCGCTTGCGAGATAATTCTTATTCTGTCGATCTTAGAGTTGTTAATAACCGAATAATTTTATCACAAAACAAAAAGTCGTACAGACTTGATTTCTATATCTTGATTTCGATATCCACGCCCGCAGGTAGATTCAACCTCATCAACATATCGATCGTCTTTGAATCGGGATCCATGACATCGATTAGGCGGTTATGGGTGCGAATCTCGAAATGCTCATGCGAATCTTTATCGATGAAAGTCGATCTTCTCACAGTGAATTTTTCCAAATTGGTTGGCAACGGAACAGGGCCAACCACTTTGGCACCGCTGCGTTCGGCGGTTTCAACGATCCGCTTGGCCGACTGATCCAGAACTCGATGGTCGTAAGCTTTCAATCTGATACGAATTTTTTGTTTTGCCATGTTTTATTAACCTATTCAATGATTTTAGTGATCACGCCAGCGCCAACGGTGAGGCCGCCTTCG
>CAZDUN010000105.1:7689-7967 GCA_964508615.1 uncultured Pelolinea sp. | reverse complement strand
CGCCATGATCTACGTGGTGATCGAGGAATTGATCCCGGAGGCGGAACAAGGCCATAAATCCGATATTGCCACTAGCGGCGCCATGCTTGGATTCACGGTAATGATGATCCTGGACGTGGCTTTGGGTTAAAATCCAAGTGGCATGAAGAAAATTAGCAAACTTTCCAGAGCCACGCTGCTGGTCTCTATCAGTTTCGGCCTGAACAAGGTATTGGGCATCCTGCGGCAGTTGATCATCGCGCGCCAGTTTGGCTTGTCCTCCGACCTGTATGTTTACA
>CAZDUN010000105.1:0-7679 GCA_964508615.1 uncultured Pelolinea sp. | reverse complement strand
CGGATATGCTCTATTCGCTGATCTCCGGCGGGGCGCTGGCGGTCGCCATCATCCCCGTGCTGAGCGAAGTGATCGCCAAAGAGAACCGCGACGCTGCCTGGAAAGTCTTCAGCCAGATTGCCAATTTTGCCTTTCTAATCACCGCCCTGCTTTCAGCATTGGTGGCGGTATTCGCCTGGCCGCTGGTGCAGCATCCGCTGGGCATCGCGCCGGGATTCAATTTCGAACAGCAAGCCCAGGTGGTGCGCCTGATGCGCATCGACCTGATCGGCACACTGATCTTTTCCATGGCTGGTTTGCTCATCGCCGGTCTGCAAGCCAACCAGCACTTTCTGCTGCCGGCCATCGGCCCGATTCTCTACAATATCGGCCAGATCTACGGCGCGCTGGTTCTGGCGCCGGCGGCCAGTTACAACCTGGGACCGGTGCGCCTGCCGGCTTACGGCCTGGGCGTGGACGGCTTGGTGTATGGCGTATTGCTGGGAGCGGCATTGTACTTTCTGATACTCCTCCCGGGTCTGGCAGCCTACCGCTTCAAGTGGACGCCGCGCATCGACCTGAAACAGCCCCACGTGCACAAAATCCTGGCCATGCTCGGCCCGCGCGTGGCGGCCATGTGGCTGTACCAATTCACCTTCATCGCGCGCGATAACATCGCCTCGCGCCTGCCGCAGGGTTCGGTTTCAGCCCTGACCTATGGCTGGATGATCCTGCAGCTGCCGGAAACGCTGATCGGCACTGCCATCGGCACCGCCCTGCTGCCGACCATCTCGGAACTCTTCGCCCGGGGTGAGGATGAAAAATTTAAAGAGACAATTGAACGCACCCAACAAGTCCTGATTGCGCTGGCGGTTCCCTCGGCCATTCTGCTGGCAGTCGTGCTGCGGCCATTTTTGGAATTCGCCTTCGGCTTCGACGCGGCCGGCACCCAGATACTGTTATGGGTTACACGCGCATTCCTGGCAGGATTGCTGAGCCACTGCCTGCTGGAGCTGGGTTCGCGCATCTATTTCGCCAGACAAAATGCCGTGTTTCCTTTCCTGGGCTCGGCCGTCAACCTGGCCGTTTATATTCTTTGCGGGGCTCTGCTGGCCCAACCGCTGGGAGCGGCCGGGATCGCCCTGGCGGACGCGGCAGCCTTCAGCGCCCAATCGCTCTTCCTTTTTGTGACATTCGGTTTTGTTATTCTAAAGGAAAAGGGGCAGCAGTTAAACCTTAAATATTTTCTGGCCGTCCTGGCTGGCGGCCGTTCCTCCCGCCAGGCAGCCGGCCGCGCCCTGCTGGGCAGTTTGGCCGGCAGCGCGGCCATCCTGCTGCTGATGGCGCTGCTGGGAAACCGGCTGCACGCGCTTTTGACCGGCCTGCTGGCCGCCGTGGTTGGGATGAGCATCGCGCTGATCTTTATCCGTAAAGAGCTGAATCTCCTGCTGCATATGTAAACAGGTCAGCCAAGCGCCGGATTTGACGAAAACAAGAAAAAGGTATAATAGCGGTCATGTCACCACAAGAAAAAGACGAAACACAAAGGATAAAAATAAAGCCGGCCGGCAGCGATACCCAGCCGATCAAGACCGGCGCGGCAAAAGAACTGCAGGTTAAAAAACCCAAGCTGTGGCGGGTGATCCTGACCGGCATCCTGCTGGTTATCCTCTTCGCCGCGGGCGGCGGCATGCTGGGCTACCGCAACGGCATCTCCGACCGCCTGAACAAACAAAATGAACAGGTCGTCAGCGAAGCCGCGCTGCAATTCCAATACGGCGTACAGCAAATGAACGCCGGCCACTATGAACTAGCGCGCACGCATTTCGAATACGTACTGCAGATCTACCCGGATTTCCCCGGATTGACCGAGAAATACACCGAAGTCATGGTGCAGATTGCCAAAGCCAACGGGCCGACCGCCACGCCGGTGGCAACCGCCACGCCTGACAACCGCAACGTGGAAACGCTGTTCGCCCAGGCCCAGCAGGAAGTCCAAGGCAGGCAATGGGCGGCTGCGGTCAGCACACTGGAAGCGCTGCGCAACGCAGATTACACCTACCGCACCATGGAAGTGGACGGTTTATACTTCATCGCCATGCGCTACCGCGCGGTGGAAATGATTTTAAATGAGGGCAACCTGGAAGAAGGGCTGTATTTCTTCTCGGTGCTGGAAAAGTATGCCCCGCTGGATAGAGACGCGGTCAATTACTCCAACGTGGCGCGCCTGTACCTGACCGGCGCCAGTTATTGGGACATCGACTGGAAACAGGTGGTCAGCTACTTCGAGCAGCTATACGCCTCCATGCCGAGCCTGTATGACGGCAGCATGACCGCCTCCGAACGTTATTATTTCGCGGTGATCTACTATGCTGATCAGTTGGTGGATGACGGCGATGAGTGCAGCGCGCTCGATTATTACAACATCGCGCTGGCCATCAGCCCCACTGACGACCTGCAATCCGCTTACAACTCTGCCTACAAGGTCTGCTACCCGCCCACCAAGGTTCCTACCGAAGAGCCTACGGAAGAAGTGACGGAAGAACCCACCGAGGAAGTAACGGAAGAACCGACTGTGGAACCGACTGCGGGATAAGCAGAATAAACCCTGAATCTCTGGGGCTTGGTCATTCCTGAAGCACGCAAGAGACAGCCTTTTGACTGTCTTTTTATATCTTTTTAGCGATCAGGTCGTGGGTCATGGCGCCGGTCACGCGCGCGCGAACGAGCGCGCCCACCTCCAGCACCCCATCCAGCAGCACCAGGCCGTCAATCTCGGGCGCGTCGCGGAACGAACGCCCGGCGGAGATGCCATCACCATTACCCTCGATCAGCACGTCCAGCTCCTGATCCACCCATTGCTGGTTGCGGGAGAGCGAGATCTGCTCCTGCAGCGCTGCCAGCCGCTGCACGCGCTCTTGTTTCACCTCCGCAGGCACGCTGTCGCCCAGATCAAAAGCCGCCGTGCCGCTTTCATGATAATACGGGAAGATGCCCACGCGGTCGAAACGGATTTCCCGCGCGAAATCCATTAATTCGTTGAATTCTTCCTCGTTCTCGCCGGGAAAACCGACAATGAAGGTTGTGCGCAGCGCGGCCAGCGGCATGGCCTGGCGAATTTTTTGCAGCGTATTGCGCACCGATTGCATATCCGCCGGACGGCGCATGCGCTGCAGCACCCGCGGATGGGCATGCTGCAAGGGGATATCCAGGTAAGGCAGGATCTGGTTTTCCTGCGCCATTAATTCGATCAACGCATCCGAAACCATCCCGGGAAAGGTGTACATGAAACGCAGCCAGGGCACATCCGGCAGCGCGCCGGTCAGTTCACGCAGCAAACTCACCAAACCATCCTGCAAACCCAGGTCGCGCCCGTAAGCGGTGGTATCCTGCGCGATCAGGATGATCTCCTTTACGCCGATCTTCTGCAAAGCCAGCGCGTCCGCGCGGATACGCGCCAGCGGGCGGCTGCGCATGGGGCCTTTGATGTGCGGGATAGCGCAGAAAGCGCAGCGCCGGTCGCAGCCGTCCGCGATCTTCAGGTAAGCGCTGGCGCCCTGCACAGCCGCACGCAGAATTTCATGCTCGCTCTCGAGAATGACTTCCGTTTCGGGGAAATGGAAATACGGTGATTGGCGCGGCTGCTGCAGGCGTGCAACCACCGCTGCGATATCCGACCAGCGGCGGGTGCCGAGCAGCGCATCCAGCCCGTTCACCTCCACTGCCAGTTGCTGCTTCTCACGCTCGCTCAGGCAGCCAGCCGCGACCAGGAACTGCCCGTTAACCTTTTGCGCGGCAAATTCCTTCAGCACCTCAAGAGATTCCTCGCGCGCCGGCTGGATGAATCCGCAGGTATTCACGATGATCAGGTCCGCACTTCCCGGCTGGTCGGTTTCCCGATAACCCGCTAAAAGCAGTAATGCGGCCATCGAACGCGAATCCACGCTGTTCTTGGCGCAGCCCAATGATTCGATATAAAAAGTTTGAATGGATTTCTTCGCCTTCACAATGCGTCCATTCTATCATCCTTGCCGCTCCAGTTTATTTTGCCCTCCAAATGTGCGTTTCTCATACAGGCAGACCGGCAATAAACAAGTTAAGCTATAATTTGCCCTCAGGAGAATACCATTTATGAGCAATATATGCGTAATTGGAACAGGATATGTTGGATTGGTCACCGGCGTATGTTTCGCTGATCTGGGCAACCAGGTTTACTGCCTCGATATCAACAAGGAACGCATCGATAAATTAAACCAGGGCATGATGCCGATTTACGAACCCGGTTTGGAGGAGATCGTCGAGCGCAACATCAAAGCCAAACGGTTGTTCTTCACCATGGATTACCCGACCGCCCTGAAAGAAGCGGAGTTCGCCTTCATCGCGGTGGGCACGCCTTCCGGCGTGGACGGCGAAGCTGACCTGCAGTACGTGCGCGACGTCGCCGAGAAGATCGCCGAAGTGGTCGATCACCCCATCATCGTGGTCAATAAATCCACCGTGCCGGTCGGCACGGGCGACTGGGTGGCGGATATCATCGCCAAGAAACGCCAGGGCAACGAACTGAAATTTTCGGTGGTCAGCAATCCGGAGTTCCTGCGCGAGGGCAGCGCCATCGGCGATTTCACCTCCCCTGACCGGGTGGTGCTGGGCTCGCTGGATCGCGAAGCCGCGGAAAAAGTGGCGCGCCTGTATGACGCGCTGCGCGCGCCCATCCTGATCACCGACCTGCGCACGGCGGAGATGATCAAGTACGCCTCCAACGCATTTCTGGCTACGCGCATATCATTTATCAACGAAATCGCCAACATCTGCGATGAGCTGGGCGCGGATGTGCGCGAGGTGGCCAAGGGCATGGGCCTGGACAAGCGCATCGGCCATCACTTCCTGGATGCCGGGCTGGGCTGGGGCGGCAGTTGTTTCCCCAAGGACGTGAAAGCCCTGGCGCATATGGCCGTGCTGCATAACACCCAGCCGCAGCTGCTGCAAGCCGTCATGGATATCAATCGCAACCAGCGCCGGCGCGTGGTTTACCGCCTGCGCAAGGTGTTGGGCGGATCGTTGAACGGCAAGACCATCGGCGTGCTGGGTTTGTCTTTCAAGCCCAATACCGACGACATGCGCGAAGCGCCCGGTACGGAAATCATCCACCTGCTGGTCAATGAAGGCGCTGCCGTAAAAGGCTACGATCCGCAGGCCATGGAAAACGCCGCCAAAGAGCTGCCGGCGGTCAAACTGTGCAGCGATCCTTACGAGACTGCTGAAGGGGCGGACGCATTGATCCTGGCAACCGAGTGGAACGAGTTCAAGCAGCTCGATTTTGAGAAAGTACAGCAATTGATGCGCACCCCGGTGCTGGTGGACGGCCGCAACTTATGGGATTCCAAATTCCTGCGCGGCCTCGGTTTCACCTATTTCGGCATCGGCCAGGGCAACCACAGCAGCGCGCCCAAATCCGCATAAGCAACCCTTGCTGACCAAGAAATAACCACCGCCGGTTGGATGCAAACGCTCCACACCGGCGGTTTGCATAATAAAATAGCCCAAAATTTTTACGGGGAATTTACAAATCAAGCAGTGGATGTGGACGGATATTCACATCGAAAATACCCTTGCTGGTGTTAAAATAAACGCATTCTTTTTTTGCCTTCATATTATTTAAAAATTCTGATCGAAGAAGGGTATGATGAGCGACAAAACCGATGTAAAAGAGAAAAAACGAGCGCAATGGGCATGGTATCTTTACGATTTCGGCAATTCCGCGTATGCTGCGGTGGTTCTTCTTGCAGTGTACGCGGCTTATTTTAAACAGGGCGTGGTGGGCACGGCCCAGGGTTCTGCGTTATGGGGCCTTTCGCTGACGATTTCCATGCTGGTGGTGGCAGTCATCTCCCCCTTCTTGGGAGCGCTGGCCGATTATTCCGGCAGGAAAAAGACATTTTTACTGGTCATGACCGGCATCTCGGTGGTCTTTACCGGTCTGTTATTCCTGGTTGAAAAAGGCGATATCTTTTTAGGCATGTTCCTCTTCATCATCGCCGAGATCGGCTACCGCGCCGGTCAGGTGTTTTATAACGCCCTGCTGGTGGATGTGGCAGACGAGGATGAAATTGGCAAAGTATCCGGCAACGGTTGGGCCATCGGCTCGCTGGGCGGCATCCTGTGCCTGGTGATCGTGCTGGTCTTGATCCGGATGAATCCCGGCAATAATTTCATCATCCGCCTGTCCTTGTTGATCACGGCCGTTTATTACGCCATTTTCGCCATTCCGTCATTTTTCATGATCAAGGAAAAACACCGGCCGCAAAAGCGCGACGGCAAGAGCTTGTTCGTGGTCGCGCTGGAACGCCTCAAGAAAACCATCCAATCCGTCAAAAATTACAAAGAGTTCCTGAAATTCATGCTGGCCGTGCTGATCTATAACGACGGTATCATCGCCGCGCTGGATTTCGCCGCCATCATTGGAGCGGTCATCTTCGGCGTTACCAGCACGGAGCTGATCGTCTTCGTGATCATCATCCAGCTCACCAACGTGGCCGGCGCGTTCTTCTACGGCAACCTGGGCGAGAAGATCGGCTACAAAGCCAGCCTGATCAATTCGCTGATCCTGATGATCATCTCGGTGCTCGGCATGCTGTTCGTACCCAGCAAAATGGGTTTCTTCATCGTCGGGTCGATCGCCGGTTTTGCCATGGCCGGCGTCCAGTCGCTCGACCGCACGCTGGTGAGCGTATTCGCGCCCGCGCATAAAAGCGCCGAGTTTTACGGCTTCTTTTCACTGACCGGACGCACCTCTTCGATCATCGGCCCCGGCGTGATGGGCGCGGCTGCCTCGGGTTTGAGCGCCTGGGTGTTGGGCACGCTGGTCAAAGCCAACCTGGTTTTGGCAAATAATGAAGTCGCTGCCACTGTGGCAGAGCAAATCGGCCACCGCGTGGCGCTGGTCACCATCGTCTTCTTCCTGATCATCGGTTTGATGCCGCTGCTGTTCGTGAACGAAGCCGAAGGGCGCATCGCTGCCAAGAAAGTCATCGAAGAATAGCATTATGGCCGCGTTATCCTCCCCAAATTCAGCGGAACCTGTCCATAAACCCAACAAGCCGCTGCGCCGTTTGATGCAGTTCCTGGCGCGCAATTTATTAGGCTTTTTGACGGATATGGAGATCGAGGGGGAAGAGAATTTCCCCAAAAGCGGGCCGCTGATCATGGTGGGCAATCATTTTAGTTTCATCGATCCCGCAGTTTTCGTCAGCATCGCGCCCTGGCCGATGGATTTCATCGGCGGCGCGGTTACACCGCACGCCCCCAAGATCGTGCAGTTCATCCCGCGCCTGTGGGGTTACCTGCCGGTTTACCGCGGAACCGGTTCTACCTATGCCTTAAAAGAAGCAGACCATATTCTCAAAACCGGCGGCGTTGTGGGAATTTTCCCTGAGGGCGGTTCCTGGGCGCAAGTGCTGCGCCCCGCCCGCCCGGGGGCGGCGCTGCTGACCGCCACAGCCGGCGCGACGTTGCTGCCGATCGGTTTGACCGGTTTCCCCAAGGTCTTTCCGGCACTGCGCCAGGGCAAACGCGCCCGCGTGCGTATCCGCATCGGTAAACCTTTCGGGCCTTTCAAGATCTTCGGCAGCCGCTACGAGCGCCGCCGCCAGTTGGACCAGATCGGGGACGAGATCATGACACGCATCGCCGAATTGATCCCG
>CAZDUN010000104.1:3059-7999 GCA_964508615.1 uncultured Pelolinea sp. | reverse complement strand
AGGAATTTTTCCGACCTTTCGATCCAACCCATCAGAATGAGCAGCAGGTCTTTGAAAACCTGGGCTACATCGATATCCAGTATCTGGCCAGCCGAGTTACTGCCGATGTTTTGTGGGGCATTGGCTTGATGGATACCATCTGCCCGCCCTCTTCCCAGTTCGCTGCATACAATAAGCTCAACTCCCGCAAGACGATGGAGATCTACCCTGATTTTGGGCATGAGGTCCTGCCGGGGTTCTCCGATAAAGCTTTCGCGTTTATGCGAAACCTGTAACTTCATCTATTGAATCAGATTGTCTTATTTAGGAAAAAATCCGAAGAAGGACAAAACCTGCAATCGCTTCCTTCGTATATTTAATGAATTCGGCAAGCGCGATTTCTAAAATAAATGGATTCATCGCCATTACTTGTCTAAAAAAAAGGAGATTAAATGAACGCAACAAAAACAACTGGCAGGAATGTCGTTCCTGCTGAAAAAACAGGTTACGCCGCCCGGCTGGAAATCGACTATCCGGAAAAGCTTGACCGCCTGACCACCTTCTTCCGCCTATTCATGATCATTCCGATTGCCATCATTCTCGGACTGCTCACCAACTCCGGCGAGACCATCACCAATACGGTCTTTATGAATGAAGCCGGCCAGGTAAT
The DNA here is from genome assembly GCA_964508615.1 of uncultured Pelolinea sp. Taxonomy (GTDB): domain Bacteria; phylum Chloroflexota; class Anaerolineae; order Anaerolineales; family Anaerolineaceae; genus Pelolinea. The sequence continues at coordinate 7,350 of CAZDUN010000104.1, read as the reverse complement.
CCGCACCACTCGCGATAACGCCGGCGGCCTGGCAGCCAGCATTCCGATCGCGGTCGCGTTGATGATCGTTTTCGTCAACCGCTACCCGCGCTGGTGGTTCGATTTCCAGCGCGAACTGGTGCGCTTTGGCACGCGCGTGGGCGCCTACGCCCTGCTGTTGACCGACCAGTACCCTTCCACCGTCGATGAACAGTCGGTACATTTGGAGGTGGATTACCCCGACGTCGAAAAGGACCTCAAGCGCGGCATGCCGCTGGTCAAATGGCTGTTGGCCATTCCACATTACCTGTTTCTCGCGGTCTTGTTTGTTGGGGTCGTGTTTGCGGTTATCTTTGCCTGGTTTGCGATTCTATTCACCGGCAGCTATCCGAAATCCGTATTTGACTACGTCGTCGGCGTCATGCGCTGGGGACTGCGCGTCAATGCTTATGCTTTCCTGCTGGTGACGGATGAATACCCGCCCTTCAGCCTGAATTAAGCATAATCCGCTTCAAAGCCACCCGCAATGCGGGTGGCTTTTTTTCTTTTATTAGCATGGAATTGTTCAGGTATTAACATTAACAAAATGATCTCAGCACAAGGTGAGCAGCGATCACCAACGTAATATACCTTTCACAGGTAACATTGTGATACTGGCTCATCTCGTAAACAGGTGCACGACAAAATAAACCCTGCCTTAGCCGCTTGCAAGAGCGTTGATATACTATGAATATTGCAAATTCATTTCACGAATTGGAAAATTGCAATTTTTACCTGACCAAAGGAGAATTAAATGAGCAGGATTGAACTCATCGAAGCAGCGCGCGGCGACCGGCCGTTGGATTTACTGATCCAGAACGCCAATCTCATCAACGTTTTCACTTGCGAGATCTATCCTGCGGATATCGGCATTTATGGGGAGCGCATCGCCCTGGTTGCGCCGTCCGGGTCATATCAGTTGGAAGCCAAACAAGTTATAAATGCCGAAGGCAAATGGGCTTCCCCGGGCTTCGTGGATACCCATTTGCACATCGAAAGCAGCATGGTGACGCCCGCCAATTACGCTGCGGCCGTGCTGCCATTGGGCACCACCACCGCCGTCATCGATCCGCACGAGATCGGCAACGTGCTGGGCATGGCAGGCGTGCGCTACATGGTCGAAGCCAGCGCGGGGCTGCCGCTGCGCGTGTATATCGCCGTGCCGACCTGCGTGCCGGCCGTGCCCGGAAAAGAAAGCGCCGGCGCTGATTTTACCGCCGTCGAGATTTCCGAGATGCTGAAATGGCCGCGCGTGATCTCCGCTGCCGAGGTGATGGATTACGTTGGCGTGGTCAACGTGGGCAAACGCATCATTGAAATCGTGCAGGCCGCGCTTGACGCCGGCGTGACCATCCAGGGTCACGCCCCGCTGCTGACAGGCCGGCAGCTTAACGCCTATCTGGCCGCCGGCATTGAAAGCGACCACGAGATCAAGCAGGGCGATGAGTGCGTTGAGAAATTGCGTTTGGGCATGCTGCCTTTGCTGAAGAAGAGCTCATACGGAAATATGATCAAAAGAGTCCTCGCGGATCTAAAGCAGCTGCCTTACATGGAAATCGCCCTGTGCACGGATGACGTTGAACCGGACGGCATCATCAGCGAAGGCATGATGGATAACGTCCTGCGCGAGGTGATCGCAGCCGGCATCCCGCCCGCCTTCGCTTACCGCTGGGCCACGCTCAACGGCGCGCGCCACTATCAATTCAAGGACCTGGGCGCCATCGCGCCGGGCTACCTGGCCGATATCCTGTTGCTGAGCGCGCTGGAAGACGTGCAGGTGTGCGACGTGATCGCGAACGGCAAGCCGGTCGCGGCGGATGGCAAGCTGATTGAAAAGATCGCTGAGCCGCCCGTAACCATCAACGTCAAAAACAGCATGCATTTTTACGCCCGTCCCACGCGCGAGACCTTCAGGATCAAGGCCCCCATTGAAAACGGGAAGGTGGACGTCAATACCATCGTAATGCAGGAAGCCAATCTGACCGAGCTGCGCAAAATATCCGTGCCGGTTGAGAATCACTACCTGAACCTGGCCGGCCTGGCGGGTGATTTCTGCTACCTGAGCGTGGTGCCGCGGCACGGGCAGCCCCATCCCTCGAAAACCGTTTTGTTGAGCGGGCTGCATTTGCAGCGCGGTACGCTGGCGGCCACCGTCGCGCATGATTCGCACAATTTGCTGATCGCCGGCCACGATCCGGATGACATGCTGCTGGCCGCGCTGGAACTCGAGCAATGCGGCGGCGGGATCATCTTCGTGGAGGGCGGGCGCGTGCTGGGCAAACTGGAATTGCCGGTGGCCGGGCTGATGTCGCCCAAATCCGTGGCGAAGTTGGCGGAAGAGAATTCGGTCATGAACCGCATCGGCCGGGAGCTGGGGCTGAGAGGCGAATCGCCGATCCTGTCCATCGCCGGCCTGGCGCTGCTGGTCATCCCGCAGGTGCGCCTGAGCGATACGCTGGGGCTGTTCGATACCATCCAGCAGAAGCAAATACCTTTGTTCGTGGATTGATCGAAAGAGCTCTCTATTCTTTTGAACGCATGCTATTCCTTAATCAAGGATAATACCAGAAAGCAATTGCCAAGAACCCTCAAGCGCTCGTTGCGTTTAGCCGCAGTATCGCCCTCCCTAGCGCGAAGCAGCTTCTAACAATTCGCTGATACGTGCATAGTGGGTAGGCATTAAACTTACAATAAAAGGATGAACAAGATGGATAGCAATAATAAGGAGTTGCCGCCCGAGCAGCGCGCAGAACTGTTCAGCTTATTAAAAACCCGTTTCGAAAATAATATGCGCCGCCATGCCAGCCTTGAATGGTCCGCAGTGCAAGCCAGGCTGGAAGCGAATGCCGAAAAGCTGTGGTCGCTCAATGAAATGGAAAGAACTGGTGGCGAGCCGGACGTTGTCGGCCAGGATAGCCAGACCGGCGAATTTGTCTTTTATGATTGTTCAGCCGAAAGCCCCGCCGGCCGCCGGAATGTGTGCTATGACCGCGAAGCCCTGGAAGCGAGGAAAGCCAACAAACCAAGCGACAGCGCGGTAAATATGGCTGCCGCAATGGGTATCAATCTTTTAACGGGAGAACAATACCGTGAATTACAAGAGTTAGGAGATTTCGACACCAAGACCTCAAGCTGGCTGAAAACGCCAGCGGATGTCCGCAAACTGGGCGGCGCGCTCTTCGGCGACCGCCGCTATGGACGGGTTTTCTTTTACCACAACGGCGCGGACTCTTACTATGGCGTCAGAGGCTTTCGCGGCGCGCTGAGGGTCTAGATATATCCGGCGTCTGATGACACGTGAAGCTTTTAAATCTGCGATTGCAGGAAGTCTTCTTGAGGAAACCTGCTGACAATTAGCGGCAGTCTGCCCTCAGCATGGCGGGTTTCATCCCAATCGCACTTGACTGTACCATAATCGGGAAAGGTAACTCCATAATCAAACACAATTTAATTCTCGGTTATATAGGCACATGAGCGTCTCTCCTCTACAAAAATTGCATGTGTCTTGATTCAAATTTGGCAAATGGACAGGGAATCATTCACAATATCACCAGAAAAGTTCCCAACACTAGAATCTAGAAATATGTAACTACTTTCCCCATGCGACTTTTACGGCTGGTTACATTAGTCATTCGGCGATAGCGGATATCAAAACCTCCAGTATCAACCCTCCCATTTCCGCGCAGGTCACATTCAATGAATTCAGCCTCACACGAATCGTTAATGTCCACCCCAAAATCGGTATTCTTTGTAATAACGCATTTCCTGGCGGTAACCTGGATTGAGTACTGTCGTAAAACCATACCTTGTTCATTTTCATGAATTGTGCAGTTATCCATTTCCAGTTCTGATGTATCGATGTGAACTCCATAGCCGCGGTTATGCCGGATGTCAACTTCCACGCAGGATAAATGAGCTCCATCTCCAAGCCCCAGCCCTCCGCCATTCCTGTTTAACGTGCACCCGTGCATAACTCCCTTGCCGGTATAAATGGATAAACCGAGGCCATTGTTGTTTTCCAATGAACAATCGGAGAGTTGCAGGAATGCATGCATGCCAACGCGCACCCCATTCGCTTTGTTGCCTGCAGCCATACACTTCACCAGTTCGCCATGACCATATTCAATCGATTGGATGCCATTGGCGGCGTTATCCCGGAATTGACAATTTTCAAAGTGCGGATTTGCGCTTCTGAAAACCAGGGCGCCGTCCTGCCCGTTTTCAGAGAAGGTACAGTCGATCATCCTGCCAGCCGGTTGAGACTGGTTGTATA
>CAZDUN010000104.1:2242-3049 GCA_964508615.1 uncultured Pelolinea sp. | reverse complement strand
TGTGCCCGCGCAAACCATGCCGTTGGCAGGGTTGTGGCTGAAAACGCATTCGCGCATGAGCGGATCAGCTCCCGCGGCTATCCACGCCCCCTGGGTCGCATTTTGATACGCACAGCTCTGTTCAATCGTCCCGCCACCTTCTTCCATAACATACATTCCGGCTTCCCAATTGGCGTGCGTGCGGCAGCTCGCCACTTCTGGGTGTCCACCTTTCGCGACCACCAGTCCGGACATGCCGTTGCAAAAAACATCACAATTCTGCACATGCCCCCCGCGCTAGTTATCACCCCCCGGCCGGGGTTATCATGCAGGTAACACTCGCTGATGTGCGGGTCGGCGCCGTTTTCGATGGTGATGCCGGCAACCATGCACCCGCTGATATCACATTGTTCCACCATGCCGCGCTGGTTATTGGAGAAACGGATGCCAAACTGCGATTTAATCCCCTCAATGCGGCACTGCCGGATGAGCGGCTGGGCTGGTCCGTTGGCGGCTTGCACGGAAATGCAGCTCTCGCTCCCGCCGCGCACATGGCACCCGGTGATGACTGGCGAGCCGCAGGTGATTTCAATACAAAAAACAGCCTCAGCGTGCAGGTTTTCAATGGTCAAACCGGTAACGATTATCCCGTCAGAACCCAGTGTGAGTGCTGTTTTATTCAGCCCGTGGATAACAATCTGACCTGGCTCTCCAACACCGCATAGCTCAAGCGGTTTATCGATCAGCAGGCTTTCTTTGTAGATGCCCGCCTGAATAAGGATGCGGCAGCCGGGTGCCGCACGCGCGATAGCTTCCGTGAGACTGCTG
>CAZDUN010000104.1:1384-2232 GCA_964508615.1 uncultured Pelolinea sp. | reverse complement strand
ATCAGCGCTGCTAGATTCTGAGACGCGCAGGGTGGTTTTTTACTCGCTTGGGCTGATTGGTTGAAGCGTGTTGAGGCGTCTGTTGGCGAGTTCGCGGGCAGATGCCATGGGGGGTTCTTCCGGTAGAAGCGCCAGAAAGCGCGCGTATAAACGGCCCGCCAAGTGCGGGCTGCTGTTCTCCATTATGACAGCCAATCCGTAGTAGGCTGGAGGAAAATCCGGACTCTGGCGGATAAGTAAACGATACAGCCTTCCAGCTTCCACAAGCCGCCCCGCCTGGTGATGCTCCCGTGCTTTTTAATAGACCTCGTTGATGGATATCTTCATCGCGCTCGCCTATTGGTTGTCCCAAAAACCATGGCTGTATTTCTGCCGTAGCGCGTTTTTTTCAGCCCGCAATGCGTCCATACCGAGCAGCGTTGGCGTGGCGCTGGTACCGGAAAGCGGCTGAAGGGGTTTATTTGAGGTAGAAGACTCGCTGGTTGAAGAACTGAAGATTTTACAGGTCTGGTGATCGGGAGATAACACCTCATAGGTGATTTCTTGGAAGCTTGTTTGGGTTTGCGCAGATTCCTTCGGCCTGGAGTCCACACGCGATTGCGTCACCTGCGTGCCATCTGGATAAATATACTGCTCAAAGGTCTGGCGCTCATTCTTTCCGAAGACTTTTTGCTGGGTTACATGAATGGTGCCGTCCGGGAGGAGACGAGTGAGGATGTTCTCATGTCCATCATCGGAACTTTCGCGGATCTCCTGCCCGGGGGCATCCCTGAGCTGTTGGCGGGTGATGGCATCAAAACGTTAAAAATTAACCCGCAAATAACAACCGGACTATACCTGTATCCGGC
>CAZDUN010000104.1:0-1374 GCA_964508615.1 uncultured Pelolinea sp. | reverse complement strand
GGCATGAATACGGTCATACTTATCGCGCTCAGAAGCACCGGTCTCTTCCAGGATGCGGCGCGTGGCGTCCTGCGGCGTTTCGCCAGGCAAAATATCGAGCGGAGCCTCGGGAGCGGTCTGCGTATTTGGCGCCGTTCTACCGCCTTTCAGGGCGGCAATCTCTTCGTCGGTCATGCCTTCCGTATCGATCTCGTTGAAATCTGCCAGGTCATCCGCCGTTTTGCTTGGTCCACCCATGCTGGGCGTGCTGGGGATGTTGCCGTATTTTTCCATCAAACGATCGTAGACCTCTTTATCCATGTAATCTTTATAAACCAGCCGCGTACTGTGGTCTTTATCCAACCTGTCTACTGGCAGTTTGAGCGCTTTTTCGATCTCGCGCAGTTCCTGCTCCGAAAGAGTGCCTGTTTGCCCGGGAGGTGAAGCGGGGTTTGTTGGGGTGCCGCCAGATTTGGGGACGCCAACTTGTTTGGGTATGTCAGGGTTATAGGGCGGAAGGGAGCATCCGCGTCCGGCCGGGGGTTTGGGGATTGGTATATTTCCGCCAAAAGGAGGTGGGCTGCCCATGCCTGCCGGTAGGTCCGGAGCGGGCAGACCCGATTGCTGCGCCTCCCGCGCGCTTCTAAACGCTTCGCGCTGTTTTTCCTCGCTGCACTGGCATTCACTGAAATTTTTCCCGCAGAATTTACAGATCTTTTTCTCACATTCGAGACAGATCTGCTTTTTCGAGCGGGCATAGTCCTTGTTATCAGGGGAGGGATCTGAATTAAAGTATGTCAATTCCCCGCACAGCTTGCACCAACCTGCGCCAACATAATCACGAGGAACTCCGTCCATTGATCACCTCCTGGGTAAGTTCAAGATATGATAAAAGAAATTGAAAAATCGAAAGGGGTGTGAGAGTGACGCGTACTTCTAGGCAGCTATGGCAAAATTGATCGAAAATAGACCCAAACAATCCAATATTTTGTGCATACATGGTTTTTCTTGTATCAAGTTTTTTTTAAAAAATTGTGGAAAGGTCCTGAACGCGCATGGGTACCAGCACCCATGTTATAAGTATAGCAAATACCGCTAACAGAAGCATTATTGCATGCATCAACTAATATCAATAAACCCGCGGCAGTTTAAGGATCGGATTACCCAGACCCAGACACCATTCCATGCATGAATCTGGAAACGAAATTGCACTATGGGCATTGGAGTAGGGAGCTTTGATCCAGTTGATAAATGGACATTTGCGGGAATGTCCATTTTGAATATGTGACAGTCTCTTTTCTTCAGATACTCATGTAAATGTAAAAAATCGCCACTGTGCCCCCCCGCCTGCCCACTGCATGGGGGGTTCAATTCAATTACGCCCAAATTGCACTC
>CAZDUN010000103.1:0-8018 GCA_964508615.1 uncultured Pelolinea sp. | reverse complement strand
GTGTGCGGCATGCTGATCAATTAAATACAGGCCGTCCGGTCCTTCCGCCACCAGGTATGTGCGCCCGATCTGCCCGACCAGACGCAGCAGTGGCACTTTGATCAACGTCGGTTCTTCCGCTGTATGGCCTGCATCCGGGAAAGTGCAGCCCTGCGCTTCCTGAAATTCGGCCATTTCTCGCGGTGGTTGGGAGATGAAAGACCAGGCGGGATCGACTGCCGGCGGGAAGTTATGGCTGCCCTGCCAGAATGTAGGAGAGAGACGCGGTACATCTGAAAACGCTGAAACGGTCTTGCGCACGGCGCTGTGCACCAGGCTGAAAATGCGGTTGGGCTCGCGGAAACGGACTTCCGCCTTGGTCGGGTGGACATTGACATCCAGCTCAGCCGGATCCATTGCCAGGAAAACCGCAGCCATGGGGTAACGCCCGATCATCAGCAAATTTTGGTAGGCTTGCGTGACAGCCGTCCCCAAAGCGGGGTCGGTGACCAATCGCCCGTTGATGAAAAAGAAGATCTCCTTGCGGTTGGAGCGCGAGATGCCCAGCGGGCTGATGAATCCCTCGATTCCCAGGTAATCATCCACCACCCTTAATTCCAGCATGGCGCGGGCAGTGTTCAGGTCATATATGCCGGAGAGTACCTCGCGGCGGTCGCCGCTGCCGCTGGTGGAAAGGGTTTCCTTACCTTCCATCTGCAATTGAAAACGGATAGCGGCATAGAACAAGGCATAGCGCGCCACCAGGTCATTGATGCTGCGGCGTTCGGTGGTCTCGGCTTTGAGGAATTTCCTGCGCGCCGGGACATTGAAAAATAAATCTTCGACGATAATGCGCGTGCCCTTTTTCAAACCAGTGGGGGATTGCTGCATTTCCTCGCCGCCCTCCGTGCTGAGCTGCACACCGATATCTTCTGATTCTGTGCGGGAAAACAATTTAAAACGGGAGACAGCGGCAATGGAAGCCAGGGCTTCACCGCGGAAGCCCAGCGTTCTGATGCGCTCCAGGTCTTCAATGTGGCTGATCTTGCTGGTGGCATAACGCTGCAGCGCCAGGCCGGCTTCGGCGTTTGAAATGCCTGAACCGTTATCCTCCACCTGGATCAAACGCTGCCCGGCATTTTCCACGCGGATGCGTATTTCATCAGCTCCCGCGTCGATGGCGTTTTCCATCAACTCTTTAACCACCGAAAGCGGCCGTTCAACAACTTCACCAGCGGCGATTTTTGAAGCGACATTTTGGGAAAGGATTTTAATGGTCATGGTAGCAATGGAATTATATATAAAGATCGGTTTTAAAGTTATACTTGCCTGCGTATGTTCCACACGCTTTTTTTCGACCTGGATAACACACTCTACCCGCCGGATTGCGGATTGTGGGAAGCAATTGGCTCAAGGATTGAATCATTTCTAACCGAAGTGATGCAAATGCAGGTGGAGGATATTGCCGCTTTTCGTATTTACTGTCGCGAAAATTTCGGTACAACCTTGCAAGGATTGAAGAACCTGTATCAAATCGATGAACAGCATTACCTGAGATACGTGCATACCGTCGATCTTGCAAAATACCTAGACAAAGATGACAGGTTGATCAACCTAATCGAATCCCTGCCGCAGCGCAAGATTATCCTGACCAACTCCGATGAAAATCACTCCCACAACGTTCTGCGCTACCTGGGAATCGAGCACTGCTTCGAGTCGATCATCGATGTAAATAAACTGCATCCACACGTCAAACCGGAAATTGAGTCTTACCACAAGGCACTGGAATTGGCTGGGTTGGCCTCAGCCGAAGGCTGCGCCTTTTTGGATGATTACCTGCCCAACGTGACGGGAGCCAGGGAAGCCGGTTTTTTCAGCATCCTGGTCGGGCAAAACCACTCTGCGGATTTCCCGTATTGCCTATCAGACCTGTATGCTCTGCCGGCTTTTCTGGAAAACATCCCGAGTCAAGGATAAGAAAATGCAAAATCCAAAATTCAGTAGAACATTCGCTGTATTAAAAAAGGTTTTGATCGTCATATTGATATTCAGCATCGGCGCTTTTTCCGGCTTTTTCTTGCGCATCAACCTGGTCGATTCAGAAACTGCCGCATTCGATGAACTCTTCCAGCCTTTTTACCAGGCCTGGAACATCGTGCATGAACAATATCTGGAACAGCCGGTAGATGATGTCGCCTTATTGCAGGGCGCGATCAAGGGCATGATGGACAGCCTGGGCGATCCTTATACGGCTTACATGACCCCTGATGAATTCGAACAGGAAAATGCTCCTTTACTGGGTGAATACACCGGTATTGGCGCTTACGTGGATACTTCAGGCGACGCGTTGATCTTCATCAGCCCAATGCCGGGTTCGCCTGCCGAAGCCGCCGGTATCAAAGCCGGTGACCGGGTGGTGATGATCGACGGCGAAGATATGACCGGCATCCAACCTTCGCTGGTGTTAAAAAAGATACTCGGACCCGCCGGAACGACTGTAAAAATCACGGTGGAGCGTGAGGGGCAATCCGGGCGGATTGAATTTGAAATTGAACGCGCCGTGATCACGATTCCCTCAATCGAGAGCGAAATGCTGGCAGGCCAGATCGGGTACATCCGCATCTATTCTTTCGGCACGCATACGGCTGGTGAATTTGAAAGCTCCCTGACAGAGCTGCTGGATGCCGGTGCTGGCAGCCTGATTGTGGATTTACGCAGCAACACAGGCGGATTCGTGGAATCCGCTGTGGATATCACCTCCGATTTCCTGGAATCCGGTACGGTGTTGATCGAGGAATGGGGCGACGGCACACGCAACGAGTACGAAGCTGACCAAAATCCGCTGGCGGCCGATATCCCGTTGGTCGTCCTCATAGATGGCGGTTCCGCATCTGCTTCCGAGATCATGGCCGGCGCGCTGCAGGATTATGGGCGCGCGAAATTGGTTGGCACGACCAGTTACGGCAAGGGGCTGATCCAAAACTGGATCCCCCTGGTCGGGGAGAATGGCGCGATCCGCGTAACCATCGCGCGTTGGTTGACGCCCAAAGAACAGCAAATCCAGGGAAACGGGCTTACCCCGGATATCCTGGTTGAATTCAGCGAAGCGGATATCGCGGCCGGCAACGATGTGCAGCTGCAGGCGGCGCTCGATTACCTGCGCCAGGCTGAAATTGCTTTATCGGAGAATGAAAATCCAAATTGACAGGTTATTTCCCCGCAAGTATAATCAACGACTGCTAAAGTCCAACGGATAGGAGAACAGCTTAATGACTTCGGATGTTGCTACTGGTATCACATCGATGAATCAACTGGAAAGGAAAATGCACCTGAAAGGCAAGGTTATTAAAGCAACCAAAGCGGGTGCCATCATTGATATCGGTGTCGAAAAACCAGCTCTATTGCACGTTTCACAGATCGTGACAGACAGTAAACAACCCATCCTGCGCGTCGAAGACTCCCTCAAGGAAGGCCAGGAAGTGGATGTTTACGTTCGCAACGTGCGTGACGACCGGATCGAAGTCTCCATGTTCAAACCGCTGCTGTTGGAATGGCGCGAAATTGAAAAAGACATGGTGCTAAAAGGGAAAGTGGTCGAGCTGGAGAAATTCGGCGCTTTCGTCGATATCGGCGCCGAACGTCCCGGGCTGGTGCACATCAGCGAACTCACCCAGGGATATGTCAAGAATGCCTCGGAAGTGGTTAGCGTCGGCGACGAAGTGGAAGTCAAGATCCTCGATTTCAACCGCCGCCGCAAACAAATTAAGTTAAGCATGAAAGCCCTGCAGCCTGGTTTGGACGAAATCGAAGGCGTGAAGATTACCCCCGCCCACAGCGGTCGCAGGAAGAAGAAAGCCGCTCCCCGCAAAGAAGTTGAACATGAAGCAGCCGAAACGCCCGCCGAACCGGAACCCACCTTCATGGAAATCGCCATGCGCGAAGCTATGGAAAAAGCCGGCCTGGATGCCCCCGCCAAGATCATGAAATCAAAGAAGGGTAAAAAGGGCCCATCCCAACAGGAAGATATTCTCTCCCGCACGCTGAATCAGCGCGCCTGATTATTTAAGGTCTTTCAAATCGCCCGCCTGGACGCAGGGGATTTTTATTGTGGTACACTACTCTTATCATTTTTCGAGGAGCACAGTGAGCATTTACCGGTATCCAAAGAAAAATAAAACATTCACTCGTCTATTCGGGGAGGGTTTATCCAACAACCCTCCCCGCTTCTCTTAAAAAGCCATAAAGGATTTATTCAGATGACCAACCCCAGACCAGACATCCGATCAAAATTTATTTTTTTTACCGGCGGCGTAATCAGCTCCGTCGGTAAAGGCCTGACCGCTTCTGCCATCGGCCGGCTGCTGAAAGAGCGTGGTTTTTCCGTATCGGTTCAGAAACTTGATCCGTATTTAAATGTCGATCCCGGCACCATGAGCCCCTACCAGCACGGTGAAGTATTCGTGCTGGATGACGGCGCTGAAACCGACCTCGACCTGGGGCATTACGAGCGCTTTATCGATATCCGCTTGAGCAAAGCATCCAACCTGACCTCCGGGCAAATTTACGCGGAGGTGATCGCCAAGGAACGCCGCGGCGACTACCTGGGCGGCACCATCCAGGTCATCCCGCATATCACCGATGAAATCAAGAAGCGTATTTTGTTGGTGGCTGAGACTTCGCAAGCGGACTTTGTGCTGGTCGAGGTGGGCGGCACAGTGGGCGATATCGAGAGCCAGCCATTCCTGGAATCCCTGCGTCAGCTGCGCCATGAATTGGGCCGCGAGAACACCTTTTTCGTGCATGCCACCTGGCTGCCGCATATTGGCGCGACCAACGAGCTGAAGTCCAAGCCTACCCAACATTCGGTGCGCGAGCTGCGTTCAATCGGCATTTCCCCCAACATGATCATCGCCCGCAGCGACTATGAGGTGCAGCAATCCATCCTGGACAAAATTTCCCAGTTTTGCGACGTGGAACCCGCCGCCGTGATACCGCTGGTCACCGCCACGGTGCTGTATGCCGTTCCGCTGATGTTGGAGAATTTCAAGGTCGCGGAATACATCCTGAAATATTTTCATTTAAAATCCCGCCAGAAAGCCAATTGGGCGGAATGGAAAAGGATCGTCAAAGCAGAAGAAAAGCCCAGACACTCCATTAGAATCGCCCTGGTGGGAAAATACGTGGAACTGCACGATGCTTATATCAGCGTGCGCGAAGCCCTCAAACATGCCGCCCTGAACAACGATGGCCGCCTCGAGATCTGCTGGATTCATTCCGGTGAATTGGAGAAGGGTATCGACCGGGAAGTGATGGAAGCCTGCGACGGTATCTTAGTGCCCGGCGGATTCGGGCACCGCGGGATCGAAGGCAAGATCCTGGCCGCCAGGTACGCGCGCGAGCATAAAGTGCCTTATCTGGGTTTATGCCTGGGCATGCAGATGATGGTGGTTGAATTCGCCAGGATGGTGTTGAACGATCCCAAAGCCAACTCCACCGAATTCGATCCGCAAACCTCCAGCCCGGTAATCGACCTGATGCTGGAGCAGCGCCGCATCACCGACAAAGGCGGCACCATGCGCCTGGGATTGTATCCCTGCAAAATCAGCAAAGGCAGCGTGGCTTACCGCGCCTATCAAACCGATTTCATCGAGGAACGCCACCGCCATCGCTATGAACTGAACAACGACTATCGCGATGCACTGGGAAAAGCCGGCATGCTCTTTTCAGGCCAATCGCCGGACGGTATGCTGGTAGAAATTGCGGAATTAGTAGATCATCCCTTTATGTTGGGATCGCAATTCCATCCGGAATTCCTCTCGCGCCCAAACCGGCCGCATCCGTTGTTCAACGAATTTGTCAAGACCACCATCTTGGAAAAAGTAAAAAAAGGTCAGGCATAATAACCGCGCAGCAGTTCGGGCAGGCGCAGGGCGATGGCGCGCATCAATCGCGCAGTCAGCTGGCCGGCAGTCTCGTTTTGAGCAGGCAGGATCGGCTGGCAAAATGTGATTGTGACCCGGGTCTTGCGCAGACCCCTTTTAAACAAATTTTCATTACCTGAAATTGCCACCGGAACGATTGGGCAACCGCTGCGCATGGCCAGGTACGCCGCCCCGCTGCGCGCTTCAAGCATGCCCTGGCCGTAAGTGCGCGTGCCTTCCGGAAACATCATCAACGCCAGGCCGGAATCCAGCACGTGCCTGGCATTCAGGATGGATTGGCGGTCAAATTCACCGCGCCGCACCGGGAATGAACCCAGCCGGGTGAGCACCCAGGCGACCAAAGGAATGCGGAACAATTCCGCCTTGCTCATGAAACACAAGGGCCTTTGGATGGCCATTTGCATAATGACCGCATCAAGCGCTGAGAGGTGATTTGCTGCGAACATCACCGCGCCTGTCACAGGAATGTTCTCAGGATTGCGAACATCCAATTCCACGATCAACATCATCAACCTTTTAACAACAATTACTGCGAATTTACGGAATTTGGTATTTCTGAATTCAAATAAATTATCTTTCATGACCTGTAGAACACCGCAAAGAATAAAAAGTATTATACTTATCCGGTTGAATATAAATATTAAAAAAATGAGGTAGAAGCATGTACACATATATTGAATCCATCAATGCCCAGGAGATCCTGGATTCACGCGGCAATCCCACCATCGAAGTCGAAGTGATGCTCGAAGACGGCAGCTGGGGTCGCGCGGCAGTACCTTCCGGCGCGTCCACCGGCGTTCATGAAGCTTTGGAACTACGCGACGGCGACAAAGGCCGATACTTGGGGAAAGGCGCTACAAAGGCAGTCGAGAACGTCAACACCAAGATCGCGGATGAACTGGTCGGCTGGGATGCCACCGAACAGGTCGCCATTGACCGCAGCATGCTGGCGCTGGACGGCACCCCGAATAAATCCACGCTTGGCGCGAATGCTATCCTGGGCACCAGTCTGGCAGTCGCCAAAGCCGCGGCCAACTCGCTCGGCATGCCTCTGTATAAATACATCGGCGGCATTTATGCGCACGTGCTGCCCGTTCCGATGATGAACATCCTCAACGGCGGCGCGCACACCGCCTGGCAATCCACCGACGCGCAGGAATTCATGGTCATGCCGCTGGGCGCGCCCACTTTTGCCGAAGGGCTGCGTTGGGGCGCTGAAATCTACCACTCCTTGAAGGCTGTATTGAAAGCCCACGGTTACGTGACCCTGGTCGGCGACGAGGGCGGATACGCTCCCAATCTGAAGGCCAACGTGGAAGCCGTGGAACTGATCCTGGAAGCCATTGAGAAAGCCGGTTACAAAGCCGGCAGCGACGTGGCCATCGCGCTCGATCCGGCAGCTTCCGAGTTATACGACGAGGAAAAGAAGGTTTACAACATGCGCAAGGAAGGCAAGCAGCTCGACAGCGCGCAGATGGTGGCTTTCTGGAAATCCTGGGTGGATCAATTCCCGATCGTCTCAATTGAAGACGGTCTGGCCCAGGACGATTGGGAAGGCTGGAAGCTGATGACCAGCGAAATGGGCGGTCGCCTGCAGATCGTCGGGGACGACTTGCTGGTCACCAACCCGGAGCGCATTGCCAAGGCCATCGAGCAGAAATCATGCAATTCCGTGCTGATCAAACTCAACCAAATTGGCTCACTGACCGAGACAGTTGAAGCTGTTGATATGACCCATCGCAACGGTTGGACATCGGTTGTCTCGCATCGCTCCGGTGAGACCGAGGACAGCACCATCGCCGACCTGGCTGTGGCGCTCAACACCGGCCAGATCAAAACCGGCGCGCCCGCCCGCTCCGACCGGGTGGCCAAGTACAACCAGCTGCTGCGCATCGAAGCCGAATTGGATGATATGGCCAAGTACGCCGGCTGGTCGGCATTGAAGACCGTCAAGAAATAACCGAATCGTTAGAAGATTATGAACAGGTTGGGCGCATTGCTCAACCTGTTTTTTTTTGCACTATCGAAACCACAGATCCAAATTGAGAAATTTTTCTGAATAAATCTATTTTTGAAAATTAAATAAGTTTGTCTTAT
>CAZDUN010000102.1:0-8219 GCA_964508615.1 uncultured Pelolinea sp. | reverse complement strand
GCGTGGCAATCTCATGCCTGACAAATCCCCACGCATGAATGCGTGGGCTACAACTGGATTTCCAGCCGAGATCCTTCACTCGCTGGCCTTCGACAAGCTAGACAGTTGCTCAGGACAAGCGCTCGTTCAGGATGACATTTAGTGGAATCCCGCCCTGCAAACTTCGCTCCTCGCGAAAACAGGCCCCCTGATTTGTTATTGCGAGCCCACTGGAAACAGGGCTGAGAATGCTAAATGCTATCTCAACCACTCCCCCAACGCGTCACCCTCGTTCTGAGCCGGCAGCGGCAGGCCGCCGGCTGCGCACAGGCTGGGTACAACGCAGGTCAGATTGGGAACATCTTTCAATTTCGCACCCGGCTTAACTGCCGGACCAGCCAGCGCGAACACAGCTTCCTCGGTGCCAACGCCTAACCGCGCAGAAGGATCGCCGCAGCCGTGCACGCTTTGGAACTTATCCCCCACAAAACGCCCTTCGCCATAATCGGCAAACCCCGGCCTTTTTTCCAGCAAGTCCATCACCACCGCTCCATCACGCGAAATGGGGGACCAGTTGAAATCGCCGGAGTATCCCGGCCGCATCCAATAAACAATGTCACCGGTGCGCTCTCCCCACAACCCCATGAAACGGGTTTCGTCATGCCGGAAGACTTTATCGATCACTTTTTGGTTGGTAGCCGGGTCAACCAGGTTCACCATCAAATCGATAACCTTTTGGCGTACAGCCTCGAACTCTTGCGCGTCCACGCAGCCTTGCGGCTGGCGCTTCTTTTGGTTCACCCAGATGTGCCCCAAAGCCGGCCCGCCATAAATCTGCGTATTCGACCAATCTACGCGCGGAGGGTTTTCTTCACCCGGCAGCAACTGGATCAATCCGGCTTTGACGAACAGGTTGTTCCAATTGATGGCTTTCAGGTGAGGCAGGTGACCATGATCGGAAACAACTCCGATGGTTACGCCCTCATCCAGCAATGGCAGCAGCAAGCCGATCATCTCATCAGCGGCCTGATACGCGCCGCGTATCAGTTTTTCAGATATGGCACGATCGGCATTCTCATACCAGGGAGACAATGGATCGATGCCACCCCAGAAGCTGTGTTGTACGTGGTCGATCAGGTGCCACTTAAACAGCACCAGATCGTAACCGAATTCCTGCACAAGTAAGCGCGCCGCACCGGCCTGCCACAGGCCCTTGTAACGTCCATCTGCCACCATGTGGACGGGGGAAAGCCAGTTACGGTCCACGCCGCGCGCGCCGTCATAACCGATGTAAGGGCCCAGGCGCTCCACCAGCAGCTGGCCCATTTCCGGCGGGTCTGCGATATCCGACGGGGCGGTTACCTGCGAGACCACCACTGCGAACTCCCCGCATGCCTGATTCAGGTGGGTCAGCTCCAGGCGATAACTGGCCAAAACAATCTGGCCGTCCAAGCTGAACTCGGACCACAGCCAGGGACTGGCCTGACCGGGCAGCAGGAGCAATTGGCTGCCCTTTTGGTCAAACCCACTGACCCATACCCCCGCGTGCCCTTGTTGGTCGGTAGAAAATCGGAAGGTCAGGCGCGGACCGCTGCCGGGTAGATAAGCCGGCTTAACTTCTGCGCTGTATTCAGCGCCTTTCTTCTCCAATAATTGCGCGTCACGTAAATGCAAACCTTCGGTGGCCAGGCAGCCCAGGTTGCGCACCGCATAGGGCGTTACCCCGGCAGGGGAACCGCGTTCAGCCACCCATAAATGATTGGGGTGTTGGCGCGTGTCGCCGCCCGGGAAGTCCAGTGTCGCGCATTTGCGCCCTTCACGGCAGGCTGCTTCCCACAGGGTTTCCGCCAGGTAAGTGGAACGTTTGAAGCCGTCGCGGCCGCAATCGAGTGGGTCGCCGCTGTTCAACACCGCAAAGTCGGTGATGCCGTGCGTGCCGGGGTGCGCGCCGGTGGCGATGGTAGCCCAGTTGATAGGTGTCACGCCCGGAAAGAGGGATTCCGCGCGGGTGTAAGCCCCGCGCTCGATCAGCTTACGGGCATTGGGAAGCAGGCCTTCTTCCAGGTACTGCTCGAACAAGGATGCCACTACAGCATCCAGTCCAATCAGGATGACAGGGGTTCGTTGATCTGTTCTCATAGGCATAAGTATATCCGTAGGAGAGACCTCCGAATATGGCTTTGGCGAATGCAGGAAATATTCCCTATGATCAAGCGCAGTGAGCTACGAAGATCGCCACGCCTGACTTCGTCAGGCTCGCGAAAATAAAATATCGCCTTTCCAGTAGTGCTCCAACCAGGCTGAGTTTAAGTAGAAACCTGCCTTACAACATCTGCATCTGGGGCAAGGCGTCCCATTGCAGCGGATCGTCTTTCAAAAGCTCGTCCCATAACTCCAGCGTGAGCCACTCGCGCGCGCCCAGCCAGCGCAAATGACGGTACTTGAGGATGATCCATTGATTTTCCAGCGCGGCTTCCAGGCGCGCGTCCTGGCGCAAGCGGTAAAGCAGCCAGCGCGCCCGCCCGCCCGGCATCACCAGCACCTTTTTTGCCGCAGCTGGCTGGTCGGCATCCAGCACGAAGCGGGAAATCCCGCAATCTGCCAGCAGAAAATAACGATTGCGGCACTCCCCTTTTTCATCCAGCCAGGATAGCGTCTCAGCCTCGCGGGTGACTTGCAGCCCGAATTTCCGGCCGCAGTTCTCCAGTATGCCCGCCAGTTCGGTCAAATCCTTTTGGCGGGCGTCCGGCGCGTCCGCCGCGTGCAAGACGAACATCCCCGCAGAATCCGCGTCTTCATCGGCGTAGCTTTGCAGGCACTGGCGCAGGGCTTCGCTATCAGGAGTGTTCTGCCCGCTGAATTGCTGATAGATTTCGCGTTCCAGGTCTTCCAGCGAGAGGCGCGCTTTTACCCGCAGCTGCGCCAGCAGGGCGGCTTCCAGGCGTTCAGACAGCGGCGCCTGCGCCGAGCGGCTGTCCACCAGCCAGTAGGCGCTGCCGCTGGCGGGGCCGCTTTGATAGGACTGGATGAAATACGGATCGCGCAGCGCGTCGCTGACCTGCTGCTGGAGCTGGCTGAAATAGGTTTCCTCCAGCGCCCCCAACTCGGCGGGCAGCCGGCCTTGTTTAGCGATCTGCGCCAGGCAATCATTCAGGATGGGTTGGAATTTGCAGGGCTCACCGCGCGCTTCCAGGAATTGACGGATGATCGTGCGAAAAGCGGGCGGCACCGCGATGGTTTTTGGCTGGCCGCACTGCCACTGGCACTGGATCAGTTCCTCGCTCTGGTTGGCTGCCATCTCGAGCAGCTTAAAACCGGACGCGTGGGCGCCCGCCAGCAGCCCCAACAAATGGTTGGGGGCAGCCTGCGAAAGCAGCCCGAACATGGGTGTGCCGGGCTGGATCAAGACGGTAAGGTCTTCCAGCGCGGCTTGCAGGGCCTGGGCGAACCAGCGCCAATCATAGCGCCGGCGGCCCAGGGCGCTGCGCATCGGCGTGACTGCCTCACGGCCCCACAGCCAGCCGGACCACAGTGCGCTCAGCGTCCAGAACGCCTGGTTGGGGCGCGGAAAGACCGACATAAGAGCGGCTGGCTGCTCTTCTTTAAGCAGGTTTTGTTTCTCTGGCAGGCGCCGCTGGTAAAAACAGATGCCGCCGGACGGGCCGGGCAGGTTGGGCCAATAGCTGACCGCTGCCGGCTGCCGGAACAAGCCCCAGCTTTGCGGGGCATTTTCCAGAGAAAGCCATAGATTTTTCTCAATAAAGCGGGAGGGGACATTCAACTGAAAAACGGATTGCTCGCGCGCCGGCCAGTGCCACAGGGAACTGGCGTCATCGAACACCAGCAGCAGCATGGCCTGCATCAGCAGGCGATCCTCCTTATCGAGCTCCAACTGCTCCACGCGGTTGACCAGCAGCATGCAGACGTACAGCGCGCGCGGCAGGTAGCAATCCAGGGCGGCTTCGATCGATTCCTGCTCGTAGTCGCCGCCCTGCAGCACGCGCTGCAAGGCGCGCGCGCGGTGCAGCCCCAGGCTGCCGAGGTCGTTCAATTTCTGCAGATCGCTTTCGCTGATCTCCTTTTCACCCTCATCCCCGCAGAAGGGGCAGCTGTACACCCGGCCGACCGGCTGGATGCGATCCTGATCCCAAATGTAGCCTTGCGGTTGGATCAACTGACCGCAGCCCGCGCAAGGCGTGGCGTAAATGGAACGCAGGTGATCTTCGATAATCTCCGCGCCGCGCCGCGAGATGAGCAGGCGGATGAGGATTTTTTTCAAGCGCTCCAATCCAGGCGCGCGCGCCATGGTTTCAAGCATCAGCCACAGAACGGGATTGTTGCGCGCCACCAGCACGCGCCGGCCGGACTGGGCGGTTTCAATGGCCAACAGCGGATGAGCCCCCAGCGGGTCGAGAATCAGGCTGCCGGGCGGGGTGTGTTCTGCGGTCCAGGCGTCAATGACCCCCCTGGGCAGCAAAGGCAGGAACCGCCCGAGGGGCAGGTCATAAAACCCCCGGCTGGCGGGGATATACGCGAAAGAATCGACCGCCATGACAAATTTATCTTTTAGTATACCGGAAATCACGCTCGGCGGATATCGGACATATACTGATAGAATAAATAGCGAAATACTCTCAATTAAGAAAATGGAAGCTTAATCGTGGATTATTCCCTGCGCATCGTTGAAACCTACCCGCGCCTTACCATCATTCACCAGCGCTGCGCTGATGGCAGCCTGTGGGCCAGCGCGAAACGAACCATCCTGCAGAAAAAAGATGGCGCCTGGCAGCGGGCGGCCGAGTTCCCGCGCTGCTACCCGCGCGACCTGTTCGGCTTTTCGCGGCCGACCTCGCGCGCCATGCGCGCTGATAAATGCAACCTGTACGCCAACCGGCAGGGAAAACTGCTGGGTATTCGCGGCGGATGGGTTTACGCGATCGCGGACGGGCAGGCGCGGCGCCTCTTCCGCATCCAGGGGGACTGCGTCCTGCATCGTTCGATAGCGGAAGACGGCGTGGGCAACATCTATTTCGGGGAATATTTCATGAACCCTGAACGGCGGCCGGTGTGCGTCTGGCGGGTCGCCCCGGACCTGGGAAGCTGGGAGGTGGCCGCGGAACTGCCGGGGGTGCGGCACGTGCACGGCATCTACCCTGATCCGTTTCTGGCCGGCACTTTTTGGGTTACCACGGGCGATTTCGCCGGGGAATGCTACCTGCTGCGCACGCGCGATTTTTTCAAGAGCGTGGAGCGCTTTGGCGATGGCAGCCAGATCTGGCGGGCGGTGAACTTGTTCTTCACGCCCGAGCATGTCAATTGGCTGACCGACAGCAACCTAGAAACCAATCACGCCTGCCGCATGCTGCGCCGCAATGGAAAACTGGAGATCGGGCAGGAGATCGATTGCTCATCTTGGTACGGCGGCACCACGCGCGAGGGCCTGCACGTGGCTTTCACCACGGTGGAACAGGGGCCGGCCATCCGTAGCAACCACAGCGCAGTGCTGGTCAGCCGGGATGCTTTCCACTGGCAGAAGATCCATGGATTCAAAAAGGATTTCTGGCGCCCGGTCAAGCTGTTCAAATATGGCGTGATTGCCGTGCCTTCCGGCGAGCTGAGCATGGCGGAGCTGTACCTGAGCGGGGAAGGGTTGGTGGGTTTGGATGGGCGCAGCCTGCGGACTGCCATCACAGAGGAAGTTTCTGCGCATGATTAAAAAGCTCTTCGATTTTTGCCTGCGGATCCCGGAAGCGTTATTCAACCGCAGTATGACCGAGGCGGAAACAAAGAAAATGGTGATGAAGCGCTACCAGCGCCTCAATCATTTAAAGCAAACCGGCACTGTCCTTGAGCAGGAGTTGATCCGCCTGGAGGGGCTGCTGATGCAATTGGGCTGGATTGATGCGCCCGGCAGGCGCGAGATATCCGGCGCTACCGGCCAACGCGGCGACTGGCAGGGATATAACTGGCTGGCGG
This sequence comes from uncultured Pelolinea sp., assembly GCA_964508615.1. Classification (GTDB taxonomy): domain Bacteria; phylum Chloroflexota; class Anaerolineae; order Anaerolineales; family Anaerolineaceae; genus Pelolinea. The sequence continues at coordinate 2,264 of CAZDUN010000102.1, read as the reverse complement.
AAGGTTATTGCTTCGGCCGGGATGGCCTGGAGCCGGGCTGCGGTCAATTCCTGGATTGGCTGGAGGACAGCGGCGGGGCAAGCGAGCGGGACGTGCTGACCGAGACGCTGGAGAAATTGCTGCGGCAAGTGGAGGTGAAGCGCGTGAGAGCGCTGCGTAAATTTACGCATGCGATCCCGTCTGAACAGCAAAAGCTGGAACGCTGCGATATCAGCATATTGTTCAGCCGCAGCGCGCGCCGGCGGGGGGACCTGCGATTCCTGAACGCGGCTTTAAAACTGAATGAATGGCTGATGCGTGAAATCAATCAGGGATTTTCGGAGATTTGCGCGGCCAGGCTGTTGATCGCCCTGGCCGAACAGGAAATCAGCGCACGGGAGCTGCTGGCATGCTAAAGATCGCCCTGCTGGCTCCCATCCATACCAGCCTGTATTCACGGTTGGTGGCGGATGCAGTCCTGAAAATGGAAGGCGTATCGCTGTGCGCGATCCTGGTCAGAAATCATCTGAACTGGGCGCGCTTTAAAAGTGAATTTGGGCGCGACGGCCTGCGCCTGCTCGGGAAGATCCGCCAGAAGTACATCGCCGGCGACAGGCGTTATGAAGGTTCGCCCGGCCGCAGCCTGGGATCGCTGGCTGTAGAAACGAATTTGGTATACCGGACGCTGAAGGACCTGGCGCGCCATGATGGTATACCTTATATGGTCGTGAATGACCTGAATGACCCGCGCGCGGTAGGCTTGCTTCAGAGCGAAACGCCCGACCTAATCGCCTTCACGGGCGGCGGGCTGCTGCGGCAGGAAGTCCTGAGCATCCCGCGCATCGGCGTGCTGAACTGCCATACCGGCGTGCTGCCGCGCTACCGCGGCATGGACGTGGTGGAATGGACCGCCGCCGAGGGAAAAGTGAAAGAGGTTGGTTTTGGCGCCACCCTGCATCTGATGGACCGCGGCGTGGATACCGGCCCCATTGTAATGGTGAGGAAAATCAAACCGCTACCGCATGACAGCTTTAAAACCATCCGCGAACGGCTTGAGGTAAGCATGGTGGAACTGATGGCTGAGGGTATTCAGAAGCTGCGCGATAACGCGCTCCAACCGCAGCCGCAGGACGCGGCAGCCGGCCGGCAATATTACGTTATGCACCCGCGCGTGAAACGCTGCGCCGAACCGCGCCTGTCGCGGAACTCAGGCGAAGAAACGGAAAATTTCCTTTTTCACCCGTGGGTTATAACCTGGGCCGAAGCGCGCCATGGGCGGGAGTCAGGCGTAGTAACGGTAAATTGACATCGTTATGATTAAAGCAACAGGTCATTTGGTGACGGATACCGGTATAAGAAAACCGGCGCAGGAGGAAACATGCAAATCGACTTTGGAAAGTTGAAAAAAAGAATTCCTGATCTCATCGTCGTCCATCGCCAGCTTATGGTTTTGCTGTGGAAAATGGGTTTGGGTAAATTGATCAACAGCTGGCCGGCGCTGTTCGGGAGCACGCTGGTGATCAGCCAACCCGCAGGGAGCAGCGGCAGCGCGCTGCTGACGCCATTGCATTATTTTTCCCAGGGCGAATGGATCTACTGCACGACTTTCATTGAGAAAAAAACAGACTGGGCTTTGAACGTGATCGCCAATCCGCAGGTGGAAATCTGGTTGCCGGATGGCTGGTATGCCGGACGGGCGGAAATTGTTGAGGAAGGCGAAGAGCGCGCCGCCATGCTGAGCAAACTGCTGGCGGGCAGCGGCGCAGTTGCTCAATATCTATGTGGAATTCACCCGCTTGGTGTTGAAGAAGAGAAATTGCGCGAAGCGACCGCCGATTTGCGCCTGCTGCGGGTCAGCCGCCAATCACCGCGCACCGGCGCCGATGGGCCCGGCAGCCTGGCCTGGCTCTGGCCGCTGCTCTTCATGCTATGTCTGCTGCGCAGGCGCAGACGATAGGCTGTCAACCGTTTTTTAAGTCGAACTGGAACAGATCGGATACCGGCACGAATTCAACCGCGCCAATGCCGGTGGTGTGCAGCCGCCAGGGCAATTCAATCGAACCGCAGCAAGCAATCGCCTGGCTTAATTTTCCATCATCCAGATTCATCGCCAGGGTGCAATGCGGCACCCATTTCGCGGGTTGATAGACTTCCCAGGAACTGCCGGCATGGGCCGCCATGCTTTCATGGATGCTCGCATGCAAGTCCAGCAGCTCGCGGGTGACCGTGGGAGCCAGGAACAGCACCGTTTCGGGTTGGCGGAAGACGCCCAAGTGGGTGATGCG
>CAZDUN010000101.1:7683-8373 GCA_964508615.1 uncultured Pelolinea sp. | reverse complement strand
AAAACGACTCCTTTCTCGTCCCTCAGAGATTATTGCTTCTGATGATCTAGTATTCGGAAAATAAACAGGAGAAGCATTCATGGTTAAAATACGTTTAAGGAGAATTGGATTAAGGAATCAACCCAGCTATCGCATTGTCGCTTCAGAAAAAGAAAGCCCGCGCGATGGGAAATTCCTTGAAATCCTGGGTTCCTATAATCCGCGCACGGAACCTTTTACTTTCGAAGTGGCGGAAGATCGCATCTATCATTGGATGAACAATGGCGCGCAGCCCAGCGAATCTGTTGCCCAACTGTTCAACGCCGTTGGTTTGATGGAGCGCTATAAAAAAGTCAAAGCTGGCGAGCCGGTTGAGAAAGTCCTTGAAGAAGCAAAGGCATATTACCAGGCGCGACTGGTGCAGCCGAAAACTCGTAAATAATCGGGCTCCGCGTTAAGAGGCAAATCTGCCTATTTCGATAAGGAGATGCAGTGAAAGAGTTGATTGAATATATTGCCGATCAATTGGTCGAAGAGAAATCCCAGGTATCGGTAACGGAAGCGGAAGAAAATGGCCGCGTGCGCATCGAATTGAAGGTTGCCAAAGATGATATGGGGCGCGTAATTGGCAAGGGCGGCCGGGTGGCCAATTCGATCCGTGTTCTGCTGCGGGTTGCCGCAGCGCGAGAAAACAAACGGGCTACCTTGGAT